>DXCU01000012.1 GCA_019115845.1 Candidatus Rubneribacter avistercoris | reverse complement strand
GCGGCGGCCACGACGAGCGCGAGCAGACGCTCAACCAGCTGCTTGTGGAGATGGACGGTTTCGAGGCGAGCGATTCGGTGGTGCTTATCGCCGCCACGAACCGCGCCGACGTTCTTGACCCGGCGCTTCTGCGTCCCGGCCGCTTCGACCGCCAGATTGTGGTGGATGCGCCGGATGTGAAGGGCCGCGAGAAGATCCTCAAGGTTCACTCCAAGGACAAGCCGCTTGGCAGCGATGTCGATCTGGCGAAGGTGGCCAAGCTCACGCCGGGCTTCACGGGCGCCGATCTGGCCAACCTCATGAACGAGAGCGCGCTTCTGACGGCTCGCCGCGGCAAGAAGATCATCACGCAGCAGGAAGTGAGCGAGTCGATGGAGCGGGTCATCGCCGGCCCGGAGCGCAAGGGCCGCGTGATGGACGAGCAGACCAAGCACACCATCGCCTATCACGAGAGCGGCCATGCCCTCGTCGGCCACCTGCTGCCGCATGCCGACCCCGTGCACAAGATCAGCATCATCTCGCGCGGACGGGCGCTTGGCTACACGCTGTCCATCCCTAAGGAGGACAAAGTCTTGAACTCGCTTGGCGAGATGCGCGACGAACTGGCCGTGTTCATGGGCGGTCGCGTTGCCGAGGAGATTTTCTGCGACGACATCACCACGGGCGCCAGCAACGACCTTGAGCGCGCCACCAAGATGGCCCGCGCCATCGTCACGCAGTACGGCATGAGCGCCGAGCTGGGCACGCAGGTGTTCGGCCAGCCGAACCACGAGGTGTTCCTGGGCCGCGACTACGGCAACACGCAGGATTATTCCGAGGAGACGGCCAAGCGCATCGACGACGAGGTGGCGCGCATCATGAAGGAGGCGCACGACCGCGCCTACGAGATACTGAGCACGCATCGCGAGCAGATGGATCTTATGGCCAGCGTGCTGTTGGAGCGCGAGACGGTGGAGGGCGAGGCGTGCCAGGCGCTGCTCGACAACGAGTGGGACGAGTACCTCAAGCACGAGGACGAGATTATGGCCCGCAAGGAGGCCGAGGAGGCTGCCGCTCGCGCTCGCGACGAGCAATTGGCTGATCCCAACTGGAAAGAGGAGCCGGTGGAGCCGGGCGACCAAGATCCGAACGGCCCGTATCGGAAGGCTGCGGAAGGCGCGGTCGCGCAGGTTCCGCCTCCGCCGACGGGCGAGCCGGTGGTGCCCGCCGGGAAGCCTTCGCCCGGCGAAGAGGGCCGCGATGGGGAAAATGGCGGTGCCGCGCGATGATCTGGCGCTGCGCAAGCTATGAGTTCGATACGAGGATGCCCATTGTGATGGGCATCCTCAACGTCACGCCCGACTCCTTCTCCGACGGCGGCGAGCATGATGCGCCCGAGGCCGCGCTTGCGCACGCCGAGCGCTTGCTGGAGGAGGGGGCGCGCATCATCGATGTGGGCGGCGAGTCCACGCGTCCCGGCGCGGCGCCGGTGAGCGTGGAGGAGGAGCTGGCCCGCGTGCTGCCCGTGGTGCGTGAACTGGCGACACGCGGCGTATGCGTGAGCGTTGACACGCGGCATGCCGAGGTGGCGCGCGCGTGCCTTGAGGCGGGTGCGGCCATCGTGAACGACGTGTCGGGCTTTCGCGACCCCGCCATGGTGGCGGCGGTGCGCGAAGCGGGCGGCGATTGCGGTCTTGTGGTCATGCACATGCAGGGCGAGCCGGCCACGATGCAGGATGCGCCCTCCTACGTTGACGTGGTGGCCGAGGTGCGCGACTGGCTTGCTGCGCAGGCGGCCTCGCTTGAGGCGGCGGGTATCGCGCATGATCGCATCTGCCTTGATCCCGGGCCTGGTTTCGGCAAGACGCCTCGGCAAACGCTCGAGGTGGTGCGCAACTTCCAGGAGTTCGCGCGGTTGGGCTATCCCGTGATGGCGGCGCTCTCGCGTAAAAGTTATCTGGGATTCGCCTACGGCATCGAGCGCTCGGTTGATCGTGATCGCGTGTCGGCTGCCGAGGCGCTCATGGCATGCGAGCTGGGCGCGGGCGTGGTGCGCGTGCACAACGTGGCCGAGACGACAAAGGCGCTTTCCGACTTGCGGCCCTACGCGTTTTTGGGCTTGGGCTGCAACGTGCCGCTCGTGGCCGAGCCGGGCGAGGAGCGCGAGGGCAAGATCGCCATGCTCAACCAAGCCATCACCGAGCTGTGCTCGCTGCCCGACTCGCAGATCGTCGACATCTCGAGCTTCTACGAAAGCGAGCCTGCCTATTACCTTGATCAGGATGCTTTCGTGAACGCCGTGGTGCTGCTGCGCACGGGCATCGCGCCAAAGGAGCTTTTGGGCTACTTGCACGCCATCGAGAACAGCCTCGGCCGCGTGCGCACGGTGGAGAACGGCCCGCGCACGTGCGATCTGGATATCCTCGACTACCAGCTCTACGTTGCGGACTCCGACGAGCTTACGCTGCCGCATCCGCGTCTGCTGGAGCGCGATTTTACGGTGAAGCCGCTTTTGGAGTTGCGTCCCGGTCATGTGCTGGCCAACGGGGTGACGGTGACCGATGCGGCCGTGAGCGTGGGGAGGGCCGTGCGGCTGTGAGCGCTTCGGCGTTTCGCGTGAGGATGCTTGATGCGGTGGCGTCCACCAATATCGAGGTGAAGCGCGCGATCGAGGCGGGCGAACCCGAAGGATTGGTCGTGCGCGCGCGCCGGCAAACCGGCGGCTACGGTCGCCAGGGCCGTGCGTGGGCGAGTCCGGAAGGCGGGTTGTACTGCTCGCTTTTGCTGCGTCCCGGGGTTGATCCGGCTATTTTGCCCACGTTGGGCTTGGTGGTTGGGCTTGCCGTGCGGCGCGCCGTCGTCAAGGTGGTGGGATTGCATGCTGCCGAGAGCGTTCTTGTCAAATGGCCCAACGACGTGGTGGTTGCGCGCGGTGCCCCCTACGACGAGACGGGTGCCGTTTCCCTTGCGAAGCTGTGCGGCATCTCGTGCGAGGCGCACGGTGGCGGCGTATGCGTCGGTGTGGGCGTGAACGTGCTGCCGCTTGCTGGGAGCGTGGATGTCGGGGGTAAGAACCAACCGGTCTACGTGGCCGACCTCGCCGGGCGTTTCGTTTCCGTCGATCTTGTGTTCAGCACCTTTCTTGAAGCGTTTGGATTGATGTACGGCAAGTGGCTGAGCGGAGGCTTTTTCCCGTTCGTCGAGGAGTTCGACTCGCATGCCGCCTTGACGGGGAGGGCGGTGCGCATGATGGACGTGCAAGGCAATCTGCTTGCGTCGGGCGAGGTCATGCGAGTCGATCGATCAGGGTTTTTGGTGTTGCGCGATTCCGAAGGGTCCGAGGTTGCCGTTGCGTCGGGGGAAGCGCATATCGCGCAAATAGAAATCTGACAAACATTTTATGGAACAAACGTTCCTGTTTATGCTATACTTGCTTCAACGAAAAAGAGCCAGTGCAGGTGCGCGCCTCTCTCGCAGAGTTTTTGGCGTGTCCATAGATGGCGGAAGTCTACTCCCTTTCGTCTGTACCACGCCTGCAAGATCCTCGAAGATCTTCTTCAATTCAGGGGTGCAGAAAGCAGGTGTGGCATGGACAGGCAGCTGCCGTTTTCCAACCGGTATGTGTTCGCAAAGGTGATGCAGGACAATCCCGACCTTTGCAAAGAAGTCATCGAGCGGGTGCTCGACATTCGCATCGATTCGCTGGAGGCGATCGAGGTGGAGTCGGAGAACTCCACCATTGTTCGACGCGGCGTCAGGTTCGACGTGTTCGCACGAAGCGGGGACGCCGCGTTCGAGGTGGAAATGCAGAGCTACGAGCAGACGGAGTTGCCCAAGCGCATGAGGTTCTATCGTGCGCAGCTTGACCGACGCCTGCTCGACAAAGGCGACGGTTACGAGAAGCTTCGGCCGGTGTACGTGATATTCATCTGCAGGCACGATCCATTCGGGTTCGGCTTGCCCGTGTACACGTTCAAAAGCCGATGCGAGGAGGACGGGGCTGTCCCTTTCGACAATGGCGCGGTGGATGTTGTGCTGAACGCTCGAGGGGATATGGGCCGCGCTCGTCCTGAGGTGGCAAGCCTGCTACAATTCGTGGAAACGAACGTGGCTGAAAGCGCCGATTCGCTTACGATGCAGCTTGCTGAAGCAGTCAAGCGTGCTCACAAGGACGAAGAATGGATTGGCAATATGAGCTGGATCGAATGGGATATTGAGGACGCCAAGCGCGCCGCCGCGGCTGAGGCTCGCGCCAAAGCTCGTGCCGAAGCTCTTGTGGAGGGTCGCGAGGAAGGTCGCGCCAAGGGCCGCGCTGAGGGCCGCGCGGAGGGACGTGCCGAGGGTCGTGCCGAGGGACGTGCCGAGGGTCGCGCGGAAGGTCGTGCCGAGGGACGTGCGGAAGGCGTTTCCGCGACGATGAAGACCCAGAAGAGGCTTCTCGAAGCCATGGAGGAGAGCGGCTGCGGGCCTGAGGAAATCGTCCGTTTGCTAACTTCGGAGGATTTTGGGCTTTTGTGCGAGAGGTATGGGGTCGAGAGGCCTTAAAGCCCGTTTCGGCGAAGGTGATGCGTTTCGCGTGCCCAGGTGGGCTGTCCCGTTTGGGCACGCTCTGCGCATTGCAGGATTCGATAAAACGGGTAAAATCAGCGTTTCATAAGAAGAGTATTCTGAAAGGCGGCATTTGACAGCATGTCGGATATGAACGAGCACGCTCCGGGACAATCGTCGCAGATGCCGGAATCGCCTCAAAAAACGAAAGAAGACAAAGTGGCCCGCATGGGTACGGCGTCCATTCCTCGGCTTATCGTGGAATTCGCCATCCCCTCTATTTTGGGCATGTTGGTCAACGGCGCGTATAACTTGATCGACTCCATTTTCTTGGGTCAGGCTATGGGGGAGATCGGCCTTGCCACAGCCACAGTGGCCATGCCGATCATGACGGTGTTCATGGCCATTTCCATGCTGGTGGGCAACGGTGGCAATGCGCTGGCTGCCCTGCGCATGGGCGAGGGTAGGCGAGACGAAGCCGAACGCAGTTTGGGCAACACGGTGTCGCTGTCCATTGGCTTGGCGGTCGTGGTGGCCGTGGTGGCTCACATTCCCGCGTGCATAGACGGCCTGCTCGCAGTGTCCGGCGCAACGGCCGAGGATTGGGAGTACGCTCGTTCGTTCATTCAGATTATCTCGCTCGGCTTCATATTCCAGTGCATCGGTATGGGCGTGAACAACTTCATCCGCACCGCAGGCGCTCCGAACCGCGCCCTATCCACGATGATCGTCGGCGCCGTCTCATGCACGTTGTTCAACTTTCTGTTCGTCATGGTGTTGGGGTGGGGCGTGCAGGGCAGCGCGCTTGCCACCATTTGCGGCCAGGCTATTTCGTGCGCATGCGTGCTGTGGTACTTCATCATGACGAAGAGCGCTCCTATGAAGCTGCGCGTGCGCAGCATGTCGCTGCACATGCGGACGATCGGCCTCATCGTGTCGTTGGGGTTGGCGAGCTTTGCCGTGCAGGCGGGTATGGCCGTGGTGAACTTCGTGTTGAACAATCTGCTGAACATGTACGGATCTATGAGTGCGATTGGCGCTGAAGGGGCGCTTGCCTCCATCGGCGTGGTGCAGCGCGTGGCCATGTTCTCGGTTTTGCCGCTCATCGGCGTCGCCATAGCCATCCAACCTCTTTTGGGATTCAATTACGGCGCGCATCTGTACGCGCGCGTGCGTAAGACGTTGTGGTGCGGTATTTTCGGAGCAACCTGCATCGGCGCGGTGCTGTGGGCGCTGGTGCATCTGTTCCCAGAGCAGATCGTGAGCTTCTTCGGCATCGTGGATGACGGCCTGCGCGACTTCACGGTGTTTGCCTTGAAAGTGCAGTTGTTCATGCTGCCGTTCATCGGATTCCAGATTGTGGGTTCCAATTATTTCCAAGCCACAGGACAGCCTGCGAAGTCCATCTTCTTGTCGTTGACGCGTCAGATACTGTTCCTCATCCCATTGCTCATCTGCCTGCCCATGGCGCTTCCCGGCATGTTCTCTCAGCTCACAAGTTTGGATGCGCTGTATTTCGCCACGCCTGTAGCCGATTTTCTGGCAATCTTCACCACGGCGGTGTTCATTGTTGCGGAAATGGGTCGTCTTGGAAAACTTGAGCGTGGCGAGATAGCGGCCAAGTTTTAGAGGGCGCGCGTTTCGGCGAATGCCTGCCGGCTTTGCGCTCAAATGTGGCGGCTGCGGAAGAGCGCGCACCCGCGTGATCGGGGATGCCCGAGGACGCTGGATTCCGTGGTGTCGATTCCCGACAATTGTCACCCTTCGTTTTTTTCAAAGGTTCACGATGGAGGGCGCATGCGTTAGCATGTGCCCTCGCCATACAACCGAATGCGAAGGAGATGCTCGTAATGGCCGAAGCCGTGAAATCAAAGGAGAGGGCGGTCGCGTCGCGCACGCGATCCATTGCGTTTACCGGATTGACGATAGCGATCATGGCGGTGTCCGCTTGGGTGACGGTGCCTTTGGGTCCCGTGCCGTTCACCTTGCAAATATTCGCGTTCGCGTTCGCCATTTTGGTGCTGCAGCCAAAGGAATGCCTCGCCGCCGTGATTGGCTACTTGATCTTGGGGGCTGTCGGCGTGCCGGTGTTTTCGGGCATGCGGGGCGGCATTGGCGTGCTGGCCGGCCCGACGGGAGGCTTTCTGTGGGGGTACCTCCTCGGTGCCGCCGCTGCCTTGGCGGTGCTGATCGTCCTGCGCCGTCGTTTCGGAACGGAGGAGCCTCGCAGCGGAGCAAAGGGCTTGGCGGTGGACGTTGTGGCGGCCCTGGTGTTCGTCGCCGTGTCGTATGTGTGCGGATGGGCCCAGTACATGGCGGTTGCCGGGGTGGGTCCGGAGGCTGCGTTTGCCACCACCATCGCCCCCTTCGTGATTGTGGACGTGGTGAAAACGGTTGCAGCCGCTCTGTGCGCTCGCGCCGTTCGCGTTGCGGTGCCGCGTCGATAACCATACGGAAGGGGAGGGCGGAAGGGCCGCTGCCCTCCGCCGCCAAATACGCGGGTCCGTTCGCCAGGCGCTTCGCATGCTGCGCGCCGAGCGAACGGACCCGCTCGCGCTTCTAGGCTTCGTACACGACGGCGCCTGAGGTGAATCCGCCGCCAAACGCCACGAGCACCACTTTGTCCCCGGGTTTGATGCGGCCGTTCTCGTAGGCGTCCGCCAAAGTCATGGGTATGCATGCGGCAGACGAGTTCCCCCGATGGGCGATGGACACCTGGAAGAAGTCGAGCGGACGGCCGATCTTCTTGGCGGCGTACCTGATAATGCGCTCGTTGGCCTGATGGGGCACGATGAGGGAAACGTCGTCAAGCGTCAGGCCCGCGCGTTCAAGCGCCACGTCCACGGCGGCGGACAGCGCCCCGACGGCGAATTTGAACACTTTCTGCCCGTCCATCCGCAGCACCTGGCGAGGCTCGCCATCAGCGATATGGGCGCGGATGCCGAGCTCTTCGTCCACGGCATCGAGGGAGTCATCGTGCTCTTCGGCGCGCAGACTGACGCCTTCGTTGTCAAAGGGCACGGGGGAGTCGTACGCAGCGGGGCAGGTGAGGGCGTTTGTGGGATCGTCCTCGTTCGCGATGAAGCTGCTGAGGATCCCCGGCCGCTCCTCGTCCCATTCCACCACGGCCGCTCCCGCGCCGTCTCCGAACAGGACGCAGGTGTTGCGGTCGGGCCAGTTCGTGATGCGGGACAGACGCTCCGCCCCCACGATGAGCGCGCGTCGGATAGGGTTGCGTCCGCTTGCACCTGCGGCGTTTGGGGCGCAAGCGGCCATCAGGGACTCCGCCACCGACAGGCCGTAGACGAACCCGGAGCACGCGGCGTTCAGGTCGAAAGCGGCCGCGCGCTCCAGCCCCAGCCTCCTGCGCAAAAGCCCGGCACAGGAGGGAACCATGGCGTCGGGCGTGATGGTTGCGTATATGACGAGGTCGATCTCTGCCGGATCGACGCGGCGCTCGGAGTAACCTCCTTCGTCCCAGCCCAGCGCCTGACGGGCGGCGGCCACGCTCAAATCCGTCCCCGTCTCCGCAACGGCCACGCGGCGGCTTTCGATGCCCGTGCGCGTGACTATCCATTCGTCGCTCGTGTCCACGAGCTTGGTCAGTTCGTCGTTTTTCACGTCCAGCGCGGGCAGCGCCTTTCCGCATCCGATGATCCTGCAGCCCATAGTGCTCCGTTCCCGGCTGCCGCGCGCGAGGCGCCGGACAGCGCAAATGCTTCGATGATCAAACCAAACCAGTATACCACCGAGAGAGCGCCCCCTTGCCGTTTGCGCGGGGCACCACGAAATCCTTGCACCCCGACAGCGGGTACCCCGACGACGGACGCGCGTCAACGAACAGCGTCGACAAGAGAGCGGAACAGGGACGCATGCTCGTCAAGGTACTCCGGATGCCATTGCACGCCGATGAAAAAGCGTCGCGTGGCGTCCTCTATCCCCTCGATGACGCCGTCGTCGCTGAAGGCCGAAGCGGTCAAACGCGGCGCTATGCACGACACCGCCTGGTGATGCATGGAATTTGCGAAAGTGTCGAACCGCTCGGATTCGTCAGGCGTACACGGCGTCGCGGTGTCCGCAGCACGACGCCGTCTGCCGAACAGGATGCGTGCAAGCGCGCTTCCGGGTGCGACGGAGATGCGTTGCCGGGCTGCGTCGTAGGGCGGTTTCTGCCGATGGCCGACGGCGGTCGCGCCGCAAGCGACAAGGTCCTGGCACAGCTTCCCGCCCAGCGCCACGTTCATGACCTGCATGCCTCGGCAGATTCCCAGCGTGGGAAGGTCGCGCTCGTGCGCGAGGCGGACAAGCTCCAGTTCCAGCGCATCGCGGTCTTCGGACACGTTCTCCGTCCAGGGCAGGCGCGAGGCGTCTCCGTACGAAGACGGGGACACGTCTCCCCCTCCGGCCAGCACCAGCGCGTCTATGCGCTCCGCCAGATCTGCGGCTGCTCTTCGGTTGGCCTGCACGCCTCCGGGGACAGGCGGCAGCAGCACGGGCGTCGCGCCTGCGGCAGCCACCCGCTGGATGTAGGGGGTGGTGACGCGCTCCACGGGAGTGGGCTCGTCTTCCATCTTCTCTTCCACGAACGTGGTGGTGATGCCGACGATCATGATCAGGGTCCTGCACGCTATCGGCCGGGTTGCCGGGACGGCTCGTCGGGCGGCTTGTCTGTGGGGATCGAAGGGATGGCCATGATGAAGCAGGCGCCGCCTTCGGGCAGGTTGAGCGCTTCTACCGATCCGTCGTGCGCGTCTACGACGGATTTCACAATGGCCAGCCCCAGGCCGGTTCCGCCGGTGCCGCGGCTGCGCGACGTGTCCGTGCGGTAGAAGCGGTCGAACAGAAGCTTGGGATCGACGTCGCCGAACCCGCAGCCGTCATCTTTGACGGCCACGATGGAGTTCCCGCGCAAACCGAACAGCTCGATGACGATGTGCCCCCTCGGTTCGATGAAGCGGCTTGCGTTCTCCACCAGATTCGTGACCGCCTGCTTCAGGCGATCGGGGTTGCCCAGCACATCGGGCGCCTCTCCCACGATCTGGACGTTCGCCTGGCGGTCGCGCAGGATGGGCTCGAGCGCGTCCACGACGCCCGACGCCAGTTCGCGCAGGTTGACGCGAGAAAGCTCCAAGGGCTGGTCGTCGGCCTCTATGCGCTGGAGGGTGAGCAGATCGTGCGTCAAGCGGCTGAGGCGCTCGCTTTCGTTGATGATGATGCCGCAGAACTTGCGATGCAGCTCGGGCGGCAGATCGGGATCTTCCAGCATCTCGGCGTTGCCGCGGATGGCGGTGAGCGGGGTGCGAAGCTCGTGGGCGACGTCGCTGATGAAAGCCGCCTGCCGACGCTCCTTCAGCGCAAGGTCGTGCTGCTGCGTTTCCGTCGTCTGCGCCAGCGCGCTGAAGTCGCGCGCTAGGTCGTCCGCCTCAAGCAGGCGACCGTCTGGCTTGATGGGCACGTCCATCCCCGAGCGGTAGGCCGCGGTCTTGCGGGCCAAGAGGCGCAGCGGCTCCGCTATGAAGTGCCCGATGGTCAAACTGAGGGGGAATACGAGCAGAAACACGGGAACTAGCAGCAAAAACGCCTTCGACGAGAGGTCGAAGGCGAGAAAGCAGACCAAAAGGACCATCGCGCTGGCCAACAGGGAGAGCAGCGTTGCCAGCAGCGAGAAGTATGTTTGGAGTCGTTTTATTGTTTGAACCTGTATCCGTAGCCGCGTACCGTTTCCACCAAGCCGGGATCGTAACCGGCTCCTTCAATCTTATCACGCAGGCGCTTTATGTGGGTATCCACGGTTTTGGTTTCCGTCAAGTATTCCCAACCCCAGGCGTCGCGCAGCAGGTCTTCGCGGGACACCACCTTGCCGGCGTTCTTCATGAGGCTGGCCAGAAGCTCGAATTCGCGCGGCGTGAGGTCGATCTCCCCGTGCTCGCCCGTCGCGGTGTGCGCGTCCTCGTCCAGCGTGATGCCGCTGGCGGTGACGGCGTGGTTCGCGCCCGGGAAATCGCCGCCGGCGCCGCGGCGCAAAAGCGCGCGGACGCGGGCGATGAGCTCGCGGACGCCGAAAGGCTTGGCCAGGTAGTCGTCTCCGCCAATCTCAAGGCCCACCACCTTGTCCAGCTCGGTGTCGCGTGCGGACAAGAACAACACGGGCACCGAGGTCTTCGAGCGCAGACGGCGGCACAGCTCGTAACCGTCCATGCCGGGCAGCATGATGTCGAGGACGAACAGGTCGTAAGGGTTCTTCGTGGCCATGGCCAGGGCGTCTTCGCCGTTGTCCACGACGTCGGTGGAGAAGCCCTCCTTTTTGAGCGCGTAACTGACGAATTCGGTGATGGACGGCTCGTCGTCGACGACGAGGATGCGATGCGGTGTGTCGTTCATGTGATGCCTTTCTGACAAACTCGCTTTTGGGATTTGACCGATGAGCGGGCGTGTGCAGGTTGTTATAATGACGTGATTAACTATAAGCAGTCGGGACCAGATTGTAGGAGACTGTCAAGAACATGTTACTTGCCATCGACGTAGGGAACACCCAGACGGTGTTCGGCGTGTATCGGGAAGGGCTCCTGCGCCACCGGTGGCGCGTGGCCACCAACAAGCACCACACTTCCGACGAGCTGCGCGTGAAGCTCGCGCCGCTTTTGGCCTCGGAGGGCATTGAGACGAGCGACCTTGCGGGCGTGGCGCTGGCCTCCGTGGTGCCCCAGCTCACCGAGGCGTGGCGGACGGCGGCGGTGCGCATGACCGGGCGCGAGGCGCTCGTATGTTCAGCCGAGACGGCGGGTGCGCTCTTCGCGACCGGCTATCCGAACCCTCGCGAGATAGGTGCCGACCGCGTGGCTGACGCTGTGGCCGCCAAGGCGCTCTACGGCGCGCCCGTGGTGGTGGTTGATTTCGGCACGGCCACGAACATAGAGGTCATCGACGCCGAAGGGCGGTTCGCGGGCGGCGTCATCGCGCCGGGAGTGGAGACGTCGGCTCAGGCGCTGTTTTCGCGGGCCACGAAGCTGGGGGCCATCGATCTGGTGGATCCGCATACCGCCATCGGCAGCAACACCGAGCAAGCTATCCAGGCGGGCATCGTGTACGGCGAGGCCGACCGCGTGGACGGGCTGGTGCGGCGCATCTTCGACCAGCTGGGCTACCGCGCGCCGGTGGTGGCCACGGGCGGCCTGGCGCCGCGCGTGGCGGCGCAGTCGCGCACCATCACCGCCACGAACCCCGAGCTTACCCTTGAGGGCCTGCGCCTTGTGTACGAGGCCGCAGAGGGCCGTGAAGGCCGGTCGGAAGAGGCGACGACGTGACGGAGGCGAAGGGCGCTGCGTTTGACGGCGTGTCGTTTCGCGGGACGTTTCGCGATTATCAGCAGACTGTGCTCAACCGGGTGGGGGACCATCTGGCCGACGGGCGGATCCATATCGTCGCGGCGCCTGGCAGCGGAAAGACGGTGCTCGGGCTTGAGCTCGTCCGGCGCCTGGGGCAGCCGGCCATCGTGCTGTCGCCGTCGGTGACCATCCGCCAGCAGTGGGGCGATCGCTTCGAAGAGCGCTTCCTTCCCGCAGGACGATCCCTTGACGAGTTCGTGTCGTTCGACCTCGAGTTGTTTCGGCCCATCACGTCGGTCACCTACCAGGCCCTTCATGCTGCCTCGACGCGCGCCGTGGACGTTGAGGCGCGCGACCTTGCCGACGAGGACGATGCGGACGACGGCGCCAGCGCAGCCGCTGACGTCGCCTCGGATGCTGTGGAGCGGCACGATTTCGCCGATTTCGACCTGGTGGCCGCTGCGAAGGATGCCGGCGTGCGCGTTGTGTGTCTTGACGAGGCCCATCATCTGCGCAGCGAGTGGCATCGGGCCCTCAAGGCGTTCATCAAGGCCCTTGGCTCGGTGACCGTCATAGCGCTCACCGCCACGCCTCCCTATGATTCCACGGCGACCGAATGGGCGCGTTACGAATCGCTGTGCGGCCCCGTTGACGAGGAGATATTCGTACCGGAGCTTGTTGCGAAGGGGACGTTGTGCCCGCATCAGGACTACGTCCGCTTCACGCTGCCCACAACGTCCGAGCGCCAAGCGGCAAACGAGTACCGCCGCCGCGTCGACCGGTGTTGCGGCGAAGCGCTTGAATCGCGCATAGTGAGCCGCGCCCTTGAGGCGTCGGGCTTGGTGGCGTCTTATCGCGACCACCTCGATGTCATCTTGAAGAACGAGCGCCCCTTCGCCACGCTTGTGCGCGCGGCGAAGCAGGACGGCATGGCCGTGCCCTCCGGGCTGCTGAGGCTCACGCGCCGCAAGGGGACGAGGGCCGCGCCCGTTGGCCGACGTCGCTGCGCACGCGATCTCGAAGAGGCGTTCCAGTTTCTGATAGACGAACCGGAGCTGTTCACACCCGAGGTCAGCGCCGAATTGAAGAGCCTGGTCGCACGGTGCGGGCTGCTTGAGCGCGGTCGGGTTCGCCTGCGGGCCGACCGCAGGCTCTCGCGCATGCTCGTGTCCTCGATGGGAAAGCTGCACGGATTGGCCGAGGTGGCCGCGCTCGAAGCCTCGGTGCTCGGCGACGACCTGCGCATGCTCGTTCTCACCGACTACATCAAAAAGGACCTCGTCGGCGTTATCGGCACGGAGCTTCCCTTCTCCTCCATGGGGGCCGTGCCCGCGTTCGAGGCCATCCGCCGCACGGTGGGCGAGGGCGTGTCCCTCGGCCTGCTCACCGGTTCGCTCGTCATCGTGCCGAACGGCGCGGCGGAGGGAGTTGGGCGCATCGCGCATGAGCGGGGAGTCGCTTGCTCGTTCGATCCGCTGCCGCATGCAAGGTTCTGCGTGGTTTCGTTCGAGGGATCGAACAAGGGCAAGGTCGCCGTCATGACCGAAGCGTTTCGGCAGGGCCTTGTGAACGTTTTGGTGGGCACGAAGTCGCTGCTGGGCGAGGGGTGGGACTCTCCGTGCATCAACGCGCTCGTGCTGGCCACGTTCGTAGGCAGCTTCATGCTGTCCAACCAGATGCGCGGGCGCGCCATCCGGGTGGATGGGGATCGGCCGGGCAAGACCGCTAACATCTGGCACCTCGTGTGCGTGGAGCCGCTGCTCGGCGAGGACGCCCCTTGGATCCAGAGGCTTTTCTACTCCGGCCTCGAGCGGTCGCGAGAGCTTGAGGGCGCCGATTGGGAGACGCTCGTGCGCCGGTTCGACTGCTTCATGGGCCCCGCGTACCGTCGCCGCGTCATCGAGAGCGGTGTGGAGCGCCTCGACATCGTGGAACCGCCTTTCGACGAAGACGGCATTGCGCGCATCAACCGCCAGATGGAGGAGCTTGCGCGCGACCGGGAGGCCATGGCGCGCTCCTGGGAGGGGGCGCTGCCGAACGCGGCCGCCGTGTGCGTTGAGTCGCAGGGCCAGGTGGCGCCGGCGCGACCTGCGCTCTCGTTCAGGTTCTTGAACATGCTGCCGTTGGCGCTTCTGGGGTGCGCCGAAGGAGCGCTGGCTTGGGCGGTGGCGGGAGGCGTCCGGGCGCTGCGGCTTTCCGGTGCCGAGTTGCCGGGGATGGCGCTGGCTGCGCTGGCGGCGGCGCTTTTCGTGGGAGCCGTGCTCCTGGTGCGCGGGGCGGTGCGCCTCGCTCGCAGGATGAGCCCGCGCAAAAACGTGCAGACCGCAGCCGAAGCCGTGCTCGAGGCGCTGTGCGCCGTCGGCTTGGTGTCAACTCCCGGCGCGAAGGTGCGCGTGTCGGCCGATCCGCTGTCGGTTGCGATAACGTTTCGCTTGCGCAACGCCGCCGTTCGCGAGCAGGAGGTGTTCGCCCAGGCTGTTTCCGAACTGCTCGCGCCTATCGACAATCCCAAATACGTGCTGGTCAGACGTGTTGGCCCCCTGAAGGACTGCCGCACCAGCTACGCGTGCCCAAGCGTGTTCGCGCAAAGCAAGGATTATGCCGAAAAGCTGCGTCGCGCCCTCTCGCGCAGACAGGGCGCGTTCGATCTGGTGTACACCTACACGCCCGAAGGCCGCGCGGTGCTGTGGGAGTGCTGCTGCAAGTCGTTCGCTAACCGCAACCAGGCGCTGGCCCGCAGGCGCGTGCTTGCGGAGTGAACCGCGCCCTTGGGCTTCCGGCCGTGCGGCTTTCTTGCGCTCTTGGGGGATTGCCGCCCGCCCGGGCGGACGCGGCGGGTAGAATGAGGTGGCCATAAGGCGACCGGACCCAAGGAACCGACGAATCGAGGAACAGGGGGCTTGACGTGTTGAGCGACATTGAAATTGCCCAAGCCACGAAGCCGGAGCACATCAGCGCCATCGCCGACAAGGCGGGCGTGCCCCAGGAGTACCTGGAGATGTACGGCACCAACAAGGCTAAGGTGGACTACAACCTGCTCAAGGACGTTGACCACGCGCCGGGCAAGCTCGTTTTGGTGACGGCCATCAACCCCACGCCGGCGGGCGAGGGCAAGACCACCACCACGGTGGGCTTGGCCGACGCGCTGGCGCGCCAGGGCGAGAACGTGGTGGTGGCGCTGCGCGAGCCGTCGCTCGGTCCCGTGTTCGGCATCAAAGGCGGTGCGGCTGGAGGCGGGTACGCCCAGGTGGTTCCCATGGAGGACATCAACCTGCACTTCACGGGCGACTTTCACGCCATCGGCGCGGCCAACAACCTGCTGGCGGCGCTTTTGGACGCGCACATCCACAACGGCAACGAGCTGGGCATCGACGTGCGCAAGATCACCTGGAAGCGCGTGGTGGACATGAACGACCGCCAGCTGCGCAACATCGTGGACGGCTTGGGCGGCAAGGCCCACGGCGTGCCGCGCGAGGACGGGTTCGACATCACGGTGGCCTCCGAGGTGATGGCCATCTTCTGCCTGGCAACCTCCATCACCGATTTGAAGGAGCGCCTCGGCCGCATCGTGGTGGGTTACACCTACGACGACAAACCGGTCACGGCGCACGACCTGCACGCCGAAGGCGCGATGACGGCGCTTTTGAAGGATGCCTTGAAGCCCAACCTCGTGCAGACGCTCGAAGGCACGCCGGCGTTCGTGCACGGCGGCCCCTTCGCCAACATCGCGCACGGCTGCAACTCCATCATGGCCACGCGCATGGCCCTGGCGCTGGGCGACTACTGCGTGACGGAGGCCGGCTTCGGCGCCGATTTGGGCGCGGAGAAGTTCCTGGACATCAAGTGCCGTCTGGCGGGTCTGCGCCCGGACGCAGTGGTTGTGGTGGCCACGGTGCGCGCTTTGAAGAACCACGGCGGGGTGGCAAAGGCCGATTTGGGCGCGGAGAACCTGGAGGCGTTGGAGGCGGGCCTGCCGAACCTGCTGCAGCACGTGGAGAACATCACGCAGGTGTACAACCTGCCGTGCGTGGTGGCCATCAACCGCTTCCCCACGGACACGGAGGCCGAGTTGGCGCTCGTGGAGCGCAAGTGCCGCGAGCTGGGTGTGAACGTGGCGCTCTCCGAGGTGTGGGCGAAGGGCGGCGAGGGCGGCCTGGCGCTGGCCGACGAGGTGGTGCGCCTGTGCCAGGAGGGCGATGCCGAGGGCCGCAGCGCGGACACGTTCGAGTTCGCCTACGGCGACGACCTTACGCTTGCCGAGAAGATAGAGGCCATCGCCAAGCGCGTGTACCGCGCCGACGGCGTGGTGTTCGAGCCGGCGGCGAAGAAGGAGCTTGCGCAGCTGGAAGAGCTGGGCTTCGGCGGTATGCCTGTGTGCATGGCCAAGACGCAGTACTCCTTCAGCGACAACGCCGCTTTGCTGGGCGCGCCGCGCGATTTCACCGTGACGGTGCGCCAGGTGAAGGTGTCGGCCGGCGCCGGTTTCGTGGTGGCGCTCACCGGCTCCATCATGACCATGCCCGGCCTGGGCAAGGCCCCTGCCGCCTTCAAGATAGACGTGGACGAGAACGGCAAGATCTCCGGGTTGTTCTAATATGCGTTCCGCCGTTGCTGACGCGGCGGCGGACGAACCGACGCTGCGGGGCGCCGATGCGCCCCGCCTTGGCGTTCCAAGCCCTCGTCGCGCGTCCTAGTGCGCGTTCTTGGTCTTTCGCGCCAATGCAGGTCACCTCGGCACCCGCAGGTCACCTCAGCACCCTCGCTGACACTACGAACACCCTGCGAGTTTCGACAAGGCAATACTCCCATCAGGCCATCCTGCGCTTTGCAATTTTTGTTCGCTATGCGACTGGCAATCGCGCCAGTTGCGTGGTTGCAGGCCTTTACCGCCTTTCTCGGCGCTTGCCACGGTAATGGGTTCTCGGTTTTGGGATTCCTTACCGCTGAGAGGCTTGATGCCCGACTGGGGTTGAATGCCGTGGCGAGTGGCAGCGAGTGACAGAGAACAGGCTTCTTTCTTTCGCAACAGCTTGTTGCTTGCGCGGCGTTTCCCGTTCGGTTGATAATGCGCAGCAAGGCACGGTGCCCACCGTACCCCGCCTTCGAAAAACCACCGACGAAAGGACGACCCATGCCCATCAAAGACGTGCTTTCCCAGCTGCGCCGCGAGCGCGGGCTTACTCAAGAAGAACTCGCTGGCAAGCTGTTCGTGACGCGGCAAGCGGTGTCACGGTGGGAGACGGGCGAAACGACGCCCGGCATCGACATGACGAAGCTCATCGCGCTGGCGCTGGACGTGCCCGTTACCGCGCTGCTGGAAATGCCCGAGCATTACTGCCAAAGCTGCGGCATGATGTTCACTGCGTCCGATCAATTCGCGCGCGAGGCGGACGGCTCCGTGACCGAGGAGTTTTGCCGCTGGTGCTACGACGCGGGCGCCTACACCTACGAAACCAGCATGGACGCCATGATTGAGGAATGCGCGCCACGCATGGCGGAGGCGATGGGCTGGACGAACGACGAGGCGGTGTCGCTCCTGGGCGCCGTGCTGCCCGGCCTGAAGCGCTGGCGCGAGGAAGAGCGTTAGCGCACATACCTTCCGGGAACACTCGGCGGATTCACTTGCTATTACTGATGAAACTGGCAAGATTCTAATATTCGTCCGCCATTGCTGGCGCAACGGCAGACGAGCTGATGCTGCGGAGCGCTGATGCAATCCATCTTGGCGCTCCAAGCCCTCGTCGCGTACCTCAGTACGTGTCCTCGGTCTTTCGCGCCAATGAGGCACCTCCCTCGTTGATCTCGCCGGTTTAGATGGTATGGGCTTCGCCGATGTCCCGATTAGAGCGCGTCGCAGCGAGCTGAGAAAGGCGTCGCCGAGTAGTTCGGCTAGGTACGTCGGCACTACGAAAAAGGACCGGGGCGAGCTCTGACGTCCGCACTATTTGACCTCGCAAAATATTTCCTATCTGTTGCCCTTTCGTCGAACGGTCTCATATGTGCTTGTGTCTACGATAGGTGGTGGCCTGGACCGGGTCGGGTCTGCGGGGGCTGGGGCTTCTGGTCAGCCCTGGGGGGGGGGGAGTGCCCGTTTCGAAAGCAAGAGCCAGGAACGCGGCCCGGAGTTCAAATAGGCCCGTTTGTTTCGTGGAATACTTCGAGGAGACTCTCACGACCTGTTCCTTTCGGTAATTAGTCGGCTTATGCGAACGGGATGCGTCAAAACGCCCACGTGTATCGACGGTGTGACTTCACCATTTTTCGATGATGCAACGACTTCTTGATTCCGTCTCCGCTCTCTGTTGCGATCAGTCGTTTTCTGTGCGCCAGTCAAACATATTGATTATTTGCTCTCGTTGCCTATCGAAATTAAGGGCGCAGGCAGGTGATGGGGATTACCAAAATGCCGTCATCGCGTTGATAGGCATAGCCTCCTGGGGTGAGGACGGCGCAAAACGATGGTTCCCCCATGATGCTGGCATCTATCTTGCCGGTGAGTTTTTTGAGATTCTCTGCGGCCTCATTTATTAGTCTATAACTCATTTTTATCTCAAGGAGAGCGTAGCGCCCATCATCAAGCGCGATAACACAGTCAGCTTCAAGACCGGTGTTGTCTCGATAGTGGAGAATTTTGCCGTTGAGGGGCTCGACATATACGCGCAGATCGTGCACGCAAAGGTTCTCGAAAAGCAAACCATAGGTAGAGAGGTCGCGCAAAAGAAGCTGCGGGCTTGCGCCAAGAGCTGCGGCTGCGATGGACGGATCGGTGAAGAAGCGCGCAGGTGTGGTAGTGATGCGTGATTTGGCATGAAGGGATGGTGACCATGCTGGTAAATCCTCAATGACGTAGAGGTTGCGGAGGGCTTCGATATAGGAGGTGATGGTTTCTCTTGAGAGGTCGTTGCCACGCATTTTCAAATTGCTGCGTATGGTGCTCATGTCGGCTTGGGTTGCTGAACAGCGTGCATACGCCTGCATGATGAGGCGTGCGTACTGGGGGTTTCGTCGTACGCCGTCCACGCGCGAGATGTCCTCTTCGGCAATGGCTGACAGATAGTCGCGCGACATGGCAAGAGCAGCACGTTCGTTGGAAATGGTGACCGCACGAGGCCAACCACCTCGGCATGTCAAATAAGACAGGCTCTCTATATCCTGCTTCGAGCATCCTTCTACAGGGATGTTGCTTTTTGGTGCGCACTTTGCGCTATCGAACAGGTGTTTGAGACTGACTTCGCCTGTAGAATCGCCAGATTCGAAGAGGGACATGGTGCGCATGTCGAGAAAGGAGAAACGTCCTGTGCCTGTGTGGTGTGGGCGGGCTGTCGGTGTGGCCGATCCGGTAAGCATAAATTGCCCTGGTTCGTTGGATCGGTCTACGGCAAAACGTACGGCATCCCAGAGTTGGGGTGCTTCCTGCCATTCATCAATGAGCCGAGGTTTTTGACCTTGCAGAAGAAGGGAAGGTTTTGCATCGGCTATGGCCATATTGTTGGCTCGTTCGTCGGGGTCTTGCAAAAATACAACGCTTTGTGCGCGCTGCAAAGCTGTAGCTGTCTTTCCGCACCATTTAGGACCACGGATAACAACAGCCCCTGCATACGAGAGCTTTTCAACCAATTCATCATCAACAATGCGAGACAGGTAATCGGCCATAGCCAGCTCCTTGCAACGATTTCAACCTACAGATTGCAACGATTTTAACCTGCACTTTGCAACGATTTCAACCTACAGATTGCAATTTTGCACTAGCAAACAGGCAGAAAAAAATAGGGATGGGAACGCTAACGCGTTTCTGACCTGCGGTTCGTAACCTTTGGTTGCGCGGTTTTCCCATGAAAAAGCACGTGGTGGTTGGTGGATCGCAACCTGTTATTCGAATATATTCCATACGACATCGCGATGATAGGTACATAGGACATCCGAAAGGTAACCCATGAGTTTCAGAGACAACCTGGTGCATCTTCGCGCCGTGAACAACATGACCCAAGAGCAACTTGCTATGCGCCTGAACGTCAGCAGGCAGTCGGTGGCGAAATGGGAGGCGGGCAAATCGTCACCCGAAATGGACAAGCTGCTTTCCCTGTGCCAGATATTTAATTGCACGCTCGACGAGCTGGTGCAAGGCGACCTCACAGGCAAAGAGGCAGATGAGTCGCTCGTGATGAACTCGACGCTTTCTCCGGTCGATGTGTATGGCTACGAGGACATGGCCAAGACCTTCGCGAACAAGATAGGAAACGGCGTCATGGCTATCCTTTTGGGACTTGCCATTTCGTGCGTATTCTACGTGCCGGCCGATAGCTGGAAGGGTCAGTTTCAGGAAAACCTCCTCGTCTCTGTGGCTACGCTGTGCTTGTTTGCCGGCATCGGCTTTGGACTCTCGCTCATCATTCCGGCGTCGCTCACATACAACTCCTTCGTGAAGGAACATCCCTACTTACAGGACTTCTTTACCCCTGAGCAGAAAGACCATACTCGCAGCGTGTTCGTCCGCGAGCTTATCGGCGGCATCTGCTGCATATTCGTAGGTATTTGCATCATGGTAGCGGTTGAAGGCCTGCTGCCGGCCGAGTCGTTCGTCATCCCTGTGTTTCTTGCCTTTGTCGCTGTGGGAGTGCGTTTTATCGTTCATGGTGGTATAACCGTTGGCATCATTGATTTGGACGCCTACAACAAATCTGCCGGCGCGCACATGGACGAAGCCGAGATCGAGGAGTTGAACCTTTCTCCCGAGCGGAAAAGGCAGCTCATGAGGGCGCACAATTCCGAAAAGAAAGTCGGTGCCGTTTGCGGAGCGATTATGGTCGTCGCCACCATCGCGGGCCTTGCCATGCTGTTCATCCCGGGGATCAGGACGGGCTACTTCTGGCTCGCGTGGGTCTTCGGCGGTCTTCTCTGCGCTGTCGCTTCGATTGCCATCAAGGGCTTCGAGGGTAAAAACAGGTGACGCCCAACTGCGCGGTTGAGCGTCGCTGCTGTGGGGTGCCCGGGTTTTCGCCAAATCGTTCGAACGTTCGCGATCCCGTTGTCGAGGTTGCGAGCATGGCGCAGATGCCCCGTTGTCCGCATGGGCAACGGGGCGCCTCGCTACTTTCCCTGCATAGCCTTGAGGCCTTCCAGGACGGTGGCGGGGCTGGTGTAGCTGATGCCGCCGCATATGCTGATGATCTGGCCGTTCACGTAACCGGCGTCCTCGCTTGCCAGGAACGCGAGCATGGGGCTGCCGTCCTGGTAGGCGCCGCCCAGCCGTCCCACGGGGCTGAGCACCTGCATGATTTCCACCGGGATGGCGGCGTCGTTGGAGCCCTGCTCGAAGTAGTCGTTGGTGATGACAGGCAAAAAGCAGTTGGTGGTGATGCCGTATTTCCCCAGTTCCTGGGCGCACACCTGCGTCATGTTGATGATGGCCGCCTTGGCCATGCCGTAGGCGCAGGAGTGCGGCGTGTAGCGCTCGCCGGCCCCCGACGCGCAGGTGAGGATGCGCCCGTAGCCCCGCTCCTTCATGGAGGGCAGGCATTTCTGGATCATTTGGAGGGTGTAACCGGGGCCGGTGCGGTAGAACGCCATGAGGTTGTCCAGGTCCGTCTCCTCGAACGAGCGCATGTCGCCCAAGGCTCCCTGGGCGATGCAGGCGAGAATGTTCACCTGGCCGAACTCGTCAAGGCAGGCGGCCAGGATGCGGTCGAGGTCCTCCTCGCGCTCGATGTCGCATTGCACGGGAAGCACCTGGCCGGGAAACCCGCGTTCGGCCGCGTCGTCGCGCAGGCGCTCCAAATTCTTCAGCCGTCGCGCGCCGGCGACCACGTTGGCGCCTCTTGGGCAAAACGCAGTGCTGCGCCATAGTCCACGCCTGAACTTGCTCCTATTACGATTGCTGTTCTACCGTCGAGAATACCCATGTCGCATTCCTTCCCGTAGGCGGTTCACGTGCGGCGCGCTCTGGGTCGCGTCCGTAAAGTGGTGAGGGACTATAGCACCGCGCGTGCGGCGCGTGGGTTGTCGCGGGCGTGCCCGGTGGTTTTTCAACGGAGGGGCGGTTGGGATTTCGTCAGGAGTGTCACTTGGCGGGCAGCAGATGACGGGGATGAGCAACAGAGGCTACCCGGCGGTAACGTCGCATATGGGAGGAATTCTGAGTGTGTCTGTTGTTGGAATTGCAAATTTGATAGAAAGGCTTAAATACACAAAGCTTTGGCGGAGATTATTGCCCTTACCTGCTTGGTTACTGTTTATGCTACTCTTGTAGTGGCATTAGGCAACAATGGAGAAACGAGTGAAGGAGTCAAATTCACCGAAGATGTTGCCGAAGTTGCGGCAGACAGTCTTGCGAAGAGTTTCTGTCCTGATGAATCGATTGACGCATTTTCTTCTGTTCCTTTTTTGCAACAAAAATGGCGATAAGGGATATCTTGCAAATTATGTACAAAACGGGAATTCTTACGGGTATGGTTTTAGACCCAAATATCGATGGACTTATTGCTTAGTTATGAGACAACTGTTTTTCGGCTGCCTTGTCTATTTGGTGCTCATGGTGCTGC
>DXCU01000104.1 GCA_019115845.1 Candidatus Rubneribacter avistercoris | reverse complement strand
AGCAAGCGTCAATGGATGTCGCATTCGCCTAAAGGAATGCGGGCTTTCCGCATCCCAAACCAAAAAGGGCTGCAACCCATTGTGAGTTGCAGCCCTTTATTTGCCGGAGGCTTTTGTTACAGCCCCTTTTTTTGTGGCGCGCTTTTTCCTTTGGGATCCGATGCGGGGCAAGCTTGGGTCCTTTGCCTGGGCGGCCGTGCGGCGCAGATTGGCGCTTTTCGTCGCAAGCGGCCGCATCGGCCGCGCTCCAACAGCTTGAAGCCCTGCTCCATCGCGTGTCGCCCAGGCGTTGCGCAGCCGTAGCGCTGCGGTGGTCGCATGCGGCGGCCGGCCTCCGTAGAATGGGCTTCAAGCGAAGCAGTGCGGCGGCGATGCCCGCCGCACCGACGAAAGGAGCATCCGATGGAAGAGACGGACGCGCTGGAAGAGAAGATCGCGTTCGACGGCGCGGAGGGCGAGGCCGAGCGGGACCGTTTGGCTGCTGACGACCTGCGTCGCATCGAGGAGGAGGTCAAGCAGGAGGCTGAGGCCTCGGTGGAGGATTTCGACGACGAAGGGGACGAGGGGCGCTCGGTGGAGGCCGCCGGCACCGCGTTCGACTTCGATCAGGCCGTGGCCGAGACAAGGCGCATCGTGGAGAGCATGTAGCGCCATCCCCGGTCGCCCCCCAGAGACGGGGGCGATTCCACTTTGAACCCGATAGGAGCAGACATGGCTGAACAGACCCGCACAACCAACACCGCGGCCACCGAGCTGAAGAACAACGCAAAGGATAAGGCGCACGACGTGAAGAACAACGTGAAGGATGCCTATCACGAGGTCAAGGCCGGGATGGAGGAGCGCAAGGCCGAGGATGCGGCCGCCAAGCGCGAGCACGAGACGGCTCAGCGCACGGGCAGCCCCGAGGCTGCGATGCGCGCCCAGCAGCACGAGGCCCGCAGGGACGAGAAGGCCGGGAGCATCCTCGATTCCGTGAAAGAGTCGCTTGGCAAAGCCGGCGAGGCCGTCAAAGAGGCCGCCGTCGATGCGAAGGACAGTGTCAAGCACAGCGTCGAGCACATCCGCGAAGGCCGCTAGACAATCCGAGCCGCGCCTTGCGCGGGCGCACCTCACATGCAGGGCCTGTGGCTTTAGCTGCGGACCCTGCATGTGAGGCGCCTGCATGGTTGCGAGGGAGCTGATTGCGCGGAATTGTCACCGGTCGCGATTGCGGCAGGGGATGGTTGTGGCATACTGCCTGCATGCGCCTCAACGTCAGCTCCTACATACCCGGCTTTTCACCCATCCACGCATGCGATGCGCGCGTGAAGATCATCCTGCTCGTCGCTTACTCGGTGACGCTGTTCTTTGTGCGCACGTGGGCGGGAATCGGGCTGTGCGCGTTGCTGTTCGCCGTTACGGCGGCGGTGTCGGGCATTGCGCTGGGACGGTTTTTCAAGCTGATCGTGCCCGTGTACGTGATAGCGGCGTTCACCGTGGTGTTCAACGGGTTCTCGTTCGACGTGGGTCAGGCGGTTGCGGCCGGCGCGCCGAGCGGGTTGGGGGATGTGTCGGCAGGCGTGGTGGCGGACCTGCCTCCCGTGGCGCTGATCGGGTCGTTCGGGCTGGTTCCGGCCGGGCTTGCGCGCGGGTGCTTCTTCGCCGCGCGCATCATCCTTTTGGTGACGGCCAGCCTCGTGGTCACCTACACCACCACGTCTACCCAGCTCACCGACGCGCTCTCCTCGTTCATGCGGCCGCTTGGACGGCTGCGCGTGCCGGTGGACGACGTGGCTATGGTCCTATCGCTGGCACTGCGGTTCATCCCCGTGACGGCCGAGGAGCTGGGGCGCGTGCGCAACGCGCAATGGGCGCGAGGCGCCGCGTTCGACGAAGGGGGCCTGTGGGGGCGCCTTCGCGCGTGGCAGACCGCGCTCATCCCCCTGTTCGTGGGGCTGTTCCGTCGGGCTGATGCGCTGGCGATCGCTATGGACGCGCGCTGCTACGGCATGCCCGACGTGGCGCGCACCTCGCTTTCGGCACGTGGGCTTCCGGCGCGCGACGCCCTTGCGCTGGCGGCGGGCCTTGCGGTGTGCCTCGCTTTGGCGCTGCTGTTGTAGGGGCTTCGCGGCGGTTGCCGTTGCGTGCGGTCGTCGAGCGCGGCCGGGTTGCCGTGACCGCTTGTCGACAATGGCGGAAAAACGGCCGAAGGGACGCGCTCCGCATGTGTGACGTGCTATGATTGCCGGCAAGGCAATCCTTCGACGGAACGGTCCGTCGAAGCCGGCGAAACCTGCGAGGAGGCATGCATGAGCGTCATCATCGATGTGTTCGGCCGCGAGGTCTTGGATTCGCGCGGGAACCCGACCGTGGAGGTCGAGGTCGTGCTGGAGGACGGCTCGTTCGGCCGCGCAGCCGTGCCGTCGGGCGCGTCGACGGGCGCGTTCGAGGCCGTGGAGCTGCGCGATTGCGACAAGGGCCGCTACCTGGGCAAGGGCACGCTTGACGCCGTGGCGCACGTGAACGAGGAGATCGCCGACGCGCTGGTGGGCGTGGAGGCCGACGACCAGCGCTTCGTCGACGACATCATGCTGGAGGTGGACGGCACCGACAACAAGGGCGCGCTGGGCGCCAACGCCATCTTGGGCGCGTCGTTGGCCGTGGCGAAGGCGGCCGCCGAGTCGGCCGAGCTGCCGCTGTACAAGTACGTGGGCGGCGTGAACGCGCACCTTCTGCCCACGCCCATGATGAACATCTTGAACGGCGGCGTGCATGCCGACAACAACGTGGACTTCCAGGAGTTCATGATCATGCCGGTGGGTGCGGACAGCTTCGCCGAGGCGCTGCGCTGGTGCGCGGAGATCTACCACACGCTGAAAAAGGTGCTGCACGATGCGGGCCTCGGCGGCGGCGTGGGCGACGAGGGCGGCTTCGCTCCCAACTTCACCACGAACGAGGAGCCGTTGGAATACATCGTGCGCGCCTGCGAGGCGGCCGGCTACAAACCCGGCACGGACATCATGTTCGCCATGGATCCGGCTTCCACCGAGTTCTACGACGCCGACAAGCAACGCTACGTGCTGGCGGGCGAGGGCCGCGAGCTGACGAGCGCCGAGATGGTGGACTACTGGGCCGCGCTCGTGGAGAAGTACCCCATCATCTCCATCGAGGACGGCATGGCCGAGGAGGACTGGGACGGTTGGAAGGCGCTCACGGAGCGCATCGGCGACAAGGTGCAGCTGGTGGGCGACGACCTGTTCGTCACAAACTCCAAGCGCCTGGCCAAGGGCATCGAGCTTGGCTGCGCGAACGCCATCCTCATCAAGGTGAACCAGATTGGCAGCCTGACCGAGACGCTGGAGGCCATCGAGATGGCCAAGCAGGCCGGTTACGCCTGCGTCATGAGCCACCGCTCCGGCGAAACGGAAGACACCACCATCGCCGACCTGGCCGTGGCGTGCAACACCGGCCAGATCAAGACGGGCGCGCCGTGCCGCTCCGACCGCGTGGCGAAGTACAACCAGCTGCTGCGCATCGAGGAGGAGCTGGACGTGCAGGCTGTTTACGCCGGCATGAACGCGTTCTACAACATCAAGCGCTAGCGCCGCGCCGCCTGTTTTCGGGGCCGCGCATCGCCTCCGGTGAATCGGGGGCGATGCGCGGCCTTATTTGTTGGCGACAGCGCAAAGACGGTCCAACTCGCCAAGTCAAAACAGTCCAACTCGCCAAGCTGAAACGGTCCAACTCGCCAAGTGCGCTATAATTGCCCTGGAAATCGATATGCGACGAAAGGGTGCGCCATGGTTCGCGCTGTTTGGCAGGACAATCGATCATTTGGCGAATACCTTCCCCGTGTGGTGGACGCAGCCCTTGAGCATGCCTTGGCCTCTTCGGGCGCGGTGTGCATCAAAGGGCCGAAATGGTGCGGCAAAACCTCGACCGCGGAGCAGCATGCCGCAAGCGCGGTGTACCTGCAGGATCCTGATAGAAGCGCCTCCTTGCTCGCCTTGGCCGAAGCGAAGCCCTCGGCCCTTTTGGAAGGCCCCGAGCCTCGCCTCATCGACGAATGGCAGGAGGCGCCTCAGTTATGGGACGCTGTTCGGTTCGCGATCGATCGGGGGAAGGGGCGTGGCAGGTTCATCCTCACAGGATCCTCCACGCCGAAGAAGCGCCCCCGCCATTCCGGTGTCGGCCGCATTGCGCCGGTGGTTATGAGAACTATGTCGCTCTTCGAATCAGGGGAATCAAACGGCTTGGTTTCCCTGGCGTCCCTGTTCTCGGGCGAGAGGGACGTGGCTGCCCTCGCCGACTTCGATGTGCGGGATGCGGCGTTCGCCGTTTGCCGGGGAGGATGGCCGGAGGCGGTGCTCGACGCCGATAGGAGCACGGCTCTCCAGCAGGCCCGCAACTACGTGAACGAACTCATTGAAGCCGACATCGAGGAAATGGACGGCGTGAAGCGAAACGCCACGTGGATGAGGTCCATCATGCGCTCGTACGCGCGCAACGTGGCGACCGAGGCTCCGTTGACGACGATTGCCGCCGACATGCAGGGCGGGCCTCCTTCCGACGTGACGGTGGCCGATTACGCCGATGCGTTGGCTCGTGCGTGCGTGACGGAGGATCTGGGCGCATGGTGCCCTCGCCTTCGGTCCAAGACGGCCGTCAGAACAAGCCCTACACGCCATTTCTCCGACCCGGCCATAGCCGCCGCTCTACTGAACGCCACTCCCGAGAAGCTATTGGAGGATTTCGAAACGTTCGGCTTGCTGTTCGAGTCGATGTGCGTGCGGGACTTGCGGGTGTATGCCGAGGCCCTGGGGGGTACGGTGCGTCATTACCGGGATAAAACGGGGCTTGAGGCCGATGCGGTGGTCGTGCTTGCGGACGGTCGCTGGGCTCCCATTGAGGTGAAGATGGGGCAGAGCAGGGTTGACGAGGCGGCGAAGCATCTGATCAAGCTTGCGGAACGTGTAGACGTCGATCGAGAGGGGTCGCCTTCGTTCCTCATGGTGGTGACGGCGACGGAGACGGCGTACGTGCGCAAGGACGGCGTGATCGTTGCGCCGTTGGCCACGCTTGCCCCTTGAGAAAGATCTCCGCTGTCGGCATGAACGTGTTTGCGACATTGGACGCTAGCGTGGGACGGGGTCGAAAGCTTGGCTTTCGGCCCCGTCCCATACCGTATGGGATTGTCGTCCGCATTGCCAGATGCCCATACGAGGGGGGAATCTTCTTGCGGCTTGCCTGCGTATGCTCTTTCGAAGAGGGTTCATCGAATGCGCGAGCAAGCGATCGCGCGAGGAGAAAGGGGATCAGCGCCATGGATGCTCTGCTTGATCGTCGAAAGTTCATCGTCGGTGCCGTGGCGGGCGGTTTCGCTGCGGCCACCTTGGGTTCGTGCAGCCCGAAAACGGAAGAAGGTGCCGAGTCCGCTCAGGCGGACCAAGCGTCGGACGGCCTTAACGCCGAGAGCGCGCGGCAAAGCCGGTGGGCGTTCGAGACGCCTCCGGAGCCGGTTGACGAGGGGTCGGTGACGGACACCTACGAGGCCGACATCGTCGTTGTGGGAGCGGGCGTCTCGGGCCTTGTGTGCGCGGCGTCGGCGGCCGAGGAGGGGGCGGACGTCATCTTGTTCGCCGCTTCGGCTGCTCCGGTGAGCCGGGGCGGGTCGAACCACGGGATCAACACCAAGGCGCAGGAGCGGCTGGGGATAGACTACACGCCCGAGAACGTGAAGTACCTCATGAAGAAAGAGCTTGCGTACAACAGCGTTCGCCCCGACGCCTCGAAATGGTGGAGGTGGATCAACAACAGCAAGACCTCCATGGACTGGCTGATCGATCTGATGGAGGGCGCCGGATACACCACCACCATCGAAGTGGGCTACCGGGACGTTGACGGCGCGTACACGGAGCTTCCCGGGGCCCACGGCTGGGTGGGCGACGATGTGACCGAGGGCGCCCATCTGGGCGAGACGCTTGTGACAAGCGTGCTGGAGAAGGACATCCTCGATCACGGGGGGACCATCCACTACAAGACGGTGGCGCTTTACCTGGAGAAAGACGGGGAAAGGGTGTCGGGCGTCATTGCCAAAAACGAGCAGGGGGACTGCGTTCGGTACCGCGCGCGCAACGCGGTGGTGCTGGCCACCGGCGACTTCTCGGGCGACGCGGACATGATGCAGCGATACTGCCCCGAGTATGCCAGTCTGCTGATAGGAAACGAGATCAACTACGACGCGACGTTCCAAACCGGCGGGATGTTCCCGGGTGACGGTCACAAGATGGGCTTGTGGGTTGGGGCCGCATGGCAGAAGACCTATCCGAACGCCGCCATGATCAACTGCAACTCCGCGAATCCGCACAGCCAGTCGATGAGCACCCACGAGGGCATCAACCTGAACATGCGCGGCGAGCGCTTCATGAACGAGGACACCATCTGCTCGTTCGCCGCCTATCAGTATCTGCTGCAGCCCGAGGGAACCTGGTACACCGTTTGGGACGACGCGTATGCGGAGTTCTATCCGTACTGGGAGGGCGTGGGATGCACGTACGGCAGCGAGGACGGTCGTCTTTCGGCCGATGAGGAACGCGCCGCATGGGAGTCGTCGGTTGAGGCCGGGGCCTTCGTGAAGGGGGACACGGTAGAGGACGTCCTGCGGCAGCTTGACGGCATAGACGTCGAGACCGCCCTGAAAACCATCGAGCGCTACAACGGGTACGCGGAAAACGGGCTGGACGAGGAGTATCACAAGAACAAGGCCCACCTCGCGCCCATCAAGACGGGGCCGTTCTACGGATGCAAGTCGGTCATGCAGGGCGGCATGAACTTCCTCTGCGTCATGGGCGGCCTTCGCACGAGCAAGTACATGGAGGTTTGCGACGAGAACGATGTGCCCATCCCCGGTTTGTACAACATCGGCGTCATGGTGGGCGACGCTTTCGCCGGCATCTACTCATTCAGCGTGCCGGGGCATAATCTGGGAATGAATTGCGTCACCTTCGGATACTTGCTCGGGAAGCAGCTGGCCACGGGTGAGGTCGTGGGATAGCGTCTCGATTCGGCGGCTCTTCGGGGTGCGTTCTGGCGATGGCCGGCTTTCGTGCCGGCCATCGCCTTTCTCGCCGGGGTCGTTGTCGGAGGGATCGCGGCGCGCTCGCATGCCGGGTATATAATGGGCGCGACGGGGAGTGTTCGTTCGCGTTGCGTCAAGGGGGGCGTTTGCTGTGCGCGTGTCGGGGAGGCGATCATACCGATCATACGGAAGCGCGGTCCTGGGGTTTGCCGCTCTGCTGGCTTTGGGCTTTTTCATGCTGTGGGATGGAAGCGCCCCGGCTTTCTTCTCGCTTGGGCCAAGGGACGACATGCGCTTCATGGCGGTTTCGACATGCCAGCAAGGTGCCATCGCGGCGATGGTGCTGGCCGCCCCTTTTGCCACCGGATTCATGAAGAGAAGGGCCACGCTGATGTTCGGTCTGGCGTGCAGTGTGCTTCTCGTTGTGCCGATTGTGCTGCAATGCTGGCTTGTGGGAGTTCGATGGCACGAGGCGGCGACGGCCGCATGCGCCCTTGCGTTCGGGGCGGGAACGGGGGGCTGCTACGTTTTGTGGGTCATGGTGTTCGCTTCGTTCGGGCGTCGTGCGGCCATCAAGGTGGTGGGGCTTGCCTCCGCAGCCTTCCCCCTGGTGTATCTGTGCTTTGCGCTTCTTTTGCCGAAAGAGGCGCTGCCCTTCGTTGCATTGGGGCTTGCGTTGACGTCTTCGGGCATTCTGATTGCCAGAGTGCGTTCGCTCAACTACGGCAAGGGGCTTTTTCGGCGTGCCCCGCATGGGCTGAGGAGGAATGCGGCGCTTGTCGATGCGGGCTTTGCCAAGGCGGTGACATGCGTTGCTTTGCTGGGCATCGCCTCTGTGCTGGCACGACATGTTGCCATTGGGGAGGCGGCTCTTGCCGAGTGGGTGGTGACGGTGTCCGTGGCGGGAGCGATGGCGGTTGCCGTTTTGTTTTTGGCGGTCGATGGGGGGTGCGGACAAAAAGTTGGACACTCCGGTGTCCGGATTGGAGTCCGCATGTACCCGTTGGAGACCAGGGAGCTCGCCGTGGAGGCCGTCGCGGCGGGGTTCAGCCTGACCGAGGCGGCCGAGCTGGC
>DXCU01000103.1 GCA_019115845.1 Candidatus Rubneribacter avistercoris | reverse complement strand
AACTCCTTACTTGGAATAGAAATATTATAGCATATCGGCATTGAAAAAGAAAGTCCTGAAACAAAATTTACGGAATAGTAGGCTGCTGTCTATCAATCTCTTGTGTGTTTCTTTATGACACATGAGCATTGTCGACAAGCTGCTCGTCGGCCACCGCGTACTTCTCGGCATCCTGCTGCGCGGCCCCCTCGTCGGCCGCGGGCGAATTCGAAGCCGCGGACCCGTCCTCGGTCGTAACGGGGTTGGCGTTCTCGTCGACGGCGTCCACCAGCGCGCCGCAGGAGGCGAACGACACCAGGATGGACACCACGCACACGACAAGCCCCGCGATGGCCAAACCCCTCCCCCTCCGAGCGCCTTTCGCCGACACCGCGATGCCCACGATGCCGAAGATGACGCCGAGCAGACCGGCCACCACCGAGAAGCTGTTGAGAAGGGGGATGAACGACACGAGAAACGCCACGATGCCCAAAACAAGCGACGTCACCGCCAGAGCCGACAAAGGCGCCGGCTGCCCGCTGAAACCACGATCTTGCTGCATTGTCTTCCTTTCCTCTGAGGATCGATGCCCTTTTTCCAAGCACAGTCGCATATGTTAGGGAAAGGGGAAGCGAAAAACATTAGCTCGCAGCTAAGATCCGACGAAAGGGGCGCACGCCGCACCCCAGCCGCCATCTTGCGGCATCACCTCGCAAGACGGCGGCAAAGAGGCAGAAATCCCTTGGTCAGGCGATACTCGAGGAGCTTTTTATGCGACGCGCGCACAGCGTCGGGCATAAGGAGGATGCCGAAGGCTTCTGCGGGCACGCTGTCGATGAGCGCGTAGATAGCTTCCATGTCCACCGCCTCTACGAAGCGGAGTATCGCCGCGTTCAGATCAGGGTTGCTCGTGGCCGCCATGTAGTCGAATGGATGGATGGCGCTTCCCTTGCCGTCCTCCGTCGGGAGCCGATAGCACGACACATTGGTGCCGAACGCGTCCTGCTCAACTTCAGCCTCGCCAGCCAGGCGGCTTTCAGCAAGCGAAGGACTGCGCTTGCTGAACAACGAACTACCCAGATCGTATACCGGCGCCAATTCGTACGAACGATCCGGCCCCATGAGCAACCCCCAGTTGCCATTGTTGCGATCAGGGTTTTTAATGAAGGCGTCCACCACGAACATGTCCCAGAACCGTTCGCGCACGCCGGGAACCGAACGCAGCAACTCCGATGTTTCGATGGTCGCCAGCACATCCCCCAAATACACGCTCTCGCCATCAGACGGTGCGGAGCTGAACCCCGCATCGTCATCCGATAGAGCGTTCTTGATCTCTTTGAATTCGAAAAGACGCTTGTCAGGGTAAGTGAAATCTCGGCACGCGCACACGACCTTCCCCGCACGGTAGCCAAGCCGCGTTTCGTGCGCAGGAATGCCAAGCGACGCATACATATGCGATCCAAGGTACTCCGAAACCGGACTTGAGGTGTAGGGAGGCAGATGCTTTCCCCGCAGGTCGCGCGTGGTGCGGGGGTACTTCGCAATCCACGGTTCGCCGTCTATGAGGATGCCCTCCTTCTGACCGGCACGCCCGCCGTAAAACAGCCCGCTCTTTTCGCACTCGCGCAGATCGGCAATCTCGATCATAGCCCGCACCTCCTCATCATTCACCGCGCTCCCGCAGACCAGTTCCAAGCAATACGCGATTGTACCAGAAAGCTTCATATGAAAGCCCATGGCGCGCAACGCGCTTCGCACGATAAAACTCTTTCGAACAACCCGGATCCCGCCCTACTCCCCCTCCACGCGGCCGCGGTGCGCTTTCAGCTGGGCGCGGCGGCGTTTGTCGGCCAAACGGCGCTCGCGGCTGCGGCGCGGAACGGAGGTGGGGCGCCGCTTCTTGGGAGGTGCGGCCCTGCGCGCGAACTCCTCGCGCAGCTTCTGCAGGCAGAGGCGACGGTTGCGAAACTGGCTGCGCGACTCCCGCGACACCGCCGTCACGCCGCTCGGCCGGTGCGTCATGCGCACGGCCGAGTCCGCAGTGTTCACGCACTGCCCGCCCGGCCCGCTTGCATGGAAGGCCCGCACGTCGCAGTCGCGCTCTATCTCGTCAAGCTCCTGGGCCGCCCAGCGGGCGAAGTCGCGGTATGTCGGCTCTTCGGCATCCATGGGGCCATGATAGCGCAAAACTCCCATGCGCCGCCCATGTGCCGCATCTGCGCGCATCGTGTTCGGGCACGAACACGCGACTCGGAATCGCTCGTCCAAAGTTACCAGGCCGCCCCCCGTGCGCCGGTGGCGAGAAATGACCGAAGTCGGAACAGATCGCGTTTCCCCTCTCGGATAGAACAAGGAAAACACCTGGTCGGCGATTATGCGATATGGTCGAATGGCTCTTTTGGACCGCTTCATCTTCCGACTTCGGTCATTTCTCGCCACTTAGGCGACCCACCGCTTTCGAAACCACATCCAAGCGTGCAAGAAGGCACTCGAAGGTCTTTGCGGACGTGTCCGCAAAGACCTTTCGAAACCGCAGCCGGACGCGCAAGAGGGCGCGGCGGTCCTGCGCACGATGCCGCCGAGGCGCCTTCCAACGGCGCAGCCTCCGAAGCACGCCCGCGCGGCAGACCGGCCTCGCCCAGCGCGCATCGCGTCCTGCGAAAGATCGCAGCCCCAATGCGCAGGGTTTCGGAGGCTGCGCCCCCGCGCCCGCGCCCCAAGCAGGAAACGCAGGCCCATCACAAAGGCCGCGAGGCTCCAACACGCGCGAGGGGCGCCCGCAGGCGCCCCTCGTTTAGTCCTCTATGCCGTCGGTTTGGCGGATGAGCTTGCGCTTGATCTTGCCGCCGATGGTCTTGGGCAGCTCGTCGGTGAACTCCACGATGCGCGGATACTTGTAGGGCGCGGTCGTGTGCTTCACGTGCTCCTGCAGCTCGCGCACCAGATCATCAGACGGTTCCCAGCCCCGCGCGAGCACCACGGTGGCCTTCACCACCTTGCCGCGGATGGGGTCGGGCGCGGCCGTGACGGCGCACTCCACCACCGCGGGATGCTCGATGAGCGCGCTTTCCACCTCGAAAGGCCCAATGCGGTAGCCCGAGCACTTGATGACGTCGTCGTTGCGCCCCACGAAGAAGCAGTAACCGTCCGAATCGCGCCACGCCATGTCGTGCAGGTTGTAGTACGCCCCGCCCACGGCCTCGCGCGTGCGCTCCGGCTCGCGGTAGTAGCCCACGAACAAACCTGGCGGGTACGCCTCGCGCAGGCCGGTGACGCAGATGGCGCCCTCCTCGCCGTCGGGCACCTCGCACCCGTCCTCGTCCAAAAGCTTCACGTTCAAAAGCGGCGAGGGCTTGCCCATGGAACCCGGGCGCGGCTCGATCCAGGGGAAGGTGGCCAACAGCACCGGCCCTTCCGTCTGGCCGAATCCCTCGCGGATCTTCTTGCCCGTCAAGCGCTCCCACTGGATGGTCACCTCGGCGTTCAACGGCTCGCCCGCCGTGGCGAAGTTCTGCACGCTCGACAGATCGTAGGCCGCCACGTCCTCCTGCAGCATGAAGCGGTACATGGTGGGCGGCGCGCAGAACGTGGTCAACCGATAGTCCTGGATCTTCTGCAAAAGCTTGGTCGGCACGAACTTGTCCATGTCGTAGGCGAAGATGGTGGCCCCGCAGATCCACTGGCCGTAGATCTTGCCCCAGCCGAACTTCGCCCAGCCGCTGTCGGTCACGGACATGTGCAGCGCGTCCTCCCGCACCTGCTGCCAGTAGCGCGCGGTGATGATGTGCCCCAAGGGATGCGCGAAGTTGTGGCACACGGCCTTCGCAAGCCCTGTGGTGCCGGAGGTGAAGTAGATGAGCATGATGTCCTTGCTCGTCACACCTTCCTCGCCCGTCGGGCGCGCGAACTTTTCCGACTCGCCCTCGATGAGCGCATCGAACGACGTCCACCCCGCGCGCTCGCCGGCCACCAGCACGCGCTCGCGGATGGAGGGCGATTCGGGCAGCGCCTCCTCCATCTGCTCGCACACGTAGTCGTCGTTCACGCACACGACCATCTTCACCTGCGCGCTCTCGGCGCGGTAGACGATGTCCTTCTTCGTGAGCTGCAGCGACGCGGGGATGATGGTGGCGCCCAGCTTGCACAGCGCCACGGCGCACACCCAGTACTCCCAGCGACGCCGCAAAATCATCATGACCACGTCGCCCTTGCCGATGCCCAGGCGGCGAAACGCGTTGGCCGCCCGGTTCGACAGCCGGGAGATGTCGGTGAACGTGAACGTGCGCTCCTCGTCGTGGTCGTCGCACCACATAAGCGCGCGCTTCTCAGGCTCCACGCGCGCCCATTCGTCCACCACGTCGAAGCCGAAGTTGAACGCCTCGGGCACGTCGATCTGGAAGTTCTCGTAGAAGTCCTCGTAGGAGTCGAAATCGATGCGGGGACAGTATTTCTTCAGAATGTGGTCCACTGGTCGTGCGTTCCTCTCGTCCTACTCGGCTATTATCGTTACGAATTTCGCAGGCACGTCGCCGGCGCAGCGCTGGCCGTGCGGGTGCTCGGGGTTGAAGTAGATGCTGTCGCCGGGATGCAGCTCGAACTCCTTGTCCTCCCAGGTGACGATGACCGTGCCCTCGAGCACCAGGTTGAACTCCTGCCCCGAGTGCGAAACGAGCTTCGCGGGCTTGTCGGAGGGGTCGAGCACCACCAGAAGCGGCTGCATGACCTTGCCGACGTAGCGCCACGCCAAGTCCTCGAAATGGTACTCGGGGTTGCGGTCCACCTCGCGCCCCTCGCCGTAGCGCACCACCTGATAGGTGTCCAGCTTCGCCGCGGTGCCCGTCAAGATCTCGGTGAACTCCACGCCGAAGCGCCGCGCGATGTGGTAGATCGCCGAGATGGGCACGTCCTCGCCCGTCTCCTCCCAGCGCTCGTACGTACCAAGCGGCACCTCCAGCTCGACCGCCATCTCCTCGCGCGTGACGTCGCACGCCTCACGCAGGCCCTTGATGCGCAGGCCGATCTCAGCCAGTTCAGCTACCATCGGTTTCCTTTCCAACTTCATAGGTCCATATCGGTCAGCGAGGGTTCCCGTGGTGCCCGAGATCGCCCCGTTTCGCGGCCGAGCGTGCTTCGCACGTGCTGAACAAGCCAGGGGCTTGTTCAGTGCCACGCTATGCGCCCGAGCGGGCGCGCCCTGCGCAGCTTCGCTGCGGCAGGGCAAAGGGGCGAGATCGGGTGCCACGGGAAGCCGCAGCGTCGACCTGTTCCGCCGGACGACAGGCCGGCGGAACATTACGCCTCCATGCCCAGCTTCAGCGCCTGCTTGTTCATCTCCAACATGGCGGCCTTCCTCGCGGGCACGCACTTCTCCATGGCCTTCCACAGCGTCTCCTCCTCGCAGAAGGACGTCTCGGCGTACAGCTTGCCGGCCAGGATGATGTTGGCGAGCTTCTTGAAGCCGGCCTCCTCGGCCATGGCGGTGGCGGGAAGAGCACGCATGCGCACGCCCGGGATCTCCGGAACGCGCTGGACGAGCGTGGAGTCCACCACCGCCACGCCGCCTTCGACCACGCTGCCTTCGAACTTGTCGAGCGAGGGCTGGTTCATGGCCACAAGGGCGTTCGGAGAGGTCACAAGAGGACTGCCGATGGGATCGTCCGACAGGCACACGCTGCAGTTGGCCGTGCCGCCGCGCATCTCCGGCCCGTAGGAGGGCAGCCACGACACCTCGCGCCCCTCCAAAAGGCCCGCGTAGGCGATGAGCTTGCCGGCGAACAGCACGCCCTGCCCGCCGAAGCCGGCGAGCACGATGTCGAGGTTGCAGCTCATCGCGCGCCTCCTTCCGTCGCAGGGGCAGGGTTGGCCATCGGGCAGGCGGCCGCCCGGGCCGCCGCGGCCTCGGCTGCGTTCGCGTAGCCTTCGGCCACCACGTCTTTGTACACGCCCAGCGGGTAGTACGGCAGCATGTTCTCGCGCATCCACACAAACGCCTCCTGCGGCGTCATGCCCCAGTTCGTGGGACAGGTGGACACCACTTCCACCAGCGAGTAGCCCACGCCGTCCACCTGGTTTTGAAACGCCTTCTTGATGGCCTTTTTGGCCTTGCGCACGTTTTTGGGGCAGTCCACCGTCACGCGCTCCAGGTACGCCACGCCGTCAAGCGAGCTGAGAAGCTCGCACACGCGGATGGGGTAGCCTGCGGCGGACACGTCGCGCCCGTAGGGCGAGGTCTGCGTCACCTGGTTCGGCAGGCTCGTGGGGGCCATCTGCCCGCCCGTCATGCCGTAGATGGCGTTGTTGATGAAGATGACGGTGATGTGCTCGCCGCGCGTGGCCGCGTGGATGGTCTCGGCCATGCCGATGGAGGCCAGGTCGCCGTCGCCTTGGTAGGCGAACACGACGCCCTCCGGATGCACGCGCTTCACCGCCGTGGCCACCGCCGGCGCGCGGCCGTGCGCCGCCTCTATCATGTCGCATCCGAAGAAGTCGTACGCCATCACCGAGCAGCCCACGGGCGCCACGCCCACGGAGCGGCCCTCCACGTCCAGCTCGTCCAAGCACTCGGCCACCAGCCGGTTCACGATGCCGTGCGTGCAGCCAGGGCAGTAGTTCGTCACGACGGGCAGCAGCGCATGGGGACGCTCGAACACGGTTTTCAGCTCCTTCTCTGCCATGGCCTACTCCCCTCCTTTCGCAAGGTCCTCGTTCATGGTCGCGAGTTTGCCCAGCACCTCGGCGGGCGTCGGGATGACGCCGCCGGTGCGGCCGTAGAAGTCGACGGGCCGCCGGCCCGCCACGGCCAGGCGCACGTCGTCGACCATCTGGCCCATGCTCATCTCCACGGACAGGTACGCCTTCGCGGAGGGCACGGTGGCCTCGATGGCGTCCACGGGGAACGGCCACAGCGTGATCGGTCTGACGAGGCCGGCCTTGATGCCCTGCTCGCGCGCGGCGACCACGGCCGAGCGGGCCACACGGGCACTCGCGCCGAACGCCACCGCCACGATGTCGGCATCGTCGGTCATGAACGTCTCCGCGCGCTGCTCGTCGCGCTCGATCCGCGCGTAGCGCTCGTAGCGTTCGACGTTGAGCCGCTCAAGCGCGTCGGCGGTGAGGTAAAGCGAGTTCACCACGTTGTGTGCGCGCGCATGCCCGTGGCCGGAGGTGGCCCAGGGCTTTTCGGGGAGGTCGGCCGGATCGAGGGGGTCCGGCAGCTCCACCGGCTCCATCATCTGGCCGAGCATGCCGTCGGCCAGGATCATGACGGGCGTGCGGTACTTGTCGGCCACGTCGAAGGCGCCGTAGGCGTAGTCGGCCATCTCCTGCACCGTGGAGGGCGCGTACACCACCACGTGGAAATCGCCGTGGCCGAGCGCGCGCGTCGCCTGCCAGTAGTCGGCCTGCGAAGGCTGGATGCCGCCGAGGCCCGGGCCGCCGCGCTGCACGTTGATGATGACGCCCGGAAGGTCGGCGCCGGCCATGTAGGAGATGCCCTCCCCCTTGAGCGAGATGCCCGGCGAGGACGACGACGTCATGACGCGCGCACCGGCGGCTGCGGCGCCGTACACCATGTTGATGGCAGCGACCTCGCTCTCGGCCTGCAGATACGTGCCGCCCACCTTCGGCATGCGCTTTGACATGTAGGCCGCAAGCTCTGTCTGCGGCGTGATGGGATACCCGAAGAAAAAGCGGCAGCCCGCACGCAGCGCGGCCTCCGCCAGGGCCTCGTTGCCCTTCATGAGAACTTTCTCCGCCATGCCCCCTACCTTTCCACCGTGATCGCGACGTCCGGGCACATCGTCGCGCAGGACGCGCAACCGGTGCACGCGTCCTGGTCCACGCAGCGCGCCGGATGGTAGCCCTTCGCCGTGATCGTCTCTCGGTCAAGCTCGACGATGCCCACAGGGCACGCGTCGACGCACAGGCCGCACCCCTTGCAGAAGGAGTCGTCCACGCTGATTCTCGCCATTGCCTCGCCTCTCTCGTCTCAAACGGGCAGGGCGCCCCGCCTCCTTCGATGCGCGGCGCCCCTCTTGTCTATTCCCAAGGTGTCCTCACGTATACTCGCACAGGATAGGCCCCGCACCCGCCGTCGGTTTGCCGAAAGCGGTCGTTTTGCCGGTCGGCGAGCACATCAGCCAACGCGGTCGGCGCCGTGGTGAACGCGAGCGGAAGGCCCGAAGCGCGCGCGACCTCCTCGGCGAAGGGGATCCCCCGCCTGATCGTCTCGAGGTCGGTGTCGCCTTTGAGGTGCGTGTTGTTGACGACGGCCGTCGCGCGCAAGCGGCTCGCGGCCTCCACTTCGCGCAGCACCTCCGCCGCGCCGGCCGGATCCTGCGTGAGGTTGCGGGAGCGGTTCACCACATAGAGCATCTCGTAGGGTCCTGCGGCCACCGCGTCCGCGAAGCGCCCGAGCGCCGTTGCGCCCGCGTCGTCGCCGCCCGCGTCCACAACCGCCACGCGCCCCGGCGCCGCCCGCGCCCACTCGATCGCGGCCGGAACCTCCGGCGACAGGCTCGGGCCGTCCAGGTTCGTGCCGGCGAACACCGGCGCCACCAGGCGCACGCCGCGCTCCTCCAGAAGCGCGCGGCTGCCGCTCGACCGGAAGTAGGGGTTCACCACGTCCAGGTCCACCAGCGCCACCGCGCTCCCGCGCTCCCGCGCGTCGAAGGCCAGGTTAAGCGACAGGTTGGTCTTCCCCACCCCGTAGTGCCCCACGACGACGACCACGGGGGCGGAAGGCTCCCAGCGCCCGCCGCCTGTCATACGAGGCCCTCGGGCGCCGCCTCGTCAGCCTCGCGGATAGCCGCACGGCGGATCTTGCCGTTGACGGTTTTCGGCAGCGCGTCGGCGTACTCCACGATGCGGGGGTACTTGTACGGCGCGGTCTTGCGCTTCACCCAGGTCTGCAGCTCGCGCGTGAGCGCGTCGGTGCCCGCGAAGCCCTCCGCCAGCACGACGGTGGCCTTCACGGCCTTGCCGCGCACCGGGTCGGGCACGCCCGTGACGGCGCACTCGCGCACCGCCTCGTGCTCCAGCAGCACGCTCTCTATCTCGAAGGGGCCTATGCGGTAGCCGCTCGACTTGATGACGTCGTCGTTGCGCCCCACGTACCAGAAGTAGCCGTCCTCGTCGCACCAGGCCGTGTCGCCGGTGTGGTACCAGCCGTCGTGCATGGCGGCGTGCGTCTTCTCAGGGTCGCGGTAGTACTCCAGCATGATGCCGGGCGCCTTCCGGCTGATGTCGATGCACACCTCCCCCGTCTCGCCCGTGTCGCAGCGCGAGCCGTCGGGGCGCTGGATCTCCACGTTGTAGAGCGGGATGGGCTTTCCCATGGATCCCGGGCGCGGCACCGATCCCGTGAGGTTGGCGATGGTGAGCGGCGTTTCGGTCTGCCCGAACCCTTCGTAAATGGTGAGGCCTGTGTGCTCCTTCCAAAAATCGAACAGGTCGGGGTTGAGCGCCTCGCCCGCCGTGGTGGAGTACGCAAGCGACGAAAGGTCGTAGGCGTCCACGTCCTCGGCCATCATCATGCGGTACATGGTGGGCGGGCAGCACAGCGTGGTGATGCCGTACCTGCCGATGAGCGAGAGGATGTCGGCGGGGCGGAAGCGGTCGAAGTCGTAAGTGAACACGCACGCCTCCATGAGCCACTGGCCGTAGTACTTGCCCCACACGGCCTTGCCCCAGCCCGTGTCGGCGATGGTGAAGTGCAGGCCGTCGGGGTCCACGTTGTGCCAGTGCTTGGCCGTGACCAGGTGCGCGATGGCGTACTCGGAGTCGTGCAGCACCATCTTGGGATTACCCGACGTGCCGGAGGAGAAGTACATGAGCATGGGGTCGGCCGCCCGCGTCTCGCGGCGCGCGAAGTCCGCAGAAGCCGCGCGCACGCCCGTGTTGAAGTCGAGCCAGCCCTCGCGCTCGGCCGGTGCGGCGCACACGCCCTCCGGCCCGGACAGCGCCGGCCCCAAAGGCTCCCCGTCGTCGGGGAGCACGAGGTTACCCTCGGCGTCCTCCGGCGTGAGGCCGCCGCCCGCGCCGTTCACGAGGATGCGTGTTTCCAGCGTGGGGCACGCGTCGGCCACGCGGTCCGTCACATCGGCGATGGAGCCGAGCGAGGTGGCGATGATCGCCTTCACGGACGCGCCGTTCAGGCGGTACTCCAGATCGTGCTCCTTGAGCATGAACGTGGCGGGCACCATGACGGCGCCGAGCTTCGCGAGCGCCGTGGCTACGAACCAGAACTGGTAGTGGCGGCGCAGGATGACCATGACGTAGTCGCCCCGCCCGATGCCGGCCTCGGCCAGGAAGTTCGCCGTCTTGTCCGACCACCTCTTCATGTCGGCGAACGTGAACACGTGCTCCTCGCCCTCGGGGTTGCACCACACCATGGCGCGGCGGTCGGGGTCGTTCTCGGCTATGTCGTCCACCACGTCGTAGCCGAAGTTGAAGGAGTCGGGGCAGTTGACGGCGAACTCCGTGAGCAGGCCGCCCTCGTCGTAGGCTTCGGTGACGAAACGCTCGTTGATGTTTCTCATTGGATTGGTCTTCTTTCAAGGCACGCGGCGGCGTCGCGCCGCCAAACGGATAGGATCGTCTCGAAAACGGCGCTGCCGAAAGCGCGCGCCCGCCGCAACGGACGCGCCCGCAGACGGCAGCGCCTAGATAATCTCCCCGTTCGGCTTCATGACGACGGCCAAAAACACGCACGGCTCGCCGCCGGTGGCTATCATGCCGTGGCCGCGGCCCGAGTCGTACATGAGCAGATCGCCCGCCTCAAGCTCCTCCACGTGGTCCTCGTAGGCGAAGCGCATTCTGCCCGAGATGACGAAATCCAGCTCCTGGCCTTTGTGATAGGACAGGTGGATGGGCCGATCCTGCTCCTCCTCCAGGTAGGGTGCCGTGACCAAGAACGGCTCGGCCAGCTTGTTCTTGAAATGCGGGGCCTTGTGCAGGTACTCGAACCCGGCGCGCCGCTTGATGGAAAGCCCGTCGGCGGCCCGCGTGAGCGAGTAGCCGGAAAGGTGCGGGTCCTCGCCGGTGAGCAGCTCTATCACGTCGACGCCCAGACGCTGGGCGCACTTGTAGAGGAACGTGAACGACAGATCCTGCTCGCCGGACTCCTGCGCGGCGTACTCGGCCACCGACCGGCCCGTCGCGTCGGCCATCTCCTGCATGGTGATGTCGAGGTCCTCGCGCAGCGCGCGGATGCGCCCCGCCACTTCTTTGATGTTCGGTTCCATGTACGCGGACCTCCTTTTCGATCTCTCTTTCGATCTTCCTTTTCGCAAACGCGTGCCATTGTAAACCCGAACGCGGCGATCTCGCCGCGTTCGGAGCGCCTTTTGTCGGATGGGCGGCGCGAGGAGCCGGCGGACGCGACCCGCCTAGGCCCCCTTGCCCTCCCTCACGAAGCGCACCGCGAAATGGGCGTCGGGGGACCCTTCGGAGAGTCGGGTGGACACGCAGGACCCGCCGGCGATGGGAGCCAGCCGGAAATCCGCCCCCTCCTCGCTCTCCAAAAACGCCTTCACCACGCCGTTGCACTCCACGTGGGTGACCGTGCACGTGGCGTAGGCCAGCGTGCCGCCGGGGCTCACGCGGCCGGCCAGCGCGCGCAGCAAAGAGAGCTGCAGCCGCGCCATCTCCACGATCTCCTCCAGCTTCAAGCGCCAGCGGATCTCCGGATGGCGGCGCAGCGTCCCCAGGCCCGAGCACGGCGCATCCAAGAACACCAGGTCGAAGAGGCGTCCTCCCGTCAGCTCCTCGGCATGCAGAGCGTCTCCCGTCAGCGCCTCGGACACGTGCGCGCCGCACTGCCCGGCGCGCTCCTCAAGGAGCTTCGTCTTGAACGCGCGGTTGTCAAGCGTCACGTACGTCTCTATCTGCGACCCCCACCGCCTTTGGGCCTCGCTCTGGAGAAGCACGGTCTTGGTTCCGCGCCCGGCTCCCGCCTCCAGCACCGACGAGGGCTTCTCGTCGGGCAGGACCGAGGCAGCCACCAGCTGCGACGCCGCATCGGACACCACGAGGCGCCCCTGCTTGAGCAGCCTGCCCACCTCCGGGATGAGCAGGGTGCGGGGATCCTCCACGCGCAGGCAGCCCTCCACCTCCAAGCCGTCTATCGCCACGTGCTCGACCGGCTCCTCCAAGCGGTCGAACACGCGGCGCACCAGCTCCTCGCGCGTCTTGAGCGCGTTGACGGAGACGTAGAGGGGCGCCGGCCGGTTGGACGCCTGCATGAGCCGAACCGCCTCCTGAGGACCCAGGTCCTTCATGAGCAGTGCGGCCAACCAGGCGGGAAACGCCTGCAGGCGCGCCAACGCCTCCAGATCCTGCGTGGGGTCGCCGAAGGGGAACGCGCTTCTTTGGCGGACGATGTTGCGCAGAATGTAGTTGGCCACGCCCGCCGCGGGCGGAGCCACGGCGCGCACCATCTCGACGCCCTGGTCGACGGCCGCATGGAACCGCTTGTCCAAGAACAGTATCTCGTAAGTGGACAGGCGAACCGCGTCGCGCACGAGCGGGCTGATGTCGTGCGGGTCGTCCAAAACGCGATCTATGACCTCGTCGAGCGTCCCTTCGGAGCTCACCGACCCCAGCACCAGGCGCGTGGCGAACGCGCGATCCTCGGGCGTGAGGCTCGAGCGGTCGATGGTGGAGTCTATCACGTCGCTGGCGAATGCCTTGCGCTCGCGGACGATGCGCACCGCCTCGAGCGCCGCCAGGCGCGCCGGCGTCGCCTTCGAGCGTGCGAACTCGAAGCGCTCCGCCTTGCCGCCCGAGCGTCCCGAGTCGCCAAGGCGCCCATTCGCCGGACGGCGATCGCCCGAGGAGCGCTCCTTGTCGAAGGGGCGCTTCTCGCCAAAGGGGCGCTTCTCGCGCTCGCCGAAGCGGCCGTCCCGGGCGTTGCCGGAGCGCTCCTTGCCGCCGCGAAAGCCCCTGCGGTCCTCAAAGCCTTGACTCCGCCGGTCGTCGCGGCGCCCGTCGAAGCCCTTGCGCTCCTCCAAGCCCCGCTCCCGCCGGTCGTCGCGGCGGGGTCCGAAGCCCCGCTTGCCGTCGCGACGGTCGTCGAAGCGCTTCGCCCCATCACGGCGCGAATCGAAGCTGCGGCCCTTGCCGCCACCGTCGCGGCGCTCCCCGTGACGCGGGGCGCGCTCTGCGCCGCCCTTGCTGTTTCGGCTGTCGCGCCTGTCGTCGCGGCGGCCGCCGAACTCGCGCCTGCCGCCCGCGGACGGCCCTCCCCCGCCGCGCGGGCGACCCTGCCGCGACCCTCCGCGATCGTACCCCTTGCCCTTGCCAGGCCCGCCGTGCTGCTCAGACATGCGCGCTCCTCCACGTCGATCCGTTCTGCTTCAATCCCTGCACTCCCGCGGCAAACGATTTGGCGTCCATGGCCTGCTTGCCGTCGGGCTTGACCGAGAGCGCCTCGAGCGCCCCCGCCGCCGTTCCCAAAAACAGCCGCTTCCCCGCGAAGCGCACCTCGCCGGACTCGATGCCCGAGGCCAGACCAAGCCCCACGGCGTCTTCGACCGCGCGGGCCGCAAGCACCGTCACGGGACGCCCGGCCACAACGGCGCGCGAAGGATGGGCGTCGCCCGAGGCGCGCACCTTGCGCTCGCCGGCAAGCGCCCCCTCCGCCGGATCGAGGTCCAGCTCGCCCCGCTCTATCTTGGCGGCGTAGGTGACCGCCCCCTCGTCCTGCTCCGTCCAGTCCGCCGCGCCGGCCTCCACGTGCGCGAGCGCCGTCAGAAGCGCCTGGGCGCCCAGCACGGCAAGCTCCTCGGTCAGCTCGGCCGCCCCCTTCGACTCCGTGCGGACGGTCCGGCGCACGCAGTACGCGCCCGTGTCCAAACCCTCCTCCATGCGCATGATGCACACGCCCGCCTCCTCGTCGCCCGCCAAGATGGCACGCTCGACAGGAGCCGCCCCGCGCCAGCGCGGGAGCAGGGAGGCATGGACGTTCAGGCAGCCCAAACGGGGGATGTCGAGCACGACCTTGGGCAGGATGGCGCCGTACGCCGCCACGCACACGACGTCAGGGGCCAAGTCGGCCAACGCGCGCTGGACGGATTCGTCGCGCAGCGTGCGCGGCTCCATGACGGGAAGCCCACGAGCGAGGGCCGCCTCTTTGACCGGCGACGGCTCGGGACGGCTGCCCCGCCCGCGCACCGCGTCGGGCCGCGTGAAAACGGCCGCCACCTCATGCTGCTCGGCCACGGCGTCAAGGATGGCGGCCGCAAACGCGGGCGTGCCCATGAACACGACGCGCATGGTCAGCGCACCCGCGGTTGAACCGACGTTTCCCCCGGCTTCGCGCCTGACGCCAGCGCGGCCTCGTAGTCGCGCAGGGCCTGGATGCGCGCCAGAGGATCGCAGCGCTCGAACATCGTGATGCCGTCGAGGTGGTCAAGCTCGTGCTGCAGGCAGCGGCCGAGCAAGCCGTCGCCCTCTATCTCCCACTCCTCCCCGTCGAGGTCGAAGTAGCGCACGCGCGCGATGGGCGGACGCGCGATGGGCACCGAGATGCCGGGGCACGACAGGCAGCCCTCCCCTTCGGTCACCGGATCGCCCTGCGTCTCCACGAGCACGGGGTTCACCAGCACGATGGGGTTTTGCTCGCCGTCTTCCTGGTCGCAGTCGATGACAACCAGGCGCTTGGCCACGCCCACCTGGGGCGCCGCCAAGCCGCAGCCGTCGTTTTTGTACATGGCCTTCGCCATCTGGCGGGCCAGCTTCTTGAGGTCCTTGTCGCCGAGGTCGCACGGTTCGCACACCGTGTTCAACATCGGATCGGGGGACCGGACTATGGTGATCATGCCCAACACGCCCTTCTGCTGAAATCAAACGACGCGCCGCAGGTCGCGACGCGGAAACATCCTGCCGGACATTGTCCGCAATCGCACCTGCCTTGTCCAGTCCCCCCGGAAAGTTCCACAGAACGCGGCGCCGGCCGCGCGGCCGCGCGTCGCTTCGCGAGGCCGCATACCCGCGACCCCGCGCGCCCGGGACCCGCCGCTTGCGACCCTGCGCGCTTAAAGCCGCAGCTCCGCAAGCCCGACCACCGCGCATCGGCGCGCCAGAACGCGCGAGCGGCATGTCCGTCCGGCGCGAGGATGCACGCCCTACGCGCCCTTCGGATCCTCCGGCGCGTCGTCGGCGACCACTTCCTTGAGCGAGGCCGCCAGGCCGGCCAGCCCTTGGATCTGCGAGGGGATGATGAGCTTGGTGGCCCGCCCGTTGGCGACGGATTTGAGCGCCTCGAACGCCTGCAGGGTGAGCACCGCCTCGTCGGCACCGGCCTCGCGCACCATGCGGATGCCGTCGGCCGTGGCCTGCTGCACGTTCAAGATGGCGGCCGCCTCGCCCTCCGCCTCGCGGATCTGCCTTTCCTTCTCCGCCTCGGCGGCAAGGATGACCTGCTGCTTCTCCGCCTCGGCGTTGAGGATTTGGGCCTGCTTGTTGCCCTCGGCAATGGTGATGGCCGCCTGCTTCTCGCCCTCGGCCAGAAGCACCGCCTCGCGCTTTTCCCGCTCGGCCTTCATCTGCTTTTCCATGGCCTGCTGGATGGCGGCCGGCGGCGTGATGTTTTTCACCTCCACGCGGTTGACCTTGATGCCCCAGGCGTCGGTGGCCTCGTCAAGTATGGCGCGCATCTGGGAGTTGATGGTGTCGCGCGAGGTGAGCGTGGTGTCCAGATCAAGCTCGCCGATGATGTTGCGCAGCGTGGTGGCCGAGAGGTTCTCGATGGCCACGATGGGGCTTTCCACCCCGTAGGTGTAGAGCTTGGGATCGAGGATCTTGAAGAACACCACCGTGTCGATGGACATGGTGACGTTGTCCTTGGTGATGACCGGCTGAGGCGGGAAGTCGAACACCTGCTCTTTGAGCGAGACGTAAGGACGCACCCGGTCGATGAAGGGCACTTTGACGTGCAGGCCGTTGTTCCAGGTGGTCAGATACGATCCGAGGCGCTCGACCACCGCGGCCTCCGCCTGCGGGACGATCTTGACGCTTGTGACGCTGAACAGCACCACAAGCACTACGAGCACGATGAGGAAGATCATTGTCCTCTCCTTTCGACGATGAGCGTGACGCTCTCCCGGCCGACCACCTCCACGTTCTCGCCGGCGGGGATGGGAGCGCCGTCCGCGGACCGAGCGGCCCAGGTCATGTGGTCGGGGGTTTCAACGCGGCCCGTCATGAGGGCGTTGTCCACCGGCTCGCGCACCACGGCGTGCGAGCCGACCACCGTGGGTTCGGCGCGCTTTCCGCGATCGCGGTACTTCACGAACACGGGACGCAGCAGGATCAGGCACAGAAGCGACACGGCGAGGAACACGGCCGTCTGGACGAACAAGTCCGCGCCAAGCTCGCCCGCAACGAAGGCGGCAAGCCCGCCAACGACGAACCACACGGTGATGAGGCCAAGCGACGCAACCTCGATCACGGCCATGACGGCTGCGACGACCAACCACGCAAGAGGGCTCACGGCTTCTCCTTTCTCCTGCGAAGAGTATAGCACAGGCATCGACGGCGAAAGCCCTCGAAATACGAGGGATCCGCTCAGCCGACCGTGCCGACCGCGTTGGCCTTGTCGTGGGCGGCGCGGCGGCGCACGAGGTCCTTCTGCATGGACGCCACCGTCTGGAAAAGCATGTCGTACTCGTCGGCGGGAAGGCGCGCGGGGTCGGCCAACTGCGCGCGCAGGGCGTCCACAGCGTCCTCGGCATCGCCGATGGAAAGCTCCTCCACCAGGAAGGCGGCCAGCCGGGCGTCGTCCGCGCCCTCCGCAGGCGGGCCGGCCGTCAGCAGGTTGGCCGCGGCGGGCAGCCGTCGGGCGGCCTCGGCGACGATGCGGGCGGGCTGGGCCGCGGGGTCGGCGGCAAGCGTGTCGAGCACGCTTTGGGCCACCTCGGCGCTCAAGCGGTCGTGCCACTGCGTCCGGGCGAGCGCGTCGGCGTGGGCAAGCGCCAGGTCGGGGCGGCGCGCGGCCAGAGCGAGCAGCTGGCGCTCGAAGCGGCGGCGGCTTCGCTCGGCGGGCGGAAGCGCCGAACGGGCGGGCGCCGGGACCGCAGGCGCGCCGGACGCGGGCTGCGCCGGGACCGGCGCCGGACGGTCCTCGGACGCCGGGCGCGGGGCCTTCAGGCCGGCCAGCGCGGCGAGCACGTCCTCCTCGCGCGCGCGGCAGCGGCTCGCAAGCTGCACGGCGTAGTCCTTCGCGAGCATCGAGCCTTTGATGGGCGCGAGCACGGACAGCGCGTCGGTCAGCGCGGCGGCGCGTCCCTCGGCGCGGGACAGGTCGTGCGCGGCCAGGCGCCGCTCGATGCCGTAGGCGAGCAGCGGCTGGGCGCGCTCGATAAGGCCTTGCAGCTCATCGGCCCCGCGCTCGGCCACGAACTCGGCGGGATCCAGGTTGTCGGGCAGCGTGACGGCCGCCAGCTCGATGCGGCTCTTGCCGGCCTCGGGCGTCATGGACTCGTCGATGAACGCGAGCGCCCGGTCGGCGGCGCGCTGCCCGGCCGCATCCCCGTCGAACAGGTAAACGATGCGGTGGCGCGCATGGCGCGAGAGCAGCCGGATATGGCGCATGGTGAGCGCCGTCCCCAACGTGGCCACCGCGTTTCTCACCCCCGCCTCGTGCAGCGCGATGACGTCGGTGTAGCCCTCGCACACCACCGCCGTGCCCGTGGCGGCCATGGCCGCCTTCGCCTTGTCAAGCCCGTAGAGCACTTGCGATTTATGGAAGAGCGGCGTCTCCTGCGAGTTCAGGTACTTCGGCTCGCCTGCGCCCACCACGCGCCCGCCGAAGGCGATGCACTCCCCCTGCGGGTCGAGGATGGGAAACATCACGCGGTTGTAGAAACGGTCGCGCAACCTCCCCCCGTCGCCCACGAGCGCCACGTTGGCCTGCACCATCTCCTCGGCAGCGAAGCCTTGGGAGGCCAGATGCCGCACGAGCTGCCCGCGCCCGGGCGCGAAACCGAGGCGCCAGGCCCGGGGCACCTCGCCGCCGAACCCGCGGCCCGCCAGGTAGCTGCGCGCGGCCGCCGCGTCCGGACCCGGGTTGCGCATGAGCTGGACATGGTAGAACTCGGCCGTCTCGGCGCACACGGCCTTGAGGCGCGCCTTGCGGCCGGAGCCTGCGCCCCCGTGGCCTCCGTCGTCGGCTATCTCGATGTGGGCGCGCTCGGCAAGCCGCCGCACGGCCTCGGGAAACGACAGGTCCTCCGTCTTCATGACGAAGGCGAACACGTCCCCGCCCTCGCCGCATCCGAAGCAATGCCACAGCTGCAGCGCCGGGTCGATCTTGAACGAAGGCGTCTTCTCGTTGTGCAGCGGGCAGCAGCACCAAAAGTCGCGGCCGCGCTGCTTCACCGGCACGCGCTCGCCGATGACCGCCACGAGGTCGTTCGCCTCGCGCACCCTTTGGATGTCCTCTTCGCTGATGCCCGCCATGAAACCGCGCTACCTCCGCCCGTCGTGTCCGCAGACAGTATAGCGCATGGGAAGGCGCCGCACGGGGCGGCATCGGTTTGCCGACCGAACGTTTACGGAACGCCTCCGAAGAGCCGCGCCCGCCGCTGCGGCTGCTAACGTGGGGCGATGCTCGAACCCGCGCCGCAGCGGGTTTCCAGGCAACGAACACGGAGGTCTTTCCATGCCCGACATGCCAGCCGGCGTCACGCTTCTGACGGATCCCGCACCCGCGCTCCTCGCGAGGGAGAAACCCCCGTGCGCATCCATCTACCTGCCCACGGGCGGTCCGCGCGAGGAAAGGCGGGACCGCGCCTTGTTCGAAGCCCTCGCAAACGAAGCGCGCGAGAAGATCGAGCGGCAAAGCGAGCGCAGGGAGCGCGGCAGGCTCGACGAGCTGCTCGACCTCGCCTCCGCCCACCTCGGCGCGCTGCGAAGCGGCCTTGCGGAAAGCGGGCTGGCCGTTCTTGCCGCAAGCGATCGGGCCTACGCATGCCGCTTGGACCGACCCGTCGGACCGCTCGCCTTCACAGGCGAGCGGTTTCTCACGCGCCCGCTGCTCGGCGCGCTGCGCCCCGGGGCGCGCTACCTTCTGCTGGCGCTCTCGGCAGACCGGTTCTCCCTCATCGAAGGCGACGCGCGCTCCCTCGAGCGCATGGAGGTCCCCGCCCCGGCGCGCGATGCGCGGCGCACGGCTTCGGGCGGGCCGTCTTTCGACGGGCACCAGTCCGCCTACCACGGATGGAAGTCGAGCAACGACGTGCGGAAGGAGGAGGCCGAGGCGTTCTTCCGCTCCGTCAACCAGGAGGCGACGGCGCTGCTCTCGCGCGACGGGGGCCCGCGCCTGCCCGTCATCTTGGTGAGCCTGCCCGAGCACCAAGGCATGTTCCGCCGGATATCCACCGTGCCCGGACTTCTGGAAGAGGGCATAGAGAAGAACCCCGACGGCGTGGGAGAGCCCGAGCTTCTCGCGGACGCCGCGGCGGTCATGGGCCGCGTCGCGCAGGCGCACGCCGAACGGCTGCTGGACGCCTACGGCCAGGCGGTGGGCACGGGCGGCGCCTCCTCAAGCCCCTACGCCGTGGGCATGGCCCTTGCCGAGCGCAAGGTGCGCGCGCTGCTGCTGGCCGAAGGGGCCTACGTCCCCGGCGCCTTCGACGAGCGGACAGGAGAGGTGCGGCTGTTCGAACGGAGGCCCCACGACCGGTTCCAGGGTCCCGAGCTGGCCGACGCCCTCTCCCGCGCCGCCCTCGCGCAGGGGGCCGAGGTCTTGGAGCTGCCCGCCGAGCAGGTTCCGGGAGAGTCGGGCATCGCCGCGCTGTTTCGGTACTGACAACGCCCCTCCGCCGGCGGACGTTTCATGTGAAACATCTGTACGCCGAGGATGCGCAGGCCCTCCATACGCTACAATGTCCGTGAACACACGGCGCGCGCCGCGTCTGCGGCGCGCCTCAGCGCGAAGGACCCAGCCATGGAGCACAAACGCATCCCCTACCTCGCACTCGACCCGGAAGTGGAGGCCGCCATCCGCGCCGACCGCGCCTTAGGGCGGCGCAACCCGCACGCGTTTTCCGACGAGGACGTGGTGCGCCGCGAGGACAAGGCCCACGACCGCGCCACGCTCACGCGCCCCGCGTTCGCGCGCGACATAGAGAAGATACTGAACGTGCCCGCCTACAACCGCTACGCCGGCAAAACCCAGGTGTTCAGCTTCGTGGAGAACGACGACATCTGCCGCCGCGGGCTGCACGTGCAGCTGGTGAGCCGCGTGGCGCGCGGCATCGGGTCGCTTTTGGGGCTGAACTGCGAGCTCATAGAGGCCATCGCGCTCGGCCACGACGTGGGCCACACGCCGTTCGGACATGCGGGCGAGCGCTTCTTGAGCGCATGCTACCACGCGCGCACCGGACGCTACTTCAACCACAACGTGCACTCCGTGCGCGTGCTCGACCAGCTCTACCGCCGCAACATCAGCCTGCAGACCCTCGACGGCGTGCTCTGCCATAACGGCGAGTTCGCCTGCCAGGTGCTGCGCGTGGGCGACACGCATGATTTCGCCGCGCTCGACGCGCTCGTGGAGACGTGCGCCGCCGACGAGGCCGCCATCAAGCGCCTGCGCCCCTCCACGCTGGAGGGCTGCGTGGTGCGCGTGAGCGACATGATCGCCTACCTTGGCAAGGATAGGCAGGACGCCGTGGACATGGGGGTGCTGCCCTCCTTCGACGCGTTCGAGACCTCCGTCATGGGAAAGGGGAACGCCCAGATCATCCACAACCTCACGACAGACATCGTGAACAACAGCTACGGGCGCGACCGCATCGCCTTGAGCGAGGCCATGTTCGCCGACCTCAAGCGCGCCAAAGCGCAGAACTACGAGCTGATCTACGGGCGCGAGGGCCTCTCCCAAGACGCGGGCAACGTGGTGGAGGAGATGTTCGAGCGCCTCTACGACCGGCTGCTCTCCGATTTGAAGGCCGGCGACGAGGACTCGCCCGTGGTGCGCCACCACGTTGACTACCTGGCTGCGAAATCAAGCTCCATCGACCGCGACGAGTACCTGCGCACCGAGCCGAACCAGATCGTGGTGGACTATGTCTCCTCTATGACCGACCGCTACTTCACCGCGCTCTACGCGCACCTGTTCCCCGACGACCCCCGCCGGCCCGTCGAGCGCGGCTACTGCGCCGACCTGGCCTGACCGCAGGATGCGCGAGGCGAAAACGACCCTCCGCCCCGCCGGGCCTGAAACCCCTCCCGACGCCGAGCGGCGCGACGGCGAAAGCCCGCAGGCGCCCCCGACGGGAAGGCGCGGCAAAGTCGCGCCTGCGCCTGAAAGCGCGAAACCGACGAGAACGAGGAAAGGACGCCCATGAAGCTTCTCATAGCCTCCGACCTGCACGGCGCGGCACCCGCCGTGCGCGCGCTCGACGCGCGCGTGGAAGCCGAATCGCCCGACCGCATCGTCCTTCTGGGGGATCTGCTCTACCACGGGCCGCGCAACGACCTGCCCGAGGGCTACGCGCCCAAAGAAGCGCTCGCCGTCCTCAACGGGTGGTCCACACGCGTGGTGGCCGTGCGCGGCAACTGCGACGCCGAGGTGGACCAGATGGTGCTCGACTTCCCCTGCCTGGCCGACTACGCCCTCATCGAGGCCGACAGGCATATGCTCTACCTCACGCACGGCCACCTGCCGGGAAAGGCCCCCGACGACCCGCCGGCCCTGCCGCCGAAAAGCGCTCTCCTCTCCGGCCACACGCACGTGAAGACGCTTGAGGAGCGCGACGGCGTGCTGTTCGTCAACCCCGGCAGCGCCTCCATCCCCAAAGACGGATCGGCGAGCTACGCCGTCTACGAGCACGGCCGCTTCGCGCTCAAGGCCCTCGACGGCCGCACGCTCGCCGAAGGCGGCTGGGACTAGGGGCCTGCGGGCAGCCCTCGCCGCGCGCCGTCGCTAACGGGGGACGCCCGCAACGCTACGACAAGCGCCCGCGCTCCACGGTGTAGGAGACGTCGGCGATGGCGGCCGTGGAGGCGCGGTGGCTCACGAGCACGACGGTCTTGCCGCCGCGGCCTTCGGAGAGCGCCCGCAGAACGGCCGCTTCGTTGAGGCTGTCGAGGTTCGAGGTCGGCTCGTCGAGCAGCACGAACGGCGCGTCGTGCAAAAACACGCGCGCGAGGCCGATGCGCTGGCGCTCCCCGCCCGAAAGCGTCTCGCCCAGCTCGCCCACCGGCGTGTCCAGGCCCTTGGGAAGCCGCTCTATCAGGCCCGAGAGCGACGCCTTCGCGCAGGCGTCGGCCAGCTGCCTTTCCGTCGCATCGGGCTTCGCGATGAGCAGGTTCTCCCGGACGGTGCCCGCGAACAGGTGCGTCTCCTGGGTCATGTAACCCTCCGCCCGGCGCAAGCTGGCCGTGTTCACCCGCCGCACGTCGGTGCCCGACACCTCCACCACGCCGCGCGTGGCGTCCCAAAAGCGCATGAGCAGCTTGCACAGAGTCGATTTGCCCGACCCGCTGCGTCCGGCAAGCTGCACGATGCTCCCCGGCTCGATGCGCAGACTCACGTCGTCGAGCACCGGGCGCCCGCCGTAGGAGAAGTCCACGCCGCTTGTGCCCGCGCCCGTGAACGCCCCCACGTCCACGCCGTCCGACACGTCTTCGGTCTGGGGGCGCTCGTCAAGCAGATCGAGCACGCGCGCGCCCGACGCCAGCGTCTGCTGCAGCGTAGAGCCCAGGTTCGCCACGGCGATGACCGGGCCGAACGAGGACATGAGCGCCGAGGTTGCCACAATGGCCGCGCCGGGCGACAGCTGCCCTTTCGCCACCAGCACGCCAGCCGCCAGCACCATCGTCGCGTCGAGCGCCAAAACGAGCGCGTTCACGCCCGCCATGGCCACCGAGGCGCGCCCCTTGAGGCGCGCCTCGTCGCGCTCCAACTCCCCGGCACGCAGCGAAAGCTCGCGCGAGCGGTCGTCGGCGCGCCCGAACTGCAACGTCTCGCGCAGGCCGCGCAGGCTGTCGAGCACAAACGAGTTCATCGCGCCCAGGCCCTCGCGCACCTCGCGCCCGCCGCTTCCCGCCGCCAGCGACGAGAGGAACGGCGCCACCACGCCCACCAGTACGTACGATGTGAGCGCAAGCGCCCCGAGCACCGGCGAGAGCGTCGCGATGAACGCCGCCATGCCAAGCGACACCGCAAGCGCGATGACGGCCGGCGAGAGCGTGTGGGCGTAGAACACCTCCAAAAGCTCGATGTCGGAGGTGACGAGGGAGACCAGATCGCCCTTGTCGCGGCCTTCGAGCTTTGCCGGCGCCAGCCGCCGCAGCGACGCGAACACCTTGTCGCGCACAAGCGCGAGCTGCTTGAAGGCCAGGTAGTGGTTGCACAGCTGCTCGCCGTAGCGCAAGGGGCCGCGCACGATGCCGCACGCCGCCACAAGCGCGCATGCCGCAGGCAGCCCGACGCCCTGCGGAAGCCCCGCCGCGTCGGCCAGCGCGTAGGCCGCGAACACCGTGAGGAAGATGGCGGCCAGAAAACCGAGCACGCCGAGTGCGGCCGCGAGCGCCATCCACGGAAGGAGCGGCTTCACAAGGCCCACAAGCCGCAGCATCACCGAGGCGTGCGAGCGCCGCGGGCGCTCTTCGGGCGCGCCCCGGCCTTGCGCCCCGTCCGCCCGGCCCTCCCGCACGGCGCGCTCGCCGCGCGCTTCCTCGGCCGCGCGCGACGGCTCGTCGGCGTCGACCGCGGCCGCGAAGCGCTCAAGCTCCGCCTGCCGGCCCCACAGCCGCGCGAACGCGCCCTTGCGCGCCAGCAGCTCCTCGCACGAACCCGACTCGGCCACGCGCCCGTCGGCCATCACGTAGATGCGGTCGGCCTCGGCCACGGCGGCCAGCCGATGCGTGATCACGATGACGGTCCTCTCGCGCGCAAGCTCGCGGACGACCTCCATGATGGCGCGCTCGCTCTCCGCGTCCACGTTGGACGTGGCCTCGTCGAACACGTACACCGGCGCGTCGTGCAGAAGCGCGCGGGCAAGCGCCAGGCGCTGGCGCTGCCCTCCCGAGAGGTTCGACCCCTGCTCGGCCACCGGCATGTCCAAACCGCCCGAAGCGCGTACGAACCCGTCGGCCCGGCAGCGAGCAAGCGCCGCCCACAGCTCGTCGTCTTCCGCCTGCGGATCGGCCAGAAGCAGGTTCGACCGCACCGTGCCTTTGAACAGGTAGCTGGAAAACGGCACGACGCACACCGTGCGCGCCACCGAGGTGCGCGACGCCTCCGCAAGCGGCACGCCGCCCAGCTCCACCTGCCCGGTGAAGCCCGCGTTGCGCCCGCACAGCACACCCGCCAGCGTGGACTTGCCCGATCCGCTCTCGCCCACGATGCCCGTGAACGACCCCGCCGCCGCCTCGAAGTCCACGTTCGCGAGCACCTGCCGCTCGCCGTCGTAGGAGTAGCCCACCCCGCGCAAGGACACGCCTGCGCCCTGCGGGTCGATCACGCGCGATCCGCGCGCGGGTTCGGGCGCGTCCAGGATGGAAAACATCTTGTCGGCGGCGGCCATACCGTTCATGGCCGTGTGGAAAAACGACCCGAGCGCGCGCAGCGGGATGAAGAACTCGGCCGACAAGAACACCACGGCGAAGGCCGCGAACAGGGGCACCTGGCCGTTCGCGAACTGAACGAGCGCCACGACGACGCCCACCGCCGCGCCGCCGAACGCGAACAGGTCCATGACCGTGACCGAGTTCAGCTGCATGCGCAAAAGCCGCATCGTCGCGCGGCGAAACGTCTCGGCCTCCTCGTTCATGCGCGCATGGCGATCCCCGTCGGCCTGGTAGATCTTGAGCGTGGTCAGACCCTGCAGGTTCTCGAGGAACGCGCCGCCCAAGTCGGTGTAGGCGCCCCAGTAGGTGCGCATGACGCGCTTGGCGATCTTCTGCACCGCCACGATGGACAAGGGGATGAGCGGCACGCACGCCAAGAGGGCCGCCGCCGCGGGCAGGCACAAAGGCGCCAGGCACGCGAACAGCGTGAGGGGCGCCAAAACCGCGTAGAACAGCTGCGGGACGTACTGGCCGAAGTAGCTCTCCAGCTGCTCGCAGCCCTCCACGCTCACCTGCACGGCCTCGGCGGTGGGCACCCGCTCGGCGTAAGAGGGCCCGAGGCGCACGAGCTTGTCGTACACCTCTTGGCGCACCGCGCGCTTGGCGGCCTGCGCCGCCGCCAGCCCGCAGCGCTGCGCGCCCGCCAAGCACGCCATGCGCACCGCGATGGCCACCGCCGCCGCGCACCCCAGGCCCCAAAGCCACGGGCCCACGTCGAGCACGCCTTCGAACCACTCCTGCACAAACAGGCCGAACAGAACCATGAGCGCCACGTTGGCCGCAAGCGCGACCCACTGCAGCACCACGTTGGCCACGATGGGCCCGCGCGCGGCGGGCACCATGCGCAGAAGACGCATGCTGAACACGCCGCCCTACCTCTCCGTCGCCGCGTCCGCCGAGCGCCCGCGCACGGCCGACCCCCGCCCGAGGCCCGCGCGTCCGTGCGCTTCGCCCCGATCGGTGCGCACCACGAACCCGAAGTAGACGACATGCGCCACCCACACCACGGCCACGACCGCGCGTCCCACCGGCACGCTTCCCATGAGCGCGAACGAAACGCCCAGCACGACGGTAAGCGGCGCGAGCAGCAGCAGCTTCGCGCGCACGGTCATGGCGCGCTTGGTGGCATAGCCCTCCACCACCGTCCGATAAAGCCTCGTCGAGCGGAACCACGCGTTCACCCGTTCGGAGCTGCGCGCAAAGCAGAACGCCGCCACCAGCAGAAACGGCGTGGTCGGCAAAATGGGGACGACCGTCCCAACCGCCCCCAGCCCAAAACTCGCGAATCCTCCCACGGCCCACAGCCGTCGCGCGATCGTGCGTTTGCCCATGAAGCGCATCCTCCGTCCTGCGCTCCGTCCCCACCCAAAGGACGCGGTCAGCGCAATGTTTCCAATAGCTAACATACGGAAGGATACGCGATTCCCAGCAATTTGTAAACCTTGGCTAATTTCAAGGTGAAAGACAGGGTCCTTCGAAGGCGCGGGGCATCCCGGCTTCGATGAGAAGGATCCACAAGCTGCAAGGCCAGCCCCGCGCATGGCCCGCCTGCAGCCGGTCTGCGCCGCGCACGATCACGCGACCGGACGGCATCCGGCGCCGCCTCCGCGCAAGCCGCCCAGCGCGGCCCGCGCGCGGCGAAGCGCCCCTAGTTGCCCTCCCCCTCCTTCTCGGGCACCAGGAAGATGAAGACGAGCGAGCTTGCGAGCAGCAAAAACGGGTAGAACAGAAACGGGATGATCTGAAACGCCGACACCGCGTAGCCAAGCTCGGTCGCCGCCGATATGGCCACGAGCATCTGGGCGCCGTAGGGGATGACGCCCTGAAACACGCAGGAGAACGTGTCCAGGATGGAGGCCGTCTTGCGCCGCGTGATGCCGTAGGTCTTGGCCATGTCGGCCGCAATGGGGTTGGCCATGACGATGGCCACCGTGTTGTTGGCCGTGGCTATGTCCATGGCCCCCACTAAAAGCCCCATGCCCAGCTGCCCGCCCTTCTTGCTCCTAAACAGGCTCTTTATGCCGTTCAAAAGAGCGGCGAAACCTCCGTATTCCCTGATGAGCGCGCAGATGGCGCTCACGAGCACCGCCACCATCGTGGTCTCGAACATCCCTGCCGCGCCCGACCCCATGTTGGCCAGAAGGTCGGTGGGCGCCGTGGCGCCCGTGGCCACCATAATGATCGATCCCGTGAGGATTCCCAGCAAGAGCACCACGAACACGTTCACGCCCACGATGCCGCCCACAAGCACGATGAGGTACGGGATGAGCTGGACGAGGTCGTAGTCGTTGTGCACCGTGCCGCTGATGTCGGACCCCAAAGACAGCACCAGGATAACGACGATCGTCACCAGCGCCGCCGGCAGCGCGATCTTGAAGTTCTCGCGGAACTTGTCCTTCATCTGGCACCCTTGACCCTGGCAGGCGGCGATGGTGGTGTCCGAGATGAACGAGAGGTTGTCGCCGAACATCGCGCCGCCCATGACGGAAGCCACGCACAGCGGCAGATCGAACCCCGACGCGGCCGACACCGCCACGGCGATGGGCGTGATGAGCGTGATGGTGCCCACCGACGTTCCCATGGAAAGCGACACGAAGCAGCTCACCACGAACAGCACGACAACCGAGAACTCTGCGGGGATGATCGAGAGCATGAGGTAGGCCACGCTCTCGGCGCTGTCGCGCCCCACCGTGCCCACGAACACGCCGGCGGCCATGAAGATGAGGATCATCGTGACGATGGTCTTGTCGCCAATGCCCCGCCCCATGACGACCAGCTTGTCATCGAAGGGCAGCGCGCGGTTCTGGAAGCACGCCACCATGAGCGCCACCAAAAACACCACCACGATGGGGATGCTGTAGAACCCCATGGAAATGCCCAGCGCGTACTCGAACAGCACGCCAAGCCCCAGGTACAGCACAAGGAACACCCCGATGGGCAGAAGCGCCCTCACGTTGCCTTTCTCCATTGACGATCCCTTCTTCGGAAACAAAACCCGCCTATTGTACCCTACGGGCGGCGGTTGAGCGCGTGCAGGATGCCCAAACCGCGCAAAGTGAGGTGATCGTCGGCTGCGCGGATACGCGAGGAGAGGGCGCGCATCGTCTGCGCATCCTCCCCGGTGGCGATGACGAGCGTCTCGTAGCCCAGCTCGCGCCACACCATGTCGATGAGGCCGTCTATGCGCGCCACCTCCCCCATGACCACGCCCGCCTGCACGGCCTCGCGCGTGCTCTTCCCGATGACGGACGCGGGCGTGCGCAGGTCAACCACCGCAAGCTGCGCCGCCGCCTCGGCCAAGGCGCGCGCCGAGAGCTTGAACCCCGGCGCGATGATGCCGCCCACGAACACGCCGTCTTCGTCCACCACCTCGAAGTTCGTCGTCGTGCCCAGATCGACCACCAGAAACGGCGGCTCGTAGGACTCCTTGGCCGCCGCGAGGTCGGCTATGCGGTCGGCCCCTATCTCGGCCGGGTCGTGGTAGCGCATGCGCACGCCCGTTTTAAGCCCCGGCCCCACAACAAGCGGACGGCGGCCAGAAAGCGCCGCCACGGCCGCCGTCCACGCATCGGTCAGCCCCGGCACCACCGAGGCCACGATGCCGTCGCGCACCTCGGGCACGCGCTCGGTCGCATGCAGAAACGACAGCGCCGCCGCGCGCGCCTCGTCGGCGGTCATGCGCTCGGGCGTGGTGAGCGACCACGTGGCGGCCAGATCGCCGTCCTCGAACAGCCCAAGCCCCGTCGTGGTGTTCCCCACATCCACCGCCAGCACCGTCCGCGCCGCAGCCTCTCCCCTCTTGTCCATGTCCGTCCGCCCTTCCTTTCGCGCCGCCGCGCGTCCCGCGCCTAGTTGAACTTAAAGATCCTTTGGGCCATGCGGTAACCGGTGATGCCGATCTTGCGTCCCAGCTGCGTGGGCAGGTTCGTGCCCATGTTGAGCGCGCTGCGGCGAATGCGCCCGTAGACGTCCGGGTTTTTGCACTTGAGATAGTCCCAGATGGCCTCGCGCTTGCCTTCGGCCTCGTCGGTGCCTATCATGCGCAGGAAGATGGAGCAGATGCACATCATCATGGACAGGTAGCCTTCCATGTAGCGCTCCAAGCGCCTCTCGGGCACCTCTCCGGGCAGCCGCACCGCGTCTATCATGAGGCGCGTCACGCGCAGCTGCTGGTCGATGCGGCCCATCATGACGCTCTCGTTCACGCTCTGGTCCTCGCGGCCGATGAAGTAGCGGTACATGTCCACATCGCGGTAATAGATGGTCTTCACATGCGGCAGCGGCACGTACACGAAGATGTTGTCCACGTAGAACGTGTGCCTGGGCAGTTCGAGTCCGACCTCGCGCAGAAGCTCGGTGCGGTAGATGACCGAGTGCATGAGCAGGTACTGGCTCTGGCCGAAGTGCCCCGCCTCGTCCCAGCCGAACTCGCGGCCCTCGGGGAAGACGTTGCGGTAGTGCATGACCGTGCGCGTTCCCTCGTGCACCTTCTCGTACACGTAGTTGCCCACCACAAGGTCGGTGGGATTCGGACGGGACGCCTGCTCGCGCAGGTAAGCCATGATCTCGCGCATGGCAGCCTCGTCAAGCCAGTCGTCGGAATCCACCACTTTGAAGTACAAGCCGGTGGCGTTGGAGAGGCCCGCGTTCACCGCCGCGCCGTGGCCCCCGTTCTCCTGATGCACGACGCGGACGACGTCGGAGTGGCGCGCGGCCCACGCATCGGCCTTGGCGGCCGTGTCGTCTTTGGTCGAGCCGTCGTCCACGATGATGACCTCCACATCGTCGCCGCAAGCGAGGACGGACTCGATGCACGCGTCCATGTACGCGGCCGAATTGTAGCAGGGTATGGCGAACGAAACGGTTTTCACGGCGGCCTCCTAACCCACCAGCTCGTCGGCCAGCGAAAGCGCGCGTCCGACGATGACGTCCATGTTGTAGTAGCGGTACTCGGCCAAGCGCCCGAGCGGATGGAAGTTCGGCAGCTTCTCCGTGAGCGCCAGGTAGCGCTCGTAGTGCGCCCGGTTCTCGTCGGAGAGGATGGCGTAGTAGGGCGTCTGCGACTTCGGGTCCTCGTAGGGGCGGCTGTACTCCTTGCACGTGGTGGTCTTGGGGTGCCTCTGCCCCGTGAGGCGCTTGAACTCGGTGACGCGCGTGCAGTCTTCGGTCACCGTGAAGTTCACCGTGCCGCACGGCAGCACGAACTCGGCGTCGTGCGTCTCGTAGACGAAGTCCAGGCTGCGGTACGGCAGGCGGCCGAAGCGCGACAGGAACAGCTCGTCAAGCGGGCCGGTGTAGACGATGGGCCCTTCGAAGGGCGCGTCCTTTATGAGGATGGCCGAAAGCGGCGCGCGCTCCTCGCCGCTTTCGAACTCCAGATCGAACACGCTCTCGGCTTCGGTGCCCAGGCACACGCAGATGCCCTCGTGATCGAGCATGCGCTCGAACAACGCCGTGTAGCCCTTAGCCGGCACGCCCTGGTAGGCGTCTTGGAAGTAGCGGTTGTCGCGCGAAACGAACACGGGCACGCGCGCCGTGACCGACGGATCCACCTCCTCGGGGGTGAGGCCCCATTGCTTCTGCGTGTAGCAGAGGAACACGTTTTCGTACACGAAGTCGGCGACCTCGGCCAGCTCCGGATCGTTCTGGGCGCGCAGCTCGGTGATGGCCACCTTGCGTCCGTCGCCGAACACATCCGCAAGCTTCCGCGCAAGGCGCGCGCCGCGCTCTTTCCCGAAGGCGACCTCCAGGGAGTTTTTGTTGAACGGCACGGGCAGGTACGTGCCGTACCAGTCGGCCAGCACCTCGTGCTCGTAGTCGCGCCAATCGGAAAAGCGCCGCACGTAGCTAAAGACGCGCGCGTCGTCGGTGTGGAAGATGTGCGGCCCATGGCGGTGCACGAGGATGCCGGCCTCGTCCAGCTCGTCGTACATGTTGCCGCCGATATGGCCGCGCTTCTCGATGACGAGCACGCGCCTGCCGCCGCGCTCGGCCAGCTCGCGCGCCGCCACGGCCCCGGCAAAGCCGCTGCCGACGACCACGGCGTCGAAATCGCCCTTGTCAAGCTCCCTGAAATCGCAGTAGCGCACGCCCATGGTGCAACCTTTCCTGTCCGTCGAACCGCCCGGGCGCGCATGCGGCGCCGTCCCGAAACGGGCTTTTTGGCCCCGTCCGGTAAGCCGGAGGCTATTTTACCGAAAAGGCGAGGCGGTGCGTGGATTATCATACGAAGGGGACAACTGCGAAGGAGGCGCCGCGACGCCCGAGATCGCGCGCCGAAGAAAGGACGGTGCCATGAGCTCGTTTCTGGAATCCATGCTCGCCCGCGCCAAGGCGGACAAGCGAACCATCGTGCTGCCCGAAGGCGACGACGAGCGCACGCTCGCCGCAGCCGAGCGCATCCTGGCCGATGACGTGGCCGACCTCGTCATCTTGGGCGACGCGGACGCCATCGCCGCAAGCCCCTACGCGCTCGACGGCGCGCGCGTCATCGACCCGCGCGCTTCCGACCTGCGCGAAGGCTTCGCACAGACCCTCTTCGAGCTGAGGCGGGCCAAGGGCATGACCGAGGAAGAGGCGCTTGCCCTCATGGACGACGTGCTGTACTTCGGCGTGATGATGGTGAAGGCCGGCCAAGCCGACGGCATGGTGGCCGGCGCGTGCCACGCGACCGGCGACGTGCTGCGCCCGAGCCTGCAGATCCTGCGCACCGCGCCGGGCGTGAAGCTGGTGAGCTCGTTTTTCGTGATGGCCGTTCCCGACTGCGACATGGGAGAGAACGGCACGTTCCTGTTCAGCGACTGCGGGCTGGAGGTGCAGCCCGACGCTGAGAGGCTGGCGCACATCGCCGTGAACTCCGCGCAGTCGTGGAGGGAGCTCATGGGCACCGATCCCGCCGTGGCCCTGCTGTCGCATTCCACCTACGGCTCGGCCAAAAACGACGACGCCGCGAAGGTGGTGGAGGCCGCGCGCATCGCCCGCGAGCTGGCGCCCGAGATCGACCTGGACGGCGAGCTGCAGCTCGACGCCGCCATCGTGCCTGCCGTCGGCGCGTCGAAGGCGCCGGACTCCCCTGTGGCCGGACGCGCGAACGTGCTGGTGTTCCCCGATCTGGACGCCGGCAACATCGGCTACAAGCTGGTGCAGCGCCTCGCGCGCGCCGAGGCGTACGGCCCCATCACCCAGGGCATCGCCACGCCGGTGAACGACCTGTCCCGCGGCTGCACGGCCGACGACATCGTGGGCGTGATCGCCATCACCTGCGTCCAAGCCCAGGCGAAAAGGGCCAGGTAGCGCAACTGCCGCAACTGCCGACAAGCGGCGCGGACCCAACGTTCGCGCCGCCGCGAAACGAAAGGAACCGCCATGACCGACTGCCTGTTCTGCAAGATCGTCGCCGGGGAGATCCCCTCGGCGAAGGTGTACGAAGACGACCTCTGCTACGCCTTCGACGACATCGAGCCGGAAGCCCCCGTGCACACGCTCATCGTGCCGAAGGAGCACTACGACAACCTGCAAGACGACGTGCCGGCCGAGCTTTTGGGCCACCTGCTGTCCGTCGTGCCGAAGGTGGCCGCCCTCAAGGGCGTGGACGAGACGGGCTTCCGCTGCGTGGTCAACACCGGAGAGGACTCGGCGGCCACGGTGCCCCACCTGCACGTCCATGTGCTGGGCGGCGTGAAGATGGGACGCTTCACTTTCGAGAACTCCCAACGCGCCTAGCCCCTGCCGGCCGGGGGCGGCGAAAGCCCCCCTTCCCAACCAAGGGCGCTTTCGCCGCCTTTCGGCCTCCTGCCGACATGCGGACGGCCGGTGCGCAAGACCGAAACGCGGGGAGGCCCCTCCTTCGAGGGGCCTCCCCGCGTTTCAACGGAGCGGGAAACCGCTCGCTACATCAGTATCTCGGCCGCATCGTGCACGCCGTCCTCCATGCCCACCCGCTCGTGGATGATCTCGTAGGTGTCGCGGGCTATCATGTACTCCTCGTTGGTGGGGATGATGATGATCTTCACCTGGGAGCTATCGGCCGAGATCTCGCGCTCGAAGCCGCGCTGGCGGTTCTTCTCCTCGTCCAGGATGATGCCCAGCGGCTGCAGGCCCGTGAAGATCAGGCGGCGCATCTTCTCGCAGTTCTCGCCCACGCCGGCCGTGAGCACGATGGCGTCCACCCCGCCCATGACCGCGATGTACTGGCCGATGTACTTCTTCACCGAGTTCGAGTACATGTCGTAGGCCAGCATGGCGCGCTCGTCGCCCTTCTCGGAGGCGTCGCGCACGCTGCGCAGGTCGTTGGAGATGCCCGAGATGCCCAGAAGGCCCGACTTCTTGTTCATGAGGTCGTTCATCTCGGCGGGCGAGAGGCCCTCGTGCTCCATGACGAACGGCACGATGGCCGGGTCGATGGCGCCGCAGCGCGTGCCCATCATGAGGCCGTCGAGCGGGGTCAGGCCCATGGAGGTGTCCACCGCCACGCCATGGTCGATGGCGCTGATGGAGCAGCCGTTGCCCAAGTGGCACGTGATGAGCTTAAGCTCGTCTATCGGCTCGTCGAGCACCGCGGCCGCGCGCTCGGAGATGTAGCGGTGCGAGGTGCCGTGCGCGCCGTATTTGCGGATGGCGTACTTCTCGTACAGCTCGTAGGGCAAGGGGTACATGTAGGCCTTCGGCGGCAGCGTCTGGAAAAACGACGTGTCGAACACGGCCACCATCGGCACGTCCGGCATGTGCTTCTGGCAGGCGCGGATGCCCATGAGCGCGGCCTTGTTGTGAAGGGGGGCCAGCTCGGCCAGCTCGTCGATCTTGGCGACGACGTCCTCGTCGATGAGGACCGATCGGTCGAAGTACTTGCCGCCCTGCACGATGCGGTGCCCGACGGCGTCTATCTCGGCCAGGGAGTCCACGGCCTTGGCGGGACCGCTTGTGAGCGACTCCAGCACAAGCGCCATCGCGTCGTCATGGTCGGCCATGTGCGCGTCGATGACGCGCTCGTTCTCGTCAAGCCCGTGCTTGTGGAAGGACTCGGCCGACCCAACCCGCTCGCAGATGCCCTTGGCGAGCAGCTCCTGCCGCTCCACGTTGAGCAGCTGGTATTTCAAGGAAGATGATCCCGCATTGATGACTAGTACGTTCAACGGCCTGCCTCCTTTTGCCTATCCTGAAACATTCATTTTAGGCGCGGCGGGGACGGGCCGCATCCAGACGCGCCGCCCCTTCGGCAAGCGGCGCGCCGCTCACCGAAAACCGAGGGGGACGGCGGCCATCCCCTTCCCTTGGCTCACGACAGGCTGGTGTCGCGCGCCTCGTCGTCGGCCTCGGGGGCAAGCTCGCCCATGAGCACGTCCACCTTCTGCTGGGCCTCGGCCAGGCGGCCCTGCAGCGCGCGCAGAAGCGCCACGCCGCGCTCGTAGCTGGCAAGGCTGTCCTCCAGCTCCAGCGTGTTGCTCTCCAGCACCCCCACGATGCCGTCAAGCTCGGCCATGGCCTCGCGAAACGACAGCTCCTCCACGGGCTTGACATCCAGAGCGTCACTCATGATGCGTCCTCCCACTCCATTATCTCCGTATCGATGCGCCGCGTTCCTTCCACGCGGCAGGCCAACACGCCGTCGGCCAGCGACACGTCCACGGCGTCTCCTGCGGACACGCCGCGGACGCTTCTCACCACCGCGCCCTCGGGCGTACGCGCGACGGCGTACCCGCGCCCAAGCACGGACAGAGGCGACAGGTCGTGCAGGCGCGCGGCCGCCACGGCCGCCTCCTGGGAAAAGCGCCCCACAAGCGACCCGCCGCATGCCGCAAGCCGCGTCCGGGCGCGCGTCGCGTCCGCGCGGGCGCGCTCGACGGCGACCGGCAGGACGCGCGAAAGGCGCTCGCGCTGCCGCTCCACCGAAAGCGCGTCGCGCTCGACGTTGGCGGGGATGGCACGCGAGAGACGCTCCGATGCCAGATCGAGCGTCTGGGCCTCTGCGGCGAACAGAAGCTGCGGGTCGCGAAACAACGGGCGCGTGGAGAAGCGGCGCACCTCGGCCTCCGCCCGCTCCACCGCGCGCCCGGCGCACGCCGCAAGCGAGCGCGCCCGCGCGGAGAAATGGCGCTCCAGGCTCTCGCGCGAGGGGCTGGCCGCCTCGGCGGCCGCGGTGGGCGTGGAGGCGCGCACGTCGGCCACCATGTCGGCGATGGAGGTGTCCGGCTCATGCCCGATGCCGGTGACCACCGGCACGGGGCAGCGCGCGATGGTGCGCGCCAGGCGCTCGTCGTTGAACGGCATGAGGTCCTCGAACGACCCGCCGCCGCGCACCACGAGCACCACCTCGGCCCCGGCCTCCACCACCTGCCGCATGCCCTCCACGATGCCCGCCGGCGCCTGCGCGCCCTCCACGGGCACGCCCGCCAAAAGCACGCGGGAAAGCGGGAAGCGGCGGCGCAGCGTGCGCAGCACGTCGTGCACGGCCGCCCCGCGCGGAGACGTGACCAGGCCCACCGTGCGAGGGTACGCCGGCAGCGGCCGCTTGCGCGCCGGATCCATGAGCCCTTCGGCCTCCAGCTTCCGCGCGAGGTCGGCCACCTTCAAGCGCAGGTCGCCCTCCCCGGCCAGCGCCAGCGAAAACACGTCGAAGTTCATGCGCCCCTTCGGCGCGTACAGCGTGAAACGCCCGGTCAGTTCCACAAGCTGGCCCACGCGCAGCGCCACGCCCGCCGCATGGTAGCGGTTGTTCCACATCATGCACGGCAGCGCGGCCCGCTCGTCTTTCACGGTGAAGTACACGGCCTTGTAGCCGGGTTTGGCCGACACCTCGGACACCTCGCCCAGAAGGCGCACGACCACGCCCTCGAGCGCGCCTTTCGCAAGCGCCATCGCGCCCGAGACGGACAGCGGCTCGGGCGCCTGCTTGGCCTCCGTTGCTCCAGACTCCACGGCGCCGCCTAGTCGCGCCGCTGGGTCAAAAGCCACAGAAGCTGCAGGATGGAGGTGAGCGCGGCGGCCACGTAGGTGAGCGCGCAGGCGCGCAGCACGTTGAACGAGCCGGCCTGCTCGGCCTGGGGCAGCGCGATGCTGCTCATATAGACCATGGCGCGCTTCGACGCGTCGAACTCCACAGGGAGGGTGACCAGCTGGAACAGCACCACTGCGGCGTACATGACGATGGCGAGCGTGGTCAGGCCCGCGATGTTCAAGATGATGCCCATCAAAAGCAGGAGCATCCAGGCGTTGGAGGCCAGGTTCACCACCGGCACCAGCGCGCCGCGCACCTTCATGGGCGCGTAGCCCTGGGCGTACTGGTAGGCGTGCCCCACCTCGTGGCAGGCCGTGGCCGTGGCGGTGATGGAGCGCCCGTCGTAGGAGTCCGGGCCCAGCGTGACGGAGTTCGTGCGCGGGTCGAAGAAGTCCTGGCCCGGAGCGCCGCGGCGCACCTCCACGCCCGAGATGCCGTAGTAGGACAGCATCCCGCGCGCCACGTCGGCGCCGGTGAGGCCCGTTGAGATGGGCACGCGCGCGTACTTTTTCAGCTGCGAGTTCACATACCAGGTGGCCGCCCCGCCGATGGCCAGCGTGACGATGATCAAAAGCCAGTACGAATAGCTCATTCCAAGCAACATATCTGACAAACTCTCCTTTTCGAAAGGCGGCGGCGCGGCCCCTTCGACCGCGCGCCGTCGAACATTCGCATCAGTATAGCGGAACCTTCGACGCCCGGGGAAACGGAGGCGGCGGTCCGCGCCAGATAACCAAAGGGCCGTTACCCTTCCGTGAACTGAGCGCCGCCGCCCCGTTGCGCGCGGCCCGTCAGCGCTCCCGGATCACCTTCAGCTCCCCGCCGTCCAAGCCAAGCAGGATCCTCCCCTCCAAAAGGTCGAGCAGCTCCTCTCCCACAAGGGCGCGCCGCCAGCCTCGCAAAAGGTCCACGCCCTCGCGATATCCCCTGGCCACCCGCGTCAGATCGTCGTGGCTGGCCAATGTGGGAAACGCCACGCCGCTCTCCCTGGCACGCAAGCGCACGAGCGCCATCATGAGGTCCAGCTGCGCATCGACGTTCGGCTCGTTCTTCCCGCAACGGTCGGGCTCAGGCCAGGTGTCGGGCGGCGAGTCGAGGGCCGACGCGATGAGCGCCACCACCGCGCGCGCGTCGCGCGTGGACAGGCGGTCGGACAGCCCGCGCACCATGAACAAATCGTCGATGCTGCGCGGCTCGCGCTTGCACGCCTCCACCACCTGCTCGTCGGTGATCACCCATTTGCGCGGCACGTCGCGACGCTGCGCCTCCAGCTCGCGCCACGCCGCCACCTCGCGCGCCGCCGCCAGCTGGCGGCGAGAGAGCTGCGAGACGCGCCTCAAGCGGCGGTAGCGGCTGCGCTCGTCCACAGCGTAGCGCGCCGGATCGCTCATGTCGGCGAAGTCGCGGTCGAGCCACGAAAGCCGCCCCTTGCGCTCCAGGTCGGCGCGCATCCGCTCGTAGATGCGCGGAAGATAGGCCACGTCGTCGGCCGCGTACTCCAGCTGCGAGCCGGACAGCGGGCGGCGCGACCAGTCCGTGAACGAATCGGCCTTCTTGAGCGACACGCCGCACTCCGCGTTCACGAGCGCGGCGTAGCCTATCTGCTGCGCGTGGCCCAGAAGCGCCGCCGCCACCTGCGTGTCGAAGAGGGGGCGCGGCAGCACGCCCACCTCCCTCAGGATGATCTCCAAATCCTGCCCGCCGGCGTGGAAAAGCTTCATGACGCCCTCGTTCTCCAAAACGGGGGCCAACGCCCGCAGGTCGTCCACGGCGAAGGGGTCCACGATGGCCGTCTCGTCGTCCGTTGCCAGCTGGATCAGGCACAGCTTCGCGTAGTACGTCTTCTCTCGAAGAAACTCCGTGTCGATGGCCAGCACGGCCGATCCCATGGCGCGCTGGACGAACGCCTCGAGGTTTTCTTGGTCAGCTATGTACACCGAATGGTCCTTACCTTGTGTTTCGCGCTCTGTGTGCTGTACCATGCCATCATAGCAACAGAAAGGGAATCTGTGAAACTGCTCGTCATCAACAACCTGTCCTCCGGCTACGGCGAAGGCGCCGTCTACGACTTCGCGCGCTCGTTCGCCAAAGACGGCGACGAGGTGTGCATCCGTTCCACCGACGGCGCGACCGACGTGCGCGACCTGCTTGAAGACGCGACGTCCTACGACGCGGTGGTGGCCAGCGGCGGAGACGGCACGGTGGCCACGGTGAGCTACTCGCTGGCGGGAACGGGCGTGCCGGTGCTGCCCTTCCCCGCCGGCACGGCGAACCTGCTCGCGCTCAACCTGGCCTCGCCCATGGAGCCGCACGCGCTGGCCAAGATGGTCCGCGAGGGCCGCACGCTCGACTTCGACCTGGGCGAGATGGAGGTGGCCGGACGCCGATTCGGCTTCGGCATCATGGCTGGCGCGGGCTACGACGCCGCCATCATGCACGGGGCGGAAGCCGGCAAGCGCCTGTTCGGCCCTATGGCCTACCTCTCGGCCGCCGTGCTGAACCCGATGCCGCAGAAATCGCGCTTCTCCCTTGAGCTGGACGGGCGCACGGTGGAAAGCGAAGGGCTTGGCATCCTGCTCGTGAACTTCTCCAAGATCCAGTTCGACATCACGGTCACGCACGGCAACGAGCCGCGCGACGGGGAGTTCGACGTGGTGGTGCTCAAGGCCCGCACCGCCTTCGACCTCATCCCCGCCGTGCTGGCGGGCCTGCTCGACCGCGGCGGCGAGTTCCCCGACCGCACCGACGCCCTCGAGCTGCACCGCGCGCGCGAGGTGCGCGCGGAGGCCGACCCGCCCATGGAGGTGCAGTACGACGGCGAGGCCACGCGCCTCACCACGCCGTTCTCCGCGCGCATCCTGCCGCGCGCCGCCCGCCTCATCGTGAGCGAGGAGGGCTACGAGCAGTTCAGCGGAGCGTAGCCGGGGGACGGAGCGCGACCGTCCCCCGGCCGCCCCCCCCCTCACGCGTCGTCGAGGTACGATGCGAGCGTGTCGGCAAGCTCCTGCCGGCTATGGACCCCCGCTTTCCCGTAGATGTTTCGCAGATGCGTGCGCAGCGTGCTCTCGGTTATGCAGAGCAGCTTTTCGATGACAGCGTTGTTCTTCCCCTTCATGACGAGGACGGCTATCTCCTCCTCGCGGTTCGACAGCCCGAACTCGCACGCGGCGCGCCGCGCGCACCGAGCGAACGCCTCCTCGTCGTCGGCAGGCTGCCGCCGCGCCTTGCGCCTCTCGAAGAACCGCCTGATGTCCCCTTCGCTCATCACGAAGGCCGACACGGCCACGGCCAGCGCGATGATGCCCGATATCGTGACGGGCAGGGAAACGCCGGCCTCCTGCAAAAACCCGTCGTAGAGAGCCTGGGCGAGCGTGCTGCACGCGGTCAAGGAGAACTGGCCCGCCGCGAAGACGGTCGCCGCGGGAACGCGCGAGCGCAAAGCGATGCTGCACCAAAGCGTCCAGGTGAATATGCGAAAGAACGTCCACCCCGCCCCTATGACGAACGCCTCGTACTGCTGGTTTCCGCTCTCGAGCGTGAGGACGGGAATGATGCTCACTATGATGAGGGGCGTGAGCATGCGGTAGAGGAGCATGAAGTCGAACCCCCCGCTTCGCCGCCTGGCCAGAAGGGCGATGATCGCGGACACGGCAAGCCCCGCGATCAGAGTGTTGAGCTCGGCTGTGGCGGAGGACTTCTCCTCCGAAAGCGAGTTCGTGAGCAGGCTGACGGCCCCGAACAGCCCGACTCCCACGAAAAGCCGCAGGGGCAGGAGCGAGGCGGACCCCGCTTCGCGCGGGGGCGCGCTTCCCAAAGCGACGAAGGCGCCGTCAAAGCGCAACGCCAGAAGCGCCGCACCCGAAAGCAGCGGCAGCACCGCATGCACGATAAGCGCCGGCAGGGGCTTCAAACCCGCCACCAGCAGGCACAGCGAAAACGCCGTTGCGTACACGAGCGCCACGCACAGAAGCGCATCGCGGAAACGGACGCGGCAGAGGCATTCCGACCACAGGAGCAGAAGCGCCGCTTTCGACGCCCCGAGCGCAACGCCCGCCACCGTCCCGAGAGGCTGGTCGAACACCCAACCGCTCGCATAGGCGCAGACGGTCGAGGCGCACATGAGCGCGGGCGCCGACAGCACGAGGAGCCTCGAGGAAATGAGCCCTCCGCCCCGGCGCAGGGCCACCCGCGCAAGCACCGCGAGCAAAACCAAGAAGAGCGCCGTCTGCAGATAGTTCGCCAGCTCAAGGACCTGGGCGCTCATCGCCTGCGGACGAGGGAACAACGTTGGGGAGATGCCGACCGTCTGCCATCCCAAATACGTCCCCAGCCCGCACACGAGCAAAGCGAACGCCGGAGCCGACAGCGCTTCCGCCGTCGGGGCGTCGTGCGGAGCACCCTTGCGGTTCATAGCCATCCCCTTTCCGAAACGGGCCGGGCGAGGCGAGCCCCGCCACGCCGGAAACGTCCTGCCGCCCGTTCCCGTCAGCTTGCCATAGTACAGAACATCGCGTCCCGAGCGCTTCCCGTTTTCGCAAATTCGCAGATGAGAAACCGCACCCTCACGCACTACCTCACGGCTACCTCACGCATACCCCATCGTTTTCGAAGATACCCCGCCGTGCGGCTTGATGTTACCCCGGCAGCGCGGATTAAATACGGGCGTCCAGAACCCGACCGAGAAAGGATCAAGAAAGGAACATGACCATGCGCAAGGGCAAGGGAAGGCAGACGGCCATCGCGGCCTGCTGCCTGGCGGTGTCGGTGAGCCCCGTTCTGGCCGGATGCGGCGCCGAGGCACCGCAAGGGGGGCAATCGAACGCGGGCATCGAGGCGGGCTTTGAATCGAGCGCCCCGTCGGAACAGCGGCAGGAGCAAGCCCCGAAGACCGCCTACAAGGACGGAACCTACGTGGGAGAGGGCAAAGGCATGGGCGGCACCATCAGCGTGACGCTCACCGTGGCCGAAGGGCGCGTGCAGGTTGACGAGATAACCGAATCGGGCGAGACGGCGGGCATCGGAGGCAAGGAAGCCATAGAAGACGGCACGTTCAAGGCTCAGATCGAGGAGGCCCAGTCCGCCGACATAGACGGAGTGACGGGCGCCACCATGACCACCGGCGGCGTGAGGAAAGCCGTCGAAGACGCGCTGTCCCAAGCGAAGTGAAAACCAACGGAGACGAAAGGCAGGAGATCAACATGAGCATGAACCGTCGTCAGTTCTGCGCGCTGGGAACCGCCGGCGCCTTGGCGGCCATCGCCGGGGGAACGGCCATGGGCTGCGCTTCCGCAAGCTCCCCCTCTGCGGGAGAAGGGTCGTCCGCAGCCGCAACCGCCCGCGCCATCGGAGACGCGGACGTGAGCTTCGGCAAGGAGGTCGACGTCCTCATCGTGGGAGCGGGCATCTCGGGCATGCTGTCGGCCGTGGACCCCGCCAAAGCCGGCCTGAACGTGCTCATCGTCGAGCAGAACGCCACCTACGGAGGCGACGCCATCTATTCGGCCGCTTGCCAAATGTGCACGACCGCCAAGCTCACCCAGGAGGAGCGTCCCGACAAGTACATGAGCGCGGAGCAGATACGCGAGAAATTCGCACCGTACTACGAAAACGACGAGGCGGGCCTCGAGCGCACCGTGCTCCTCCAAACCTGGGGCGGCAAATTCATCGACACCATGCACTACGAATGGGGATACGAATTCCAAGAACTGCGCGAAAGCCCCTACCATCAGGCTTTCTTCCCTAAAAACGGCCTGTGCACGATGAAGGACGAGTTCGAGCTCATGAACGAAAAGGTAACCGAGGCGGGCGCGTCCTACCTGTTCGAGACAACGTTCAAGACGCTCATCGTCGGCGAGGACGGCACGGTGGCCGGAGGGCGCTTCGTCGCGAAGGACGGCGCGATCGTCGACATCGGGGCCAAGGCGGTCGTGCTCGCAGGGGGCGGCTACGTCTCCAACCAGGAATGGATGATAGAGTACGCCCCCGAATGGGCCTTCATCGGAAACATCGTGGCCGGACGCAAGGGCGACGCCATAGCCGCGGGCGTGGCCGCGGGCGGCACGCTTTCGGGCATGGGTCCCTCCGGCAACCTCAACCCGCGCTACGAGGCCGGGCACATGCTTGGCACGTTCTACCCGCTCATCGGGCTGCTGCCCAACGGCAAGCGCTTCTATTGCGAGACGGCCGTGCACGATGCCGCGACCAAGTGCCTGGCCGCAGGCTACAACGAGTGGTACAGCATCTGGGACGGCACGGCCCAAAACGGCATCGACCAGGAGGTCATCGCGCATGCGGGCGACGCCGTGCAGGCCGCGGCCTCGTTGGAGGAGCTGGCCGAGAAGACGGGATTGGCGCTCTCGACGGTGCAGGCGGCCTTCGACGACTGGAACGCGATCTGCGACAACCAGGCGGATCCGGAATTCGGCAAGACGCTTTTCCTGCAAAAGCTCGAACCGCCCTATTACTTCATCCGCAACGTTCCCGTACGCTACAAAAGCTGCGGAGGGCTTGCCGTGAGCGACCGCATGGAGGTGCTCGACGCCAACGGCGATCCCATCCCGCATCTCTATGCCGCAGGATGCACCGCCGGAACCGAGGACATCGTCCCCGCCGCCGGCTCCGGCCTGCTGTGCGGCTCCGTCCTTGCCGAGGACCTGGCGTAAGGCCGCGGGCCTTCTCCGCCGGCCGGGGGACGGCGCGCGGCCGTCCCCCGGCCGCCCTCGCGGAGGAGCCCGGCGCGCTACCGCTCCCCGGGCTCTTCGTAGGTCGGCTCGACGTCGGCCACCTCGGCCCCTATCTCAAGCGGACGGTCGAAGGCGCGGCCGGCCTCGTCGGAGGTGGCCAGAAGCTCCTTGAACGACGCGGCGTCCTCGCCCGCCACCGGCATCATCACGTAGACGTTGTTTCCGATGATGACGGGCTGGATGCGCCCGCCCGCGCCCTCCTGGGCGGCGGACCCCTGCGCGCCCGCGCGCTCCTGCGCGAGCCGCTCCTCCATCTCGGCGCGCACCTCCTCGATCTGCGCGGCCGTCTCCGTTTTCCAGCGCTCTTTGCGCCAGGCCAGGTAGTTCGCGTTGTAGCGCATCTGGACAAGCTCCAGCACGATGCAGAACACCATGGCGAAGTACACGATGAGCTTCTCAAGCGGCATGTGCAGAAGCTCGATGCCGGTGTGGAACCCGGCCGCGTCTATGACGAGCAAAAAGCCGATGGCCACGATGAACGTGAGCGCGAGCATCTTCATCTCGGGATGCCCGTTGATGAAATTGGAGATGGGGTCGATGAAGGCCATCATGAGGAACACCGCCAGCATGACGGCAATGATCATGACGATGAGGTGGTCGGCCATGCCCACGGCCGTGATGACCGAGTCGATGGAGAACACGAGGTCCATGACCATGATGGTGCCCACCGCCTGGGGCAGCGCGATGCGGTGCAGCGCCTTGTGCTCCTCGCAGTGCTCGGCTTTGAGCTCGGTGAGCTTGAGCGTGTCGCGCAGCTCGGCAACCCCCTTGTAAACAAGGTACGCCCCGCCGATCAAAAGCACGAGGTCGCGCACGGAAAAGCCATGCTGGTAGGGACCCAGGTCCACGGTGAACAGCGCCGAGGTCATATGCACCAGGAAGGAGGCGAAGCACAAAAAGATTATGCGCATGACGAGCGCTCCGGCAAGACCCAGCTTGCGCCCGATGTGCTGCTTGTCCTCGGGCAGGCGGTTGGTGGTGATGGAGATGAACACCAAGTTGTCCACGCCCAGGACTATCTCCAGGAAAATAAGGCTGACCAGGCTGATCCACGCCTCGGGCGATGAGAAGATCGAAAGGTCCACGGTTCGGATGCTCCTTCTTTCTCGGCTGCTCGTCGTTGTTCCGAGGAAGCGGGCGGACGGCGGCGCACGCGCAAAAAAGACTCATGGTGCGACCGTGCGCGCGCACGGTCGCACCATGAGTCTCGTTTGATTAAGGCACGCCAGGCCTCTCGGCCACGATGTTGAACGTGCCGCGTGCGTCCGATCGCGCGCCAACTACTCCCCCACGGGCGTTCGCATCCTAACACGAAGCCGACGGGGCGGCAATGCTATAATGCGCAATGCACACAAATCGTCACGGTTCCGATACGCAAGTCCGTCAGGAGACGCGATGCAGTTCATTTCATTCAAGAGGCGCAACGACTACGTCGACGATGGCGGCCCGGTCCGCCATCTGGACGACAGCGGGCTTCGCCGTCCGCTCGGCCCGTCCGCTCCGCAGCGCATCGTCATGGGAGCCTTCGTCGCGGCGGCGGCCGTCATCGGCGCCTACCTGCTCTACAGCGTTCTCACCGGCATGCAGGCCGGCGGGAACGTGCAGGCCAGCATGGAGGAGAACCTGGCGCGCGAGGTGCCCTACAACCTGCCCTCCCTTGCCGGGATCGCCACCCTTCCCGACAACGCCGCCATCAAGCAGCAGTTCGTCGATGCCGGAGAGACGGTCTACGATTACACGAGCGAGGAGGAGGCGGCCGTCGGCAAGATGAGGCTCATCAGGCTCCCACCCGACGTGACCGAGCTCGATGCCGCCGCCATGCTCGCAGGCGGCGGCATCGGATCGCTCGACGCCGCCAAGGCGTCGCTTTTGCTCAACGGAGCATGGATGCTCGACGTGGACCGCAGCGAGGGGACCTCCCTGCGCGTGGCCTACGCCGACTTCACGTCCGGCAGCGTGGAGGCGGCCGTGCAAAACGCCATAGCCTCCGAGGGGTTCGACCCCCTGACCACCCCTGAAGGAGGCGCGGGCGTGGACGAGGTGGGCAACACCTACCAGACCGGAACGGTGGACGCGGGCGGCACGGTGGGCACGTGGCAGGTGTCGGCCATCGCGCTCTCCAGCATGTACGACATAGCGGGATTTCCCGACGACGCCGTGTACGTGGGCGTAAGGCTGACCCTCTAGCCTCGTCAAAGTTATTCTTATAGAAAAATAGTAGAAACCCCTGCCCCTGCGGCGGGGGTTTCCTCTCCTCCCCGCGGACATACCCCGATTGGAAGGCGCGCCGGCCTCGCGCATCATGATGCCCGAGGAGGAAGCCCCATGAAACCAGCACAGCTCATAGCAGGTGCGGCGGGCGCCGCCGTGGCGCTCCAGGCGGTCATGCACGCCGTGCGCGGGCAGGCGAACCTTCTGAGGCCGCCCGGCGCCCAAGGGGAAGGCGACTTCATGGCGCGCTGCGTCAAATGCGGCAAGTGCATGCAGGCCTGCCCCTACCGCGCCCTCAAACCCGCCGGCGCCAACGAGGGCGCATCCGTCGGAACGCCCTTCGTCGATCCGCGCGCCCAAGCGTGCCGCCTGTGCGAGGACTTCCCCTGCATCGAGGTCTGCCCCACCGGCGCGCTGCGCGACGTCGCCGCGCGCAAGGACGTGCGCATGGGGGTCGCCGTCATCGACGAGGAGGCGTGCATCGCCTTCCAGGGCATGCGCTGCGAGGTGTGCTACCGGGCCTGTCCCCTCATCGACGAGGCTATCTCCATCGACTACCGCATGCGCGAAGGCGACGCCATCCATTCGGTGTTCGCCCCCGTCATCGACGAGGAGGCGTGCGTGGGATGCGGACTGTGCGTGCAACGCTGCGTGGTGGGCGATCCTGCGGTGCCCATCCGCATCGCTTGCGACGCCGAACGGGCGCGCGAACGGGCCGGCTAGCCCGCCTGCCGCCCAGCGCGGCCATCCAGGTTCCGATCCGCCGAACGCGGTGACGATACAAAAGCACGAAGAGTGCGACGAGAGACCGAGAAGGAAGAAGGAGGGGCGTTCATGGACATCACACGGCGAGCATTCGTCAAGGCCACCGCGGTCGCTCTGGCAAGCGCCGCCGCGGCGGGCACCATGTCGTCGCTGGTCGGATGCGCCGCAGGCGGGCAGCAGGGCGCAAGCGTGCCAGAAGGCCGAAAGTACACGGCCGTCTGCCGCTTCTGCGGATGCGGCTGCGGCGTCATCTGCGAGGTGAAGGACAACCGCCTCATCAGCGTCACAGGCGATCCGGACAACGAGTCCAACCGGGGCCTCAACTGCGTGAAGGGCTACTACCTGGCCAAGCTCCTCTACGGAAAGGACCGCCTGACCGTGCCGCTCATCCGCGACGACAGCTCCACCAAGGGCACGAAGGAGGGCCTGCGCGAGGCCACCTGGGACGAGGCGCTCGACCTGGTGGCGTCCAAACTGCGCGAGACCTGGAAAAACGACAAGAGTCGCCTGGCGTTCTGGGGCAGCGGACAGCAGCCCATCACCGAGGGCTACTGCACGGCGAAGCTTTGGAAAGCGGGGCTTTTGTCGAACAACATCGACCCCAACGCACGCCTGTGCATGGCAAGCGCCGTGGTGAGCTTCATGAACGTGTTCCAAACCGATGAGCCCGCCGGCTGCTACAGCGACCTTGACGAGGCCGACGTGTTCGTCACCTGGGGCGCCAACATGGCCGAAGCGCACCCCATGCTCTACTCGCGCCTGACCGCGCGCAAGCTCTCCGGCGAAGGCGTGCGCCACTACGACCTGGGCACCATCAAAACGCGCACCTCCGCAAGCGCCGACAAGACGCTTGTCTTCAAGCCCGGCACCGACCTGGCCATCGCCAACTGCATAGCCAACCACCTCGTGCAGAACAAGCTCTACGACGAGGCGTTCGTGAACGACCATCTGCAGTTCAAGCAGGGCACCGAGAACTTGGGCAACCCCACCGACGACGGCTACGACGCAAGCGAAGTGGGCTCGGCGGTGGACAACGTCTCCCCCATCACCTTCGAGGAGTACGCCGCGCGCTTGGCCCCCTACACCTTCGAGCACACCTCCGAGCTTTCCGGCGTGGCGGTGGAGGACCTGCGGGAGCTGGCCGAGGTGTTCGCCGATCCCGACGCGCGCGTGATGTCGCTTTGGACCATGGGCGTGAACCAGCACAACCGCGGCACGTGGATGAACCACAACATCTACAACGTCCACCTGCTCTCCGGGAAGATCGCGCGCCCCGGCTGCGGCCCGTTCTCGCTGACCGGCCAGCCCACGGCCTGCGGCACCGCGCGCGAGGTGGGCACGTTCTGCCACCGCCTGCCCGCCGACCTCCTGGTGGCCAACGCGCAGCACCGCCGCTTCAGCGAGGCTGTCTGGGATCTGCCGGAGGGCTACCTCGACGCCATCCAGAAGCCGGGCTTCCACACGGTCAAGATCTTCCGCGAGATGTCCAAGGGCAACATGGACTTCCTTTGGACCGCGCACAACAACTGGGCCGTCTCCATGCCCAACCTCACGCGCTTCTTGGGCCGCGGCGAGGACAAGCGCGGCATCTTCGACACCTTCATCGTGGTGAACGAGGTGTACCCCACCCTGTCCACCCAATACGCCGACGTGGTGTTCCCCGTGGCGCTGTGGGTGGAGCGCGAGGGGCAGTTCGGCAACGCCGAGCGCCGCAGCGCGGTGTTCGAGAAGGCCGTCGATCCGCCGGGCGAGGCCAAATGGGACCTCTGGGTCATCATGGAGGTGGCCCGCCGCGTGCTCGACGGCGAGCAGATAGGCGGCCAGGACGCCTTCGACCACCTGTTCGGCTTCATCTACGACAAAGACGCCGCCGACTTCAAGGGCGACGACCGCGAGACGAACCGCGCCATCTGGGAGGAGTACCGCATCTTCTCCAACCCCTCCCTCAACGACAAGGCCAAGGCCATCAACGACGATGCGGACGGAGCCTTCGGCGCCAAGATGAAGATGGAGGCCAAGCAGCTGGCCCCCTACGACGAGTACCTGGCGCGCCACGGCCTCACCTGGCCCGTGCGCGAGGTGGACGGCCAGTGGCTGCCCACGAAGTGGCGCTTCTGCTCCGGCGCGCAGGAAGACGGCTTCGACGAGGTGGGCATCGCGCAGTACGGCGCGGAGGGCCTGGCCGGCGGCGTGAGCTTCTACAAGTCCGCCAACATGAAGCCCTCGGTGGTGTTTCGGCCCTACGAGCCACCGGCGGAGACGCCCGATGAGGAGTACCCGTTCTACCTCTGCACGGGCCGTTTGCTGGAGCATTGGCACACCGGCTCTTTGACCAGGCGCATCCCCGAGCTCGACCGCGCCCTGCCCGAGGCCTTGCTCAACGTGTGCCAGGCCGACTGCGACAAGCTGGGCATCAAGGACGGCGACATGGTCAACGTGCGCTCGCGCTTCGGCGAGTTCGACATCAAGGTGTCCACGGCCGGCCGCACCGAACCGCCCGCCGGCGTGGTGTTCGCCCCCTTCTTCGCGGAGGAGACGCTTGTCAACCTGGCGGTGCAGGACACGTACTGCCCGCTTTCCAAAGAACCCGACTACAAAAAGACCTGCGTGTCCATCAGAAAGATAGAGGGGTGAGCGCCATGAAGAAGGCAACGCTTGCCGCGACCGCGGCCCTGACCCTGGCGCTCGGCGCGTCCGCCCTGGCCGGATGCGCGACGGAGGCGCCCGAATCCACCGTGAACGCCGACACGCCCGCCGGCGCGGCGCCCCTCATGCCAAGCACCCACGAGGGCCGCTACGAGAGCCTGGGCGCGAAAGGCTGCTACGGCTGCCACGGCGCCAACGACCAGGCCGACCCGATGCTCACCGGGTCCGTGCCCCTGCCCGCCGACCACTATCAAAACGGCGATCCCGCCACCCAGACGATGGACCCCGTGCGCGAGCAGTGCAACACCTGCCACGTGACGCAGGGCGAATAGGGTTTCGCACCCGAGCGAGGCGGGGTTCGCAAGCTTGCGGACCCCGCCTTTCCAAGACGACGCAAGGAGTGTTCCCATGGTCATTTCCAGCCTGGTCGTAGAGACCGTGCCCGAAAAAACCGAAGAGGTGGCGCGCGAGCTTTCGCGCCGGGAGGGCGTGGAGGTCCACGAGGCGAACGGATGCAAGCTCGTGGTCACCATCGAGGCCGAGACGGTGGACGATTCGCACGGCACCGCGAGCGGATTCATCGCCGTCCCGGGCGTGACCGGCATCAACTTGGTGTACGCCAACTTCGAGGACGACCCCACCTTGCCGAAGGCCGGCGCGCGATGAGCGAGCAGGCCGCCGCGCGGAAACGCGCACGCTGGACAGGGGCGCGCCACGTTGTGCAGGTTGCGGTGCTTGCGCTGTTCATGCTGCCGCTTCTTGCGACGGGCTGGGGGCTGTTCGGCGGATTTTCGGGCGGGGAGGAGCCGGCGCCCACCCCAGCGGAGCTGCCGTTTTTCGGGACCCTTTCCTCCTCGACCGTCTTCGGCGCAGAAACGCTCGACCCGTTTGCGGCATTGCAGGCGGCGTTGGCGTCCAAGACGCTGCCGCTTGCGTGGCTTGCGGCGGCGCTGCCCGTGTTGGCGGTGTACGGCCTTGTGCGCGGACGCGCGTTTTGCGGCTGGGCCTGCCCGGTGAACCTCATGCTTGAGCTGGTGGACGCCCTGCGGCGCAAACTCGGCATCGCGGTGCGCGAAGCGCCCGTGCCGCGCCGCGCGAAGATCGGGGTGGCGGCGGCGGTGCTCGTCCTGTCCGCGATAACCTCCATCCCCGTGTTCGAGGCGTTCTCGCCCATCAGCGCCGTCAACAAGGGCATCCTGCTCGGATCCGCGGCGGGGCTGTGGACGCTGGCGGCCATCGTGGCTGCGGAGCTGTTCTGGGGGCACCGGGTGTGGTGCCGGGCGCTGTGCCCCCTCGGCGGCTTCTACGAGGCGCTTGGCCGCGCAGGGCAGGTCAACGTGCGCATCGACCACGACGCATGCGTGAAGTGCGGCGCCTGCAAAGCCGCGTGCCTGTGCGATCCGGCCATCTTGGAGCCTGCCATCGAAAGGTGCGACGACATCGTGCGCGCGGGCGACTGCATGGCGTGCGGCGCGTGCGTCGACGCGTGCCCGACGCGTGCGCTCTCGATGCGTCTTGGCAGGCCGCGGAAGCAGGCGTGAGGCGCGCTGCGCTCGCGAGCGCGGGCCGGACGGGCGCCCGCGCGGACATGCCGCCCGCGAGCGCAGCGCGCCTGCAGGCGGGGACCTTTCGCCGCCCGCTCCCTCACACGCCGAGCAGCTTGTGGCGCAACGCGTAGTCCACCAAGTCGGCGCGCGATTTCAATCCCAGCTTCTGGTAGATCTTCGAGCGATGGGCCTCCACGGTCTTCACCGACAGGAATATCCGCTCGGAGATCTCCTTGTTCGTGAACCCCTTGGCCAGAAGCTGGAGTATCTCCAACTCGCGGTTCGACAACTGCTGATAGGAGCGGTCCTCGTCGGAAGCCCCTTGGGAAAGCTGCTTGGTCAGCAGCGCCGTCATCTTCGGATGGATGTAGCTGCCGCCGTCGGCCACGGCGTGCACGGCCGAGAGCAGCTCTTCTGAGCTGGAGTTCTTCAGGATGTAGCCGGCCGCGCCGCCCCGCAGCGTGTAGAACAGATACTCCGGCTCGGCGAACATGGTGAGGATCACCACCTTCGTGGCCGGGAAGTCCTTGGCCACCTTCTCGCAGGCCACCAGGCCGCTTTGCCCCGGCGGCATGGAGATGTCCATGAGCAGCACGTCGGGTTTCTCGCGCGCGACGATGGAGTACGCCTGCGCCCCGTCGGCGGCCTCGGCCACCACCGACAGATCGGGATCCTGCTCCAGTATCATCTTGAACCCTGCGCGAACCACCTCGTGGTCGTCCGCCAGCACGATGCGGATCATGCCTTGACCCCCTTGCCTTCCATTGCGTTCATGGGCGCCACGAGCGTGATCGAAGTGCCGCGCGGACCCGACTCCATAGAGAGGGTGGCGCCTATGACGCTCGCACGCTCGCGCATTCCCGACAAACCGCAGCCGCTCCCCTTGATCCGGGGATGCTCCACGTCGAAGCCCACCCCGTGATCCACCACGCGCGCATGCAGCCACCCGTCGGAATCCTCCAGCGACACGTACACGCGGTCCGCCTCCGAGTACTTGCACGCGTTCAGGATGGCCTCCTGGCAGATGCGGTACGCCTGCGTCTCCAGAGCCTGGTCGAACCTCGTCCGGGAAAGCCCGCCCTGAAACACGATCTCGGTGCCGTAGGTTTTCTCGAACACCGCCGCCTGCGAGTGCAGCGCCGCTTCGAAGCCCAGGTGGTCGAGCGCGGAGGGCCGCAGCTCCACCGAGATGTTGTGCAGCTCGTCAAGGATGCGGTCGATGCCGTTGGCCGCCTCCTCCAAAACCTCCCAACCCGCTTCGTCCACATGGCTCCCCAGGCGGTTCACGCAAAACGACACCGCCAGAAGCTCCTGCGCTATGCCGTCGTGCAGCTCGCGCGATATGCGCTTGCGCTCGTCCTCCTGCGCCGCGATGACGCGGGAGAGCTCGGAGCGCACGAAAATGGGGTTGCGCTGAGACGAGGCGCGCCGGTCGGCGGCCAAGCCCTCGAAGTCCATGAAGTCCGTGGACACCACGTCCATGCCGAGCAGGCGTCCCCCAAGGCCCTCTATGAGGCTGCGGTAGGCCTGCTCGTGATGGCCGCCCACGGAGCGGAACGCGCACAAGAGCACGGCCACCACGCGCCCGCCGCGCGACAGCGGCAGCGCGCAGAAGCTGCGCAGGTCCTCGGCGAACACGATGGGATAAGACGAGTACTCCCGCGGGTCTATCTCCTCGTCGATGTCGGTGAACATCATGGGCTTGCCGGCCTTGATGGCGATGCCCCCTATGCCGTGCCCCGGCGCCAGCACGATCCTGCGGTGCCGCTCGCCCGTGGCGCCCGCGCTGTACACCCATTTGAGCGGCGCGCCGATGAAGGCGGTCAGGCCGAGGGAGACGAAGTCGAACCCGTGGCGGGCCTTGATGAGCCGGACGGCCGCGCGGAACTCCGCGCACGCGCCCGCAAGCTCCTCCTCGCTGAAATTGGAAGCGCCCACATCCCCTCCTCGACCTTCGGCAGCCCTATGGCGAACCGTCGCGCGCCTCGCCAGCTTCAGTGGACTCAATCTTATCATTTTCCCTGCGCCTGGGCACGCACCGTGCGGCTTCTCGGCTCCCTTATCCCGAGCAAGGGGGTCGGCTCGCCCGCCGTTGCCGTCGCGCCTGGTCCTGCTCGATCATCCTTTCCTCCCGCACGGCGCGCCCCCGCGTCCGTTTTGCACCCTACCCCCTTCCCGAGCCGACGGCCCCCAAAACCAAAAAGGGGCCGAAGCGCATTCGCTTCGGCCCCTCGATCCTCATGGAGCGGACGACGGGGTTCGAACCCGCGACCCCGACCTTGGCAAGGTCGTGCTCTACCAGCTGAGCCACGTCCGCATATGCGTGCTGCCGATGTCTCCGACAAAATGGTTGGAGGCGACGCCCGGATTCGAACCGGGGGTGAAGGCTTTGCAGGCCTCTGCCTTACCACTTGGCCACGTCGCCACCTTGGCGGCACCGTCATTGAAAAGGCCGGCCAAAATCGCTCATGACCGGCCTTGCGCTGACGATGGAGCGGACGACGGGGTTCGAACCCGCGACCCCGACCTTGGCAAGGTCGTGCTCTACCAGCTGAGCCACGTCCGCATCGGCGAGGAAATATAATACTGGAACGTCTCTGCTCGCGCAAGCCCTCTTTTCTGAAAGTTTTGGAATTCTCGCCAACAAAGGGGCGGCGAGCGCAAGCGAGCGCGATTCGACCAGACGCGCTTTTCGTAACCCGGGCCGCAGGCACCGGCTGCGAACGTCGCACGCGGCCCCTGCCCTCTCGTGCGCCCCTGCCCGCCGCGTGCGGCCCCTACCCTCGCCTTGCGTCTCCGCCCGCCGCGCGCAGTCCCCGCCCCCTCGTGCGCCCGCTCGTCGTATGCGGGCTTTCGTTTGCCCCGGACCCTCTGCAGACGTTCTGCCGGCGTTTTCCCGTTGCGACGGCGGTTTTTTGAAAAGATGCTTTGACAGAGCGCCGCTATCTGGTAAACTACTTGCTCGCTGGCAGGGAACGAGGTTTTTCTGCAAGCGTTCATGGGCGATTAGCTCAGGGGGAGAGCACTACCTTGACACGGTAGGGGTCACAAGTTCAAATCTTGTATCGCCCACCATGAGGAGCCGAGCCGCCGGACCGAACGTCCGGCGGCTTTTTTCATGCGCAGCGACTTCAGGACGCAGGGGCGAACCCAAATACAAGCTATGGGGACAAGCGCAAGCACGGGGGTGCGGACACGACATTCAACCGGAAGGCAAGCGCATCGGGACCGCGCCGATCGCCGAGCACAGCCGCCAGCTAGCCGTGTTCGCGCTAGAGCAGGCCCGCCAACTCCGTGAGCGCCGCCACGCGCTCGTAGCCGCAGCCCTCCTGCGCGCCGGATCGGTCCACGATCACAGGTCGCACGCCGGCCGCCGCAGCCCCGTCGCCGTCGGCGTCGGGCCGATCCCCCACGTGCACGACAACCTCCGGCCGCACGCCCACCGCCTCGCAGGCCAGGTCGAAGATGACCGGGTCCGGCTTGCGGTAGCCCACCGCAGCGCTTGACACCACCGCATCGAAGTACGGCAGCAAGCGCAGCTCGCGTAGCAAGTCCTCCAGCTCGGCGTCCCAGTTCGACACGACGGCGAGCGCAAGCCCGCGTTCCTTCAGCTCGCGCAGGCACGCGGCGACGTCAGGGTACACCTCCCAGCCCTCGGCGCGACGGTACGCCTCGTGCACGGCGCGGGCCATCCCTTCGGCGTCGGCGCCGATGCCCACCCGGTGGCACACGAAGCGGTACTGGTCGAGCCAGATGGCGACCGATCCCTCGTGCGAGCACCAGAAGTCGCCGTCGCGCAGGTACTCAGCCTCGTAGTAGGCGTCCATGGCCGGCATGTGCGGCTCGAAGTCGCGCACGGAAAGCGCATGCCCCCGCTCGGCCGCCACGCGGGCCATCGTCTCGGCCACCGAGGGGCAGGGCCGAATGAGCGTGGCCCCCACGTCGAAGAACACCGCGTCCGCCATGCGCCCCCCTACTCCTCGTGCCCGTCGTCGGGCTCTATGTGCACGAGCGTCTCGATCACGTTCGGGAAACGCGCCCGCACGGCCTCCTCCACCTCGTCGGCCAGACGATGCGCGTCGGCAACGCTCATGGCGGGGTCCACGAGCACGTGCAGATCGGCGTACACCTCCCCTTCCGTGCCGCGCGTGCGAATGCGGTGGGCGTCCCGCACGCCGGGCACCGCCGTGGCCGCGGCGCGCAAGTCGGCCTCGGGAATGCGCGCGCGGTCCGAGAGCGTGGCAAGGGCGTGCTTGAGCACGTCGGCGGCCGTGGCCAAGATGGCGACCGTCACCACGAGCGCCATCACCGGGTCCGCCATGGGGAATCCAAGCGCCACAGCGGCAAGCCCCACGATCACGCCCACCGACACAAGCGCATCGGAGAGCGTGTGGTTCGCATCCGCTGCCAGCACCTCGCTGCCCAGGCGCTTGGCGGCGCGCCGCTCATAAGCGGTCACCCCCAGGTTGACCGCGAGCGTGCCGATCATCACCGCAAACGACACCGGCGTGACCTCGGCGGTGTACGCGCCCTCCGCAAGCTTGCCCACAGCGCTCGACCCCACCTCGAACGCCGCCAGCAGAAGAAGCGCGCCGATGGCCAAGCTCGCGTACGTCTCGAACTTCGCATGCCCGTAGGGATGCCCCTCGTCGGCCGGCCGCGCCGCTATCGCGATGCCCACAAGCCCCACCACGTTGCCCGCCGAATCGAACACCGAATGGATGCCGTCGGCCTGCATCGACTCGGAGCCGCTCGCCACACCCCACACGTACTTCGCCGCCGCTACGGCCAGGTTGAGCGCAAGGATGATCCAGAGCACCCGCTGAATGGAGCGCATGCGCTCCGAAACGGGCGATTTCGTCGCCAGCGCCTTGGACATGACGCCGCCCCTCCTTTCGAGCGCCTTCCGCCCGCCGCGTCGCGCAACGGACCCACATACGAAAAGAGAGCCCGAAGGCTCTCTGTCTTTTCCTGGTGTCGGAGGCGGGATTTGAACCCGCACACCCGTTAGATGGGCACTAGCACCTCAAGCTAGCGTGTCTGCCGTTCCACCACTCCGACATGCTGCTCAAACGCAACGGTGGACATTCTACCCGAAGCCCTCCCCGTTGTGAAGGGGGAATTTCAGCGAATTCCGCAGCAGCGAGCCCGACGCCGAAAACGAAGGCGGGCCGCCGACACCTGCGCCCTAGTTGCCCGCGATGCTCCCATGGGGGTAGATGATCATGAGCGCGATGAGCGACGCCATGAACACGATGGCCAAGACGATGGTGATGCGGTCGAGGTTCTTCTCCACGATGCTCGTGCCGGTTTGCGTGGAGTACACGGAGCTGGCGATCATGTCCGACACGCCCGTGCCCTTGCCGGAATGGAGCAGGATGAAGATGATGAGCCCGATGCCCGAGAGCACGAGCAGGGCGATGACGATGATGAGAAGCGGATTCAAGGTTTTTCTCTTCCTTTGCAGAAAACACGTCGGTCACATAATTCGCTCAGTATAGCCGAGTCGGACGGCCGGGGCAAGAAAATCGCAGTTTCCCCCTCCCCTTTCTCCCCCATCCCCATCGGATGCCCCGCAGGGGGAAGCGCGAAGACGAAGGCGGGAGAAGCCCCTCCCGCCTTCGCCAGAAGCCCGCGCAGCGCGGCTCCGTCGTCCGCATGCGTCCGCGGCAAAGCGCAAGGACGCGGCCGAGCGCGGCCGGGACGCTATGCGAGCAGGCTTTGTCCCGTCATGGCCGCAGGGGCCTCCAAGCCAGCAAGAGCGAGCAGCGTGGGCGCGATGTCGCAGAGCGCGCCCTGGCGGCTGTCGAGAGCGCGGTTCGCACCCGAGAAGTCCGCGAGGACAAGCGGCACGAGGGCCGTGGTGTGCGCGGTGAACGGCGAGCCGTCCTCGGCCACCATCTTGTCGGCGTTGCCGTGGTCGGCCGTCACAAGCGCGACGCCGCCTTTGCGCTCGAGGGCGGCCAGCACCTCGCCCACGCCGGCGTCCACCGCCTCCACAGCCGCCACCGCGGCCGGGACCACGCCGGTGTGCCCCACCATGTCGCAGTTGGCGAAGTTCACGATGTAGACGTCGGCCTCGTCCGCGTCGATGGCCGCCGCCAGCGTGCGCGCCACCTCAGGCTCGCTCATCTCGGGCTGGAGGTCGTAGGTGGCCACCTTGGGGCTGGGGACCAGCACGCGCTCCTCCCCGGCCTTAGGCTCCTCGCGCCCGCCGTTTAAGAAGAACGTCACATGAGCGTACTTCTCCGTCTCGGCGATGTGGTACTGGCGCAGGCCGGCCGCAGCCAGCACGTCGGCCAGCACGTCGGCGGGAAACTCCTTGGGAAAGGCCACCGGCGCAGGGATCTCCGGGTCGTACTCGGTCAGGCACACGAACCCCACCTGCGGCCACGCGCCGCGCGCAAAGCCGTCGAACGCCGGATCAACCATCGCGCGCGTAAGCTCGCGGGCGCGGTCGGGGCGGAAGTTGAAGAACACCACAGCGTCGCCCTCGCGCACGCCGCGGGCGGAAAGCGCCACCGGCTCCACGAACTCGTCGGTGACGCCGGCGGCGTAGGAGTCGGCCATCACCTGGGCGGGCGTGCGCTCCGTGCGCGGCTCGGCCCGCACCACGGCCCGCCATGCGCGCTCCACGCGATCCCAGCGCTTGTCGCGGTCCATGGCGTAGTAGCGCCCGCCGATGCTGCCGACCTCGGCCGCAAACCCCTCGCCCGAAAGCTCCGCCAGCACCTCGTCCAGCTCGGCCACGTAGCCCGCGCCGCTTTCGGGCGGCACGTCGCGCCCGTCCATGAAGCAGTGCACCACCGCATGCGGCACCCCGGCGCGCTTCGCGGCGCGCAGAAGCGCGTAGAGGTGGGCGTTGGAGGAGTGCACGCCTCCATCGGAGAGCAGGCCCATGAGGTGCAGCGCCGCCCCCGGGCGCGACGCCTGGGAAAACGCCTGGCGAAGCACCGGGTTTTCCGCCAGCGACCCGTCGGCGCAGGCACGGTTCACGCGCGTGAGCTCCTGGTGCACCACCCGCCCCGCGCCGATGTTGAGGTGTCCCACCTCCGAGTTGCCCATCTGGCCCGCGGGCAAGCCCACGGCCTCGCCCGACGCTTCAAGCCGCGTCCAGGAACGCTCGGCGAAAAGCGCGTCCAAAACGGGCGTGCGCGCCTGCGAGATGGCGTTGCCCGAACCCGGCTCGGCCAGGCCGAAGCCGTCCATGATGACCAGGCACGCAGGCAGCGGCAGATCGGCGCGCGCCATCACAGGCACGCCTCGATCAGCTGCACGAACGACGCCGCCTCCAGGCTCGCGCCGCCCACCAGGCCGCCGTCGATGTTCGGCTGAGCCATAAGCCCCTCCACGTTGCCCACGTTCATGGAGCCGCCGTACAAAACGCGCATGGCGTCGGCCGTCTCGTCGCCGAACAGCTCCGCGAGCGTGGCGCGGATGGCCGCGCACACGGCCTCGGCCTGCTCGGGCGTGGCCGTGCGGCCCGTCCCGATGGCCCAGATGGGCTCATAGGCGACCACGCACTCCGCCGCATCGCGCGCGTCCACGCCGGCGAACGCGGCGCGCACCTGGGCGGTGACGTACTCCTCGGTGGTGCCCTCCTCGCGCACGGCCAGCGACTCGCCCACGCACACCACGGCGTAAAGCCCCGCGCTCACGAGCGCCTTCACCTTGCGGTTCACGTCCTCGTTCGTCTCGCCGAACAGCTCCCGGCGCTCGGAGTGCCCCACGATGGAGCACGTGCAGCCGATCTCCTTGATCATGGCCACGGACACCTCGCCGGTGAACGCGCCCTTCGGCTCCCAGTGCACGTTCTGCGCGCCCACCGACACCTTGGTCTTGTCGAAGTCGAGCACGGTCTTGGCAGGCTTGAGGTCCACAAACGGCGGGCAGACGAGCACGTCCACCGCCTCGGCCCACTCCTTCTCGTAACGGTTCGAGATCTCCTGGGTGAGCACCACCGCCTCCGCGACGGTGTTGTTCATCTTCCAGTTGCCTGCCATCAGGGGTTTGCGCGTCATGCGATTCTCCTTCCCACCGCCTCGCCGCAAGGAGAGGCGGCCCAGCGCCCCGCGAAGCCGGCTTGGCGGGGCGCCCTTGTGCGCCAACTTGCTACTTTCTCAAAGCCTCCACGCCCGGCAGGGCCTCGCCCTGCACAAGCTCCATGGACGCGCCGCCGCCGGTGGAGATGAACGTCATCTTGTCGGCCAGGCCGAACTTGTTCACCGCCGCCACGCTGTCGCCGCCGCCGATGACGGTGTCCGCCTCGGCGTTGTCGGCCACGGCCTGGGCGACGGCCCTCGTGCCCGCCGCGAACGGCTCCATCTCGAACACGCCCATGGGGCCGTTCCAGAACACGGTCTTGGCCTCGGCCACGGCCTCGGCGTAGAGCCGCGCCGTCTTGGGCCCTATGTCGAGGCCCATCATATCATCGGGAATGTCGTCCGCCGAAACCGTGAGCGTTTCGGCATCTTCGGCGAAACGGTCCGCGCACACCGCGTCCACGGGAAGCAGCAGCCGCACGCCGCGCTCCTCGGCCTTCGCGATCATGGCCGCGGCGCGCTCCACCCAGTCCTCCTCTTTAAGCGACGTTCCCACCGCCTTGCCCTGAGCAAGCAGGAAGGTGAAGCACATGCCGCCGCCGATGATGAGCGTGTCGCAGGTGTCCATGAGCGCGTCGATGACCTTGATCTTGTCCGACACCTTCGAGCCGCCCAAAATGGCGGTGAAGGGACGGCTCGGACTTTCCAGCATGCCCGTGAGCGTGGACACCTCGCGCTGCATGAGGTAGCCCGCGTACGCCGGCAGAAGCGCCGCCACGCCGGCGGTGGAGGCATGGGCGCGGTGCGCGGTGCCGAAGGCGTCGTTCACGTAGACCTCGCCAAGCGATGCCAGCTCCTCGCAGAACGCGGGATCGTTTTTCTTCTCGCGTTTGTCGAAGCGCAGGTTTTCGAGCACGAGCACCTCGCCGTCGCCGAGCGCGGCAGCCTTGGCCTGCGCGTCCGGCCCCACCGTGTCGGCGGCGAACACGACAGGCGCGCCCAGAAGCTCGGCCAGGCGCAGCGCGGCGGGGCGCAGCGTGAACGCCTCCTCGAAGCCCTCGCCCGCAGGGCGCCCCAGATGGCTCATCAGCACGACGCGCGCGCCGCCCGCCATCAGCTTCTCGATGGTGGGCAGCGCCGCGCGGATGCGCGTGTCGTCGGTCACCGCGCCCCCGGCCACCGGCACGTTGAAGTCCACGCGCACGAGCACGCGCTTGCCGCGCACGTCCTGCGCGACCAGCTCGTCAATGGTTTTGATGTCACTCATGTTGTCGTCCCGTCGAATCGTCCGCGATGCGCTCCGGCGAGCGCATCAGCTCCGTTTGCTCTTTCTGCGCGGCAATCAGCTCCCGCATCGCCCGTTCCATGTTCGCCGCGTGCTCTTTCTGCGCCAGCTCGAGCGCCTGCACCGCCTTCGCCATGCGGAAGAACTCGCGCAGGACGAACAGCGCGACGACGAGGGGGATCAGGTAGATGACGGTGAGCAGGACATTCGCGAAAACCCCGGTGAACGACATGGCGCCACCTCCTTCGTCTGCGTCCGTTCCGCACGGCAAGGCGAACGCGTCGCCTGAAACGGCAGAAGGGCTGCGGCATCGCGCCGCAGCCCCCCCTTTCGCGCTTTCCTTACAGAAGGATCTTGACCAAGTCCTTCACGCGGTTGGAATAGCCCCACTCGTTGTCGTACCAGCTGATGACCTTGACGAAGTTGCCTTCGCCGCCCATCACCATGGTCAGGCCCGAATCGAAGATGGAGGAGTGCGCGTCGCCCACGATGTCGATGGACACGATGGGGTCGGTCTGGTACTCCAGGATGCCCGCGAGGGGGCCTTCGGCCGCGGCCTTCATGGCGGCGTTGATCTCCTCGACCGTGGCGGGCTTCTCAAGCTCCACCGTGAGGTCGACCATCGAGCCGTCAGGCGTGGGAACGCGCGTGGCGAAGCCGTCCAGCTTGCCCTTGAGCTCCGGCAGCACGAGCGACACGGCGCGCGCGGCGCCCGTGGTGGTGGGGATCATGGACATGGCGGCCGCGCGGGCGCGGCGCAGGTCCTTGTGCGGCAGGTCGAGGATCTTCTGGTCGTTGGTGTAGGCGTGGATGGTGTTCATGAACCCGCGCTTGATGCCGAACGTGTCCAGCAGCACCTTGGCCACGGGCGCTAGGCAGTTCGTGGTGCACGAGGCGTTGGAGATGATGTGGTGCTTGTCCTTGTCGTAGTCGCCGTCGTTCACGCCCATCACCACGGTGATGTCCTCGCCCTTGGCCGGGCAGGTGATGACCACCTTCTTGGCGCCGGCGTCGATGTGCTTCTGCGCCAGCTCGCCGGTCTTGAAGATGCCGGTGGCCTCCACCACCACGTCGACCCCCAGCTCGCCCCAGGGGAGGTTGGACGGCTCGCGCTCGGAGAGCACCTTGAACGCATGGCCGTCGGCCACGATGCCGTCCTCGGTGGCCTCCACCGACGCGAACGCGCGGCCGTGGACGGAATCGTACTTCAGCAAGTGCGCCATCGTGGGGATGTCGCCCAAATCGTTGATGGCCACGACCTCCAGATCGGGATCGTTCGCCATCGCGCGGAACACCAACCGCCCGATGCGGCCGAATCCGTTGATGCCCACTTTCGTTGCCATGCGTATCTCCTTTCGTCAAGATACTCATTCGATGCCGTGAAGACGGCCCGATCATACCACGGGCGCCCTGCTCGCACGCCCTGCCCGCCCCGCTCTCCCAAGAAAAAGCGGGCAAGCGGCATGCCCCCGCCGCACAGCGGAAAGCGCACGTGCGCGCCCCTTGGTCGCAAGCGCTTAACGCAAGATGCGGGCGTTTGCTTCGATCGCGGCCGCAGGATGAAGCTGGCGAAAGCGAAGATCATGCGGCAGCGAGGAAAGACGCTCGCGGCCGCCAGCGCCGCCGCGCTTTTCCCATCGGTCGCAAATGCGGCGCGGCCCGCCGTCCGTCTCCATGGGGTCGCTGTGGAGCTGTCAGCTTCTTCCCTGGACCTCGCGCGCCATCTGCTCGATGCGGCGGACGCGGTGGTAGACGGCGCTTTTGGACAGCGGGGGGTTCGCGCGCTCGCCCAGCTCTTTGAGCGTGGCGTCGGGATAGGTGACGCGCAGCTTGATGAACTCCTGCAGCGCCGGCGGCAGGTTCTCCATGCCGTGCGCCTCCAGCACCACCCGAATGGCGTAGATCTGGTCCACCGAGGCGTTGGCCGCCTTGGCCTGGTTGGCCATCTCCGCGTTGGTCTGGCGGTTCACGTCGTTGCGCACGCTTTTGATGACGCGGGCGTTCTCCATGGCCAGCGCGCTTTGATGGGCGCCGGCGAAGGCGAGGAACTCCAAGATGGCGGCGCCGCTTTTGAGGTAGACCATGTACGAGCTGCGCCTCTGCATGACCCGCGCCTTGATGCCCTTGAGCTCAAGCAGCCCGACCAGGTCCTCGGCCAGCTCCTCGCTCTCCACCGTCACCTCGAAATGGAAATCGCCGCGCGGGTCGGACACAAAGCCGCTGCCCAAAAACGCCCCGCGCAGGTAGGCGGCCGTGCAGCACTCCTTGGCCACGAGCGCGGGCTTGACGCCCATCTCAAGGCCGCCTTCGGGCGAGAGCACGCCCATGTCGGTCAGCGATTCGGCCAACCGAGGCTGCGCCGGCACCTCTATGAGGTAGTTCGGCGTCTTGTGCAGCACGCTGCGGCGCACCGTGAGGTTCGTCTGAAGATGGTACAGCTCGTGGAGCAGCTTGATGACCAGGCGCGCCACCGACGGCGCGTCGGTGGCGACCTCGACGCGGTAGCGTCCCTGCCCGCTGAAGAACAGCGTGCCCTCTATGCGCACGAGCGCCGCCAAGGTCGCCTTGTCGCAGTGCGAGCACACGGGAGGGACACGCGCCAGCTCGTCTTTCACCTCCGCCGTGAACGACATAGCTTCAGCACCCCCGAGAAAGCGTCGCGCAGCGCCACGGGATCATGCCAGGTGGGACGCTCGCGATCCACAAGGTCGCGCGCGATCACCACCGGTCCCTGCGCTTGGATGGCCTGAACGGCCCGATGGCTCACGGCCACGGGGCGGATGCGCCCGGCAAGCTGTTCGTAGCCCATGCCGGACGTGGAGGAATGCTCGGGCTCGGCCCCCGTCGCGGCGCCGAACACGCCTGTGGCGGGGCTGTCGGGCCGCAGCGGCACCGGCGTGTGGACCAGCACGTAGTCCAGGATGCCGCGCATGCCGTGGTCCATGAGCGCCTCAACGTGCTCGCGCGCGGTAAGCCCCCAGGTCTCCCCCTGCATGTCGGCCAGCGAGCACACGAACAGCGTGGCCCCCTTCGAGGCGCGGACGGCCTCCGTCACGCCGGGCACCAGCAGGTTGGGCACGATGGAGGTGAAAAGAGAGCCGGGGCCCAGCACGATGAGGTCCGCCTCGCGGATGGCGTCGAGCGCGGGCTCGTAGGGCACGATGGGCCGGTCCGCCCGCAGCCGCACGCGCTCGAGCGCCGTGCGGGAATGGCACGCCACCGCCTGCCCTTCCAGCACGCGCCCGTCCCTCGTGCGCGCCTCGAGCGACACCCGGTCGAGCGTGGAGGGGTACACGTGCCCGCGCGCGTTCAGCAACCGCTCGCAAATGGCCACGGCCTCGGGGAACGACCCCGCCGCGTCCTCCAGGGCCGACAGCATCAAGTTTCCGAGCGTGTGGTTGCGCGCGAAGGGGAAGCGGTACTTGAACGCCTTCGTAAGCGGGTCGGCGGGATCGGCCGCCATGGCGGCGATGCACTTGCGCACGTCGCCGGGCGGCGTGACGTGCGCCTCCTCGCGCAGGATGCCCGTCGAGCCTCCGTCGTCGGCCATGGCCACCACGGCGCTCGTCTCGAAGCCCATGGACAGAAGCGTGCGGATGGACACCGGCGCGCCCGTTCCGCCGCCGATGACCACGGCCCGCAGGCGCTCGCCCGCAGGCACCACGGGCCGCGCCGCGCGCAAAGGCGCGAACGAGGCCGTCATGGACGAGTCGTGGACGAAAGGACGCATGCCGTCTCCTAGCGCCCCGCGGACGGCGCGGCCGCGGCCGAGTCTGCGACCAGGCGTCCGTCGGCGCCCTCCGCCAGTTTCAGGTCCCGATGCGCGATGCTCACGCGGTAGCCCTTCCCCTTGAGGTAGTCGGCCGTGGACTCCGCGAGCGCCACGCTGCGGTGCTGCCCGCCCGTGCATCCCACGGCGATGGCGAGCTGCTGCTTGCCCTCCGCCACGTAGCCGGGCATGACCACGTCGAGCAGCGCGCGCCACTTCTTCTGGAACTCCTCGGTCTCGGGACGGTACAGCACGAAATCGCGCACGGGCGCGTCAAGCCCCGTGAAGGGGCGCAAAGCGGGATCGTAGTAGGGATTCGGCAGAAAGCGCACGTCCATGACCAGGTCCGCGTCAAGCGGCGCGCCGTGCTTGAAGCCGAACGAGTACACCGTCACCTGCAACCCCGCGCGCTCCTCTCCGGGCGCGAACAGCGCGCGGATGGTGGCGCGCAGCTGCGGCGGCAGCATGTCGGTGGTGTCGATGACGTGATGGGCCCCTTCGCGCAGGGCGAACAGCAGGCTGCGCTCGCGCTCTATCCCCCGAGCGATGGACGACCCGTCCGTGCACAGCGGATGCCGGCGGCGGCTTGATTTGTACCGGGAGATCAGCTTCTCGTCGGCGGCGTCCAAAAACAGCACCCGGTAGTCGATGCCCCGCTCCCTCAGCTTGGCAAGCTCGGCTTTCAGGTTGGCGAAGAAGTCGCCGTTGCGCGCGTCGCACACCACCGCCAAACGGCGGCGCTCGTCGGGCTGGCCGGGCATGCCGGCAAGCTCGAGCAGGCTCCCGATGAGGCTCGAGGGCAGGTTGTCCACGCAGAAGTAGTCCAGGTCCTCGAACACGTGCATGGCTTCGGTGCGGCCTGCGCCGCTCATGCCCGTCACAATGACGAGCTCGGGCATGAGTTCCAGGTCAACCGTCTGTTCGCTCATCCGCAGTCCCTTCGTCCGCATCGCGCGCGCAGGCTGCGGCGGCCCCCGCCGCACCGTCGCCGCCCACGACGCGCTCGTCCTTCCGCTCGCTATTATACTGCTGGAGCACGCAGAACAGCTCCTCGGCCACCTCTTCGGGCACGACGCGGGCCGCCTTGATGTCCTCGAGCGTGGCCGCTTTCAGGTTCCTGAACGATTTGAAATGCTTGAGCAGGGCCTTTTTGCGCACCGGCCCCATGCCCGTCACGTCGTCCAAGATGGAAGCCGTCATGCCCTTGCCGCGCAGCTCGCGGTGGAACGTGATGGCGAAGCGGTGCGCCTCGTCGCGCACCTGCTTCACCAGGTAAAGCGACGCCGAACCGCTCGGCAGCACCACAGGGCCCGTGTCCTGCCAGGGCACGAACAGCTCCTCGTCGCGCTTGGCCAAACCGCACATCGCGATGTCGTCGATGCCCATGCGGTCGAACATCTCGAGCGCCGCAGACAGCTGCGGCTTGCCGCCGTCGAGGATGATGAGGTCGGGCTTTGAGCCGAAGCGCGCATCGGCCATGCGCTCGGGCGCGTAGCGGCGGCTCATCACCTCCTGCATGGACAAAAAATCGTTCGCCTCGTCAAGCGGCGTCTTGATCTTGAAGCGACGGTACTGGTTCTTGTCGGGCTTGCCGTTGGTGAACACCACCATCGAGGCCACCGTGTAGGAGCCGTGGATGGTGGAGATGTCGAAGCATTCGATGCGCAGGGGCGGCTCGTCGAGGGCAAGGGCGCTCTCCAGCTGCAAAAGCGCGTCGTTGATGCGCTTGTCGTCGTAGTTCGTGCGCACCTTGTAGCGCATGAGCGTGTGTTTGGCGTTCGTCTCGGCCATGCCCACAAGCTCGGCCTTCTCCCCCTTGCGCGGCGCGCAGAAGCGCACCTTCGCGCCGTGGGGGCTGGCCAGCTTGCTTGTGAGCCACGCCTCCATGGCCTCGGCGTCCTCGGGCGTCTCGCGCAGGATGACCTCGTGCGGGATGGAGGTGGTGGCGTCGTAGTAGCGCAGCAGGAACATGTGCAGAAGGTCGTCGTCGGGCACGTCCTTGCCGCGGTTCAAGATGAACTCGTTGGAGTTGACGATGCGGCCCTCGCGCACCATGAACACGTGCACGCCCGCCACCGTCTCCTCGCGGAACAGGCCCACCACGTCGGCGTCCAGGTTGCGCGCGGACACGGCATGCTGCTTGTCGGCAAGGCCCGCGATGGTGTCGATGCGCGCCTTGACGCGCGCGGCGCGCTCGAAGTCCAGCTCGGCGGCGGCCTCGGCCATCTCGGCGGTCAGCTCGTCGACGAACTCGCGATGCTGGCCCGACAAGAAGCGCTCGATGCGCTTGACGTTCGTTCGGTACTCCTCGGGCGAGATGCGCCCGCAGCACGCGCCGGGACCCAGGCCCACGTGCGCGTCGAAGCACGGGCGCGCGTCGCGCGCGAGCAGCGCGAGCGGGTCCTTCTCAAGGCGGCGCTTGAGGCCGCGCCAGTCAGCGCACGACGCGGCGCACAGCGGCACCACGCGCCGTGCGATGTCCACCATCTCGCGGGCGGCGCGGCTGTCGGTGTAGGGGCCGAAGTAGCGCGTGTCGGGGCGGTGCTTCTCGCGCGTGTACTTGATGGCGGGAAACACGTCGCCTTTCGTGAGCGCGATGAAGGGGTAGGACTTGTCGTCTTTGAAGTCGGCGTTGAAAAACGGCGCATGCTGGTTGATGAGGTTCTTCTCCAGCACGAGCGACTCGTGCTCGCTCTCCACCACGATGTAGTCGAAGCTGTCTATCTGGTCCACAAGCAAAGGGATCTTCGCGCGCTCGTCCTGGAAGTTCACGTACTGGCGCATGCGCGCGCGCAGCTGCTTCGCCTTGCCCACGTAGATGACCTGGCCCTGCGCGTCCTTCCACAGGTACACGCCCGGCAGCGCGGGCACGCTGTCCAGCTCCCGCTTGATGCGCTCGAGGCGCTCTGCGGCGCTTTCGGCGGGCGCGGGGCTTTCGACGGCTCCGGCGGCCCTGCCGGCTTCGCCAGCCCCAGCGGCTTCGGGCAGGCGCGTGAAACCGCCCCCGTCGCCGTCGGAGAAAGCGGTTGCGTCAGGTTGTTCGCGTCGCTCGTCCATGCCCGCCAGTATAGCAAACCCGTGACTATCCTCCGGCGCGACGCGCAAGGCAAACGAATGTTTCACGTGAAACATTCGCAACGGGGGGCGGAAGCGAGCGACAGGGCGGATGCGGGCGGCGGGACATGCGGGCGGCGGAGCGGATGCGGGCAACAGAACGAATGCGAGCGACAGGGCGGAAGCGAACAGCGGGATAGATGCGAACAGCTGGATGAATGCGGGCGACGGGATGGATGCGGACGGCGGGATGGATGCGGACGGGGAACCGATAGGCCCTGCGGCCCCTTCGCCGAATCGCCTCCAGCGGAGTCCGCACCAGCGCTGGTTTAGCAGAGAGCCCTGCGGAGGCAGGCGGTTGTTTCACGTGAAACAACATTCGAAAGTGATTGCAGATAGATGCGCAGGATGCGGGAAGGCGCGAAATGCCGTCAAGGCTTCGCGATTGCCCGGGAGGGATCGACGTTGCGCAAAAGCGAGGGATCGGCGTACAGCTCGTGCACCATGAGGTCGCGCGAGCGCAGCTCGTGGCGGGCGTCTGAAAGCAGGTTCTCGAAGAAACGGAGCAGATACGACGCGTCGGGCATCACCTTCGCCTTGGCGTTTCGGTAGTTCGCACGCACGAGCGCATCCCGAAAATAGCGCGCATGGCGCGCGAACGGCTCGTTGTCCGCGTCGAATCCCAGATGGCGCAGGTAGAGGACCGTGAACACCGCCACTGTTCGCGTATTGCCCTCCGCGAACGGGTGCACCTGCCACAGCCGCGCAACGAACCGGGCAAGATGGGCGAGGCTCGCCTCGTCGAGATCGACGCCGTACGCGTAGCCAAGCTCCTCATCGAACAAAAACGCCAAGGACCGCTCCACGAGCGAGGGGTCGGCATAGACCACGCTGTCGCCGTTGAGGACAAGCTCGCTTTTTTGCAGCGCGACGGTCTTGTACCTGCCCGGCCCGTACACCTGGGGGTCAAGGTCGCAAAACAGCTCCTTGTGAACGACGGAGAGCATTGACGGCATGAGGGCGAAGGCCCCGCGCGAGAGCACCTCCACGATGCGCTGGCTCACCAAATCGGCCTCGCGGCAATCCTGTTCATCTGGGGGGCACGAGCCTTGGGAGCCGAGGCTTTGGCGCGGGCGCTCGCGGTAATAGGCGCGCAGGATACGGCCGGTCTCCTCGATGCTGCGAACGCCGGAGGCGTGCTCGTGCGCCAAAGAGCGCAGGTAGTCTGACGGAACCAGGCCGTCAACCTGCTGCAATCCCGTCGCGACGTCCCAATAGCCCTGGCGCAGGACGGAGTCGGCCGTCTCGCGCACAGGCTCGTACGGGAAATCCGATGGGTTGTCCGCGGTCATGCCCGCCCCTTTCCGAAAGACGATGCCGCCAGTATAGCAAACCCGCGGCGATCCCCCGGCGCGGCGCGCAGGGCAAACGAATGTTTCACGTGAAACATTGCGAGAGGATGGAATGGCGGAACGAACGCGAACGACGGGGCGGATGCAGCGTGCCCCCCGAAGCATCCCCGAGGGCACCTCGGTCAGGCGCAGTACGCCGCCGCGACGTCGATCACGGCGGGATACAGGGGGCACCGGGCCTCCGCGCGCACGCGGGCCGCCAGCTGCTCGATCCATCTTCCCAGGTGCTCCTCGACGAACCCCTCCTGAGCATCCTGAAGCTCGAGCGCGCGCCGACCGTCCCCCGCCTCCCAGGCGGCCGCCTCGTCGCGCGCGAGCAGCGCGAGGAACTCCAGCTCCACGGCCACATGGTCGGGCAGCTCGGCAAGGCCCTCGGGCACCGCGTAACCGCATCGCGCGTACGCGCCCGCCACCTGGCGCTCCTCCTCGGTCCGCAGCCTCCCGGATCCCGGTGCGCGCGCCTCGCTCGCGTAATAGCTCTCGTACGGCGGCGCCTTGAGCGCGCCGGGCCCGACGAACAGCCGGTTGTAGTCAACCTCCAAACGAAGCCGCAGCTCGTCGGGCGCGACGTGCGCGACGGACCCCTCGAAGGCCCGCAGCTCGCCAAGCGCGCGAAGGGCGCCCTCGGCCCCTTCGCCGACCAGGCTCTCCAAACCTTGCGACAGCCGGCCCGCAATCACGTCCTCGGCCAGCGCCGCGTCGGGCCTGCGCATGACGCGCGCCGCCGTCGAGAGCAGCGCCGCTTGCGCGCGGGCGAGCGCGCGCTCCTCGTCCTCTCTCATCTTTCCCCCCTTCCCGGCCCGCCGAAGCCGCCCACGCCGACACCGGCGCGGGCGGCGCGGCGGCGTCAGGCCATCGAATTCCAGTAATGCGCCTGCGGGCCGGTGCCCTCCTCCTCCAAAAGGAGCGTCGTTTTGCGCTCGGCGACGATCTTTGACACCTCGGATTCCGGATCGTCCAGATCGCCCACCACGATGGCGCGCCCCGGGCAGGCTATCTGGCAGACCGTGGTGCCCAGCCCCGCGTCAAGGCGATGGGCGCACAGCGTGCATTTGTCCACCGTGTTCGACTCCTCGTCGTACTGGCGCGCGCCGTAGGGGCATGCCTCCATGCACGATTTGCAGCCGATGCACGCCTCCTTGTCGACGGTCACGATGCCGTCCGCGCGCTTCTCAGTGGCCCCGGTGGGGCACGCCGCCACGCAGGGGGCGTCGTCGCAGTGCTGGCACGGGACGGGCGTCCACGTCATGGAAAGGTTCGGGTACTCCCCCGTCGGCACGTCGTGAACAAGCTCCTCCGCGTCGTTGAGGACGCGCATGCGCAACAGGCCGTCGGCCACGCCGTTTTCCATCTTGCAGATGATCGAGCAGGTGCGGCATCCTATGCACCTGTGCAGGTTGATTGCGAATCCGTACTTCGTCATGGCACGTCACCTAGGCCTTTCTCACTTCGACGAGGTTGTCGTAAGGCGCGAAGTTCGTCTCGGATATGGCGTCTTGCGCCGGATTGAGCGTCATCTGGATGAGGGCGCTGTAATGGGTGTTCTCGGGGAAGTCCTTGGGCCACCACCCCTGCCGCTGGTTGAGGCAGCCGGGCTTGATCTCGGGGGTGACGAGCGCCTTCACCTTGTAGGAGCCGCGATCGTTGAACACCTCCACCACATCGCCGGTGGCGATGCCGCGCGCCTCGGCGTCCGCAGGCGCCATCTCGAGCCGCGGCTCGGGCGCCACCTCGCGGATCCACGGCAGCTGCACGTGCTGGGAGTGCGTCGTGTACACGGTGCGGCAGTTCATGAACGTGAGCGGATACGTCGCGGCAGCTGGCGAGCGGTTGCCCTCGAGCGGCTCGTAATGGCAGGCCAGCTCCTCGCCGAACTCCGTCAGATCCTCGGTGTAAAGCTCTATCTTGCCGCTGGGAGTGGCGAAGCGCATGCTCTCGAACGCCACGTAGTTCTCCGGGAAGTTCGCCCGCACCACCTTTTTCTCCATAAGCTCGTCGAAGTCGATCTCCGCGAACTCGGGCGTGACGCTCTCCTTGAGGATGTGGTCGCGCCCGTACTCCTCGATGTCGAGGCGCCACTCCGTCTCCTCGAGGATGCCGAACCGCTCGGCCAGCATCTGGGCCACCTGATAGTCGGTCTTCGCCTCGAACATAGGGCTGATGGCCTGCTCGCGCACCTGCACGTACATCGACGACCACGCCGCCACGATCTCGAAAGGCTCCTCATAGTAGCTCGTCACCGGCAGAACAAGATCGGCGTACTGGGCGCCGGGCGTCATGATGGAGTCGGACACGATGATGAAGTCGAGCTGGGGCAGCACCTCCCGCTCCATGCGGTTGCGGTCGGGTCCCTGCGTGCCCCAGCCGTAGTTGTGCGTCCAGAGCAGCTTGACCGGGTACGGGTCCTGGGACGCCACGATGTCGTACCACTGCGATCCCGGCAGCGACGTGGACGCGTGGCCCTCGCGCGTGGTGACGGCCGTGGGCCCGAGCGAGAACAGGATGCGCATGAGGCTGCCGCCGGCCCAGTTGACGTTGGCGTGGGGCTTTCCGATGTTGCCCGTGATGGCCGCCATCTGGATGAGGGCGCGCGTGGGAAGATGCCCGTTCCAGTAGCGGTTCGTCCCCTGGCTCACGCGCAGGCAGGCGGGCGTCTCGGTGGTGTAGAGATCGGCCAGCGCCACGATGTCGTCGGCGGGCACCTCGCAGATCTCGCTCGCAGCCTCGGGCGAGTACGCCTCCAGGGACTCAACGAGCAGCTGGAACGCCGGCTTCGCGCTCACGGTCCGGCCATCGACCTCCACCTCGTAGGATCCCGTAAGCGCCGCTGTCTGCGGCACCTCGGCCTCCTTCGGCACCTCGCCGCTCACCCGCACCGAGGGGTAGGCGGGCTTCGCGTCGTCGGGCAGTGCCGCCACGGGCACGGCCTTGCCCGCAGCCTCGTCCCACACGGCGTAGTCCTCGCCCAGGCGCACAAGCTTCTTGGTGGCGAGGTCCACCAAGAACGCGCCGTTGGTGCAGGTTCTGATGTAGTCCTCGTCGTGCCTGTTGTTGGCGACAATCCAGTTCATCATGCCCAAGGCGAGCGCCGCGTCGGTGCCGGGGCGGATGGGCACCCACTTGTCGGCCTTCGCCGCCGTGCGCGAGAAACGCGGATCCACCACGACGAGCTTGCTGCCGGCCTCCTGCGCGTCGAAGATGAAGTGCATCTCCTGCATGTTCGTCTCGGCGTAGTTGCAGCCGAACATGATGATGGCCTTCGACCCGATGAGGTCCTCCCACGAGCTGCCGTCCTGCTGCACGCCCAGCGTGGGCAAAAACCCCATGTTGCACGCGTTGTCGCCCATGATGCCGAAGTTCGTGAACGACGTGCCGTCGTAGGTCATGGCCAAAAGCGAATCAATGATCTGGGGAAACACGCCGTAGTTGCCGGTCATGCCCAGAAACGCGTTCGCCGTGGGCCCGTAGGTGTCCATGTTGTGCTGCATCTTCTCGTAGATGAGGTCGATGGCCTCCTCCCAGCTGATGCGCTCGAACTCGCCGCTGCCGCGCTCGCCCGTGCGCCGCATGGGGTACTTCACCCGGTCGGGCGAGTACACGCGCTGCAGGGCGTTCGACACACCGCGCAGGCAGATGCGATGGTAGGCGTTGTCGGGAAAATCGGCCGGCTCCACCTTCACTATCACGTCGTCTTTCACGTAGGCGTTGATGCCGCAGCTGCCCACGCAGTTGGGAGCGCACACCGTGCGCACGATCTTGTCGTAATCCGGCTGCCCGGTGCCCGCCGGCTCGGTCGCGCCTCCCGCGTCCTCCTCGGCCGCCTTCGGGGCGCACGATCCCAGAAACGCCCCCGACGCCGCAGCCGCAGCCGTCCCCGCGGCAAGCTGCAAAAACCGGCGCCGCCTCATGCTCAAACCGCTTAAACCTCGCCTCGCCTCCGTCATGGCTTCCCTCTCCTCTCGTCTCTTCTCGCGTTCGCGGCCTCGCAGCGCGTCCGCCCTCGGCCGCAGCCCGAGTATACGTTGGGCGCGGTCCCCCTTGGGACGTTTTGCGGGAACCCGGAAAAGCCGCAATCGCCGAACGCGGACGCGCAGGCGCCCGACGCCGGCGGCGCCGGCGAGGGCAAGGGCGAAAGGCGCAAGCGAGAAGGATCAGGCCAGCGAGTCGCGATCGACCGGGCGGTCGGGCGTGATGCGCTTCGCCAGCTCCTCAAGCACGTCCACGGCGCGCCGAGCCACGAACAGGCGGCCGCGCTGGAACCGGTCCGCCTCCTCCACAACGCCCGCCCGCTCGAGCCTGAGCAGCGCGTCGTTGGCGGAGGACAGGCTTTTGCCCGTGAGCGCCGCCGCCTGCCTCACCGTGAGCACCGGCGTGCCCGGGAGCAAATCGAGCAGCGCCTCAAGAGCCGACCCCTTGTTCGGCCTGCCGAAGTCGTCTACCCACGACTCCCTCACCTTGAGGATGGCGTCAAGGTACACGTCGGCCACGCGCGCCGACGCCTCCGCCGACAACGCGCAGAAATCGACCCATTGGTCGATGATCGCCATGAAGTTCGCCTTGTCTATGGACACGCCGAAGTTGTACGGCAGCAGGGCTTGGGCGTGGCTCGCCGTATCGATGGCCGGCTCGAGGCCGATAGGGGCCACCACGCCGGTCATGAGGCCGCGACGGCGAAGGATGTCGTGGCACATGAGCCGACCGGTTTTGTCCATACCCGACTTGAAGGGCTTGATGCTTTCGAACTGGAAATGCGCGATGGCCACCTGGGTGATGGGGCTGTACGCCTCATGGCGCACGAAGGCCACGAGGTCGTCCACGAGCGAGGGAACCTCCTCGGCCGGCGAGGGCTTGTACACCTTCGCGGCGGGGCTGCCCCCATCGACCGACCACTTCCGCCGACGCAGCCCGGAGCCGGTCTCCTTGGCCGGGCGCCCCAAACACGCGATGGAGTGGATGTCGAGCAGATCCTCCAGGGAAAACGGGGAGGCGGGAGGCTTGGGGCCGTAGATGCGGTCGAGGACCCGCTCGAAGCGCAGCACCTCCACCGCCGCCCGCCTCTCCTCTTCGCGCTCAAAGCCGAAAAGGTCGAAGGGCTCTGCGCACGCGCGGGCATCGCCCTCGCTCGCCGCGCAGGCCTCCAACCGGAGCAGCGCCATGAGGCGCAGCGCCTTGCCCTCGATGCGGATGGCGGAAACCGCCTCAAGCCGCGACAGCACCCGCCGAAGCGAACCGCCCGCGCGGCCGTTGAGCGCCTTGTCCTCCATGCGCACGAGCGCGTGCTCGGCGCGGGCGACGTTGGCCTGCGTTTCGGGCGAGATGGAAAAGCGCAGACCCTTCAGCGGAAAGGGCTTGTACATAGGATCATCCCCCTCGTCGGCGCCGGCCCCCATGCCGACCCCGCCCATGCTACCGCCCCGGACGCGGTCGCACAACGGTTTTGCGGGTTTTCGGAAATGGCGCAAGCTCGGCCAGGGGGGCGGAGGGGGGCGGCGGGCGGAGGGAACTCGAAGGGGCGAGGGACGCGGAGGGGGCGGTCGCCTGCGGTGGCGCGGCGCTGTTGCGGCACCCTACATGAGCTGGTGAAAGCCCTCTATCAGCACGGGCACCAACGCCGAGCAGATGACACCGTTGAGCACCGAGAGCACCACCGTCTCGCCGTTGGTGCAGCGGATCATCATGGGCAGCGTGGTGTCCTCGCTCGTGGCGCCGGCGGGCGCGATGCAGGTGGGGTAGTTGAGGTGCCGCGCTATCCACGGTATGCAGAAAAACGACAGGATCTCGCGCAAGAGGTTCGCCAGAAACGTGATGCTGCCCACCTGCGCGCCGGCGATGCCGGTCATCATGACGCCGGCGAGGCTGTACCAGCCAAGCCCCGACGCCACGGCCGCGCCCTCGGGAAGCGAAAGCCCTGCAAGCGGCGCGCACAGAAGCCCGCCGGCCACCGAGCCGGCCACGATGCCGGCGGGGATGATGAGCACGCGCACGTGGTACTGCCGCAGCTTGCCCACAAGCCCGCGGCTGCCGCCCACGCTGATGCCGACCAGGAACATGAGCGCGTACAGGACGGCATCCGAATGCCGGGCCACCGCGTCAAGAGGCGCCAGCGACGCGCCCGCAAGGCCGTAGGCCGCGCCGAGCACGAGCGCGCCCACCGCCACGCCTATCATGACCGCCTCGCCACCGCCCGCCGAGGCGTCCTCGCGTGCGGACTCCACGCGCGGTCCCGCCGGACGGCGCGCGATATCGCCCATGAACGCGCTTGTGAGCGCGTACACCGCCGCCGTGGACAGCGCTGCGGGCACGACGCAGAACAGCGCGCTTGCCCAGCCTACCGCGGCAAGCTCCTCCAAAAACGCCTCGCGCCCGCCCAGCGTCGCGCCCATCGCGAAGATGAGCAGGCCCGTTGCCGCGAGCGTGAGCTTCTCGAGCACGCCTTTGAGCCGCTCGGGGAACACGGTCGCCCCCACCAGCACCCCCGCCGCCATTGCCGCCAGTACCTCCACGCCGCCCCTTCCCCGCATCCGACCTTATCGCGAAGAAGCCATCTTACCGCATGGGGGCGCTTTGCGCGCGCCGTATTTCCCCGCCGGGCCCGTCACGCGCCCTCCTCCCCCTCCTCCCGCGCGGCCTCGAAGGCGGCCTTCATGGTGGGGTTGTTGCGGGTCAAGCGCTTGATGGTGAGATCTTGCGCCTTGTCGTTGGCAAGGCGCAGGTTGCGCTCGCTGCCCAAAAGCGCGTCCTTGGTTTTCTGCAGGTGGTCGATGGTCTTGTCTATCTCGTCGATGGCCTGCTGAAACTTGCGGCTGGCCAGTTCGTAGTTGCGGCCGAACTTCGCCTTGAACTCCTCCATCTGCTCCTCGAAACGCGTGACATCGACGTTTTGGCTGCGGGCGCGGGCAAGCTCCGCCTTGTACGTCATGGCCGACAGCGCCGCGTTGCGCAGGATGGAGATGATGGGGATGAAGAACTGCGGGCGCACCACGTACATCTTCTCGTAGCGGTAGCCCACGTCCACGATGCCCTCGTTGTACAGTTCGCTTTCAGGTTCGAGCAGCGTGACGAGCACGGCGTACTCGCAGCCCTTCTTGCGCCGGTCGGCGTCGAGCTTTTTGAGGAAGTCCTCGTTTTTGTGCTTGGTGGCCGTTTCGTCGTTCTCGTTCTTCATCTCGAACATGATGGACACCACCTCGGTGCCGTCCTCGTCGTGCTCGCGGAACACGTAGTCGCCCTTCGTGCCGTCCACCACGTCGTTGTCCTTCTCGAAGTACGCGCGGGGAAACGCCGTGGCGCGCAGCTTGTTGAACTCGGCCTCGCAGTGCTGCTCGAGCGACTCCCCCACCATCTTGGTGGACAGGCGCGCCTTCATGTCCTTGTAGCGGGCGATCTCCTCGTCTTTGTAGGAGATGAGCTCGTCTTTGGCCCGCAGCTTGGTGGCCATCTCCTCGCGCAGGGCAACGGCCGCCCGCTCCCCCTCGGCCCGCACAAGCTCCACCTGCGCTGCCAAAGCGTCGCGCTCCCGCTCGACCTCCGCACGCGCCTCGGATGCCGCCAGCTGCTTCTCGGCCGAAAACGACGCCGCCTGCGCGGCCAGCTTCTGCTCCAGCTCGGCCACGCGCGCGCCCCGCTCAGCCGCCGCGTCGGCCAGGGCGCGGGCGTGCTCGGCGCGGACGGCGCGCTCGCGCGCCTCCTGGTCGCGCTTGAGCGCCTCCATGCCGGCGACCCCCTCGCGCTTGGCCGCCTCCAGCAAGGCCTCCAGCTCCGCGATGCGCGCCGCGTGGGCCGATGCGCCCTCCTGGGCGCGCTGCCGCTCCTGGGCCACCGCCAGGCGCACCGCCTGCTCCTGCCTCTCGGCCAGATGACGCTCGCGCTGCTCCAGCTCGCGGGCGAACTCGCGATCGCGTATCTGGCTCACGATCTTCGCATAGCCCGTCTCGTCCACCTGGAACACCGTCCCGCACTGGGGGCACTTGATCTCGTTCATGCTCGATCCTCCTTCGCAACGTGACGATTCTACCGCATCGGGCGGTATCCGGTGCCAAAGGCCGGCGGCCTTCACGCAGCGGCCCCTCCCGCCGCCGCCCGCGCCCGACGCGATGCCTCCGCCGCGCATGCCCCGCGCCTCGCTCTCCCCGCTTCCGCCCCCGCCCGGAGCCGTTTTTGTTTCGAGTCGTTTAAATAATCGCCTTGCGCGCGGCCTCCTCCTTATAATGGTGCGCATTGCGAACTGCACGTGCGTTAAGGAGGTCCGAATTGAGTTACGTCGATCGAGTCATCGAGCAGGTCAAGGCGAAGGACGCCAGCCAGCCGGAGTTCATCCAGGCCGTCACCGAGGTGCTGCGTTCCTTGGAGCCGGTCATCGAGGCGCACCCCGAGTACGAGGCGGCCGGCCTCCTGGAGCGCATCGTGGAGCCGGAGCGCGTGGTCATGTTCCGCGTCCCCTGGGTTGACGACGAGGGTAAGGTCCAGGTCAACCGCGGCTTCCGCGTGCAGTTCAACAGCTGCCTGGGGCCCTACAAGGGCGGCCTGCGCCTGCATCCGTCGGTGAACCTGGGCATCATCAAGTTCCTCGGCTTCGAGCAGATCTTCAAGAACAGCCTGACCACGCTGCCCATGGGCGGCGGCAAGGGCGGCTCTGACTTCGACCCGAAAGGCAAGTCCGACGGCGAGGTCATGCGCTTTTGCCAGTCCTTCATGACCGAGCTGTGTCGCCACATCGGCGCCGACACCGACGTGCCGGCTGGCGACATCGGCACGGGCGCGCGCGAGGTCGGCTACATGTTCGGCCAGTACAAGCGCATCCGCAACGAATGGGTGGGCGTGCTCACCGGCAAGGGCCTCACCTTCGGCGGCTCGCTCGCGCGCACCGAGGCCACGGGCTACGGCCTGGTCTACATCGCGCAGGAGCATCTGGAATGCCACGGCGACTCCCTCGAGGGCAAGACCGTCGTCGTGTCCGGCTCGGGCAACGTGGCCATCTACGCCACCGAGAAGGCCCAGCAGCTGGGCGCGAAGGTGGTCACCCTCTCCGACTCCACCGGCTGGATCCACGACCCCGCCGGCATCGACGTGGCCCTGGTCAAGCAGATCAAGGAAGTGGAGCGCGCCCGCATCAGCGAGTACGCCAAGCGCCGCGAGGGCGTGGAGTACCACGAGGGTCGCGGCGTGTGGAGCGTGCCGTGCGACGTCGCCCTGCCCTGCGCCACGCAAAACGAGCTGTTCATCGACGACGCCAAGCAGCTGGTCGCAAACGGCTGCAAGGTGGTCGCCGAGGGCGCCAACATGCCCACCACCATGGACGCCACCGACTACCTCATCGAGAACGGCGTGACCTTCCTGCCCGGCAAGGCGGCCAACGCCGGCGGCGTGGCCACCTCCGGCCTGGAGATGTCGCAGAACTCCGAGCGCCTGTCCTGGACGTTCGAGGAAGTGGATGCCAAGCTGCAGGGCATCATGAAGAGCATCTACCACGCAGCCGACGACGCCGCGCGCGAGTACGGCCACGAGGGCAACTACGTCATGGGCGCCAACATCGCCGGCTTCAAGAAGCTTGCCGACGCCATGATGGCCCAGGGCATCGTGTAAGAAGACTTCTCTACCAGGGGCTTCAAGCGCAAACGAGGGCGCGGTCGCGGTGCGGCCGCGCCCTTTCGCCTTCCGTGCCCCACACCGTGCTCCCATGCGGCATGCGCCCGCAGCTGCTCAGCGCTCGGGCTTGGAGGTGAGGTGCCAGCCACCGCAATGCGGGCAGCGGTAGCAATGCAGCCTCGGCGCGCCATGCGCAGCGCAAGCGCGGGCCGCATCCTCCGCATCGGCCCGGCTGCCGTAGCGCCTCTTCGACAGGCATGCCTTCCGCACGAGCGCCTCCTCGCGCTCCTCGGCGCTGCGCTCCTTGCGGGCGCGTTCGCGCTCGAAGACATCGTCCATGCTCCCAAGGCCCGCCTTGAACGCAGCGGTCCGCTTCGCGTTCGCCGAAGGTTTCTTGCTCGCCATCGCGCGCCTCCCTTTCACCGATCCGCCGCATCCGCGAGGCCCAGTGTAGCACAACGCAGCCTTCCGCTCCGCGCCGGCAAAAGTGCCGAAAACGCACGGGACCCCGGCGCGGTTGCCGGGGCCCCGAAGCCTCCCGCGCGCCCCAGGCGCGCCGTCAGCGATCAGCCTAGAGCAGGCCCTGCACCATGATGAACAGCGGCGCGAACGTCAGCGACACGATGGTCATCAGGTTGATGAGGATGTTCATGGACGGACCGGAGGTGTCCTTGAACGGATCGCCCACAGTGTCGCCCACGACGGCGGCCTTGTGGGCTTCCGAGCCCTTGCCGCCATGGAAGCCCTGCTCGATGTACTTCTTCGCGTTGTCCCACGCGCCGCCGGCATTGGACATGAAGATGGCCATGAGCATGCCGGTGGACACGGCACCCGCCAAAAAGCCGCCGAGCATGGCCGGGTTGAAGCAGCCGATGAGGATGGGCACCACCACGGCCAAACAGCCCGGAAGCATCATCTCGCGCAGAGCCGAGGACGTGGAGATGGCCACGCACTTGTCGTACTCGGGCTCGGCCTCGTACTCCATGATGCCCTTGATCTCGCGGAACTGACGACGCACCTCCTCCACCATGGAGTGGGCCGCGCGCGACACCGCGCCCATGGTGAGGGCTGCGAACATGAACGGCATCATCGCGCCGATGAAGATGCCGGCCACGATGATGGGGTCGGTGAGCGTAAGCTCGAAGTCGGGGATGGAATGGTGCATCGTGGCCTGGTAGGACACGAACAGCGAGATGGCCGACAGGCCCGCGGACGCGATGGCGAAGCCCTTCGCGATGGCCGCCGTGGTGTTGCCCACGGCATCGAGCGCGTCGGTGCGGTCGCGCACCTCCTCGGGAAGCCCCGCCATCTCGGCGATGCCGCCCGCGTTGTCGGCCACGGGGCCGTAGGCGTCCACGCCGATGGTGATGGCGGTGTTGGACAGCATGCCCGTGGCCGCCAGGCCCACGCCGAACAGGCCCACCGCGATGCCGCCCTCGGGCGAGGCGTTGGGGAACGCCATGTTGCCGAAGGTGTAGGCGCCGATGATGGCCAGCGCCACCAGCACGATGGGGGCGATGGTGGACAGCATCCCCGTGCCGATGCCCTCGATGATGACCGTGGCCGCGCCGGTGTCGGCGGCGTCGGCGATCTTGTGCACGGGATTGTACTTGTCAGAGCAGAAGTACTCGGTGATCTTGCCGATGGCAAGGCCCGCCACCAGGCCGCACAGCACCGAGCCGAACAGCCACAGCGGCTGCGCCTCCACCGACTGGGAGTTCCAGATGGCAAACAGGCAGAAGATCACCACGATCTCGATACCCGCGGCCAGGTACGTGCCGCGGTTGAGGGCCTTGTGCAGCTCGGCGCCCTCCTTCGTGCGCACGGCGAACAGGCCGATAATGGACGTGATGATGCCGCACGCCGCGATGATGACCGGCGTGACGAGCGCCCACACGAGGTCGCCCGTGGCAAAGTAGCCGCCCAGCGCGCCGAAGGTGGCGGCCAGGATGGTGGGGGCCAGGATGGAGCCGGTGTAGGACTCGAACAGGTCGGCGCCCATGCCCGCCACGTCGCCCACGTTGTCGCCCACGTTGTCGGCGATGGTGGCCGGGTTGCGGGGATCGTCCTCGGGAATGCCCGCTTCAACCTTGCCCACGAGGTCGGCTCCCACGTCGGCGGCCTTCGTGTAGATGCCGCCGCCCACACGGGCGAACAGCGCCACGGCCGACGCGCCGGTGGCGAAGCCCTCCACCATGCCGATGTTGGTGTGCATCTGGGCGACCTCGACGATGTCGATGCCAAACACCAGCAGAAGCAGCCACAGCGACAGGCCCAGAAGGGCGAACGAGGCCACGCACAGGCCCATCGTGAGGCCCGACTTGAAGCTGATGTTGAGCGCCCGGGCCACCGACTCCTCGGCCGCATGCGCTGTGCGCGTGTTCGCACGCGTGGCCACGTGCATGCCCACGTAGCCGGCGGCGGCCGACATGACGCCGCCCGTCACGAACGCGAGCGCCGTCAGCGGCGAGAGCGCCACCGCCATGACCACGCCCACGACCACCATGAAGATGACGAGCAGCTTGTACTCGCTCATGAGGAACGCCTTGGCGCCCTGCTGGATCTTGAGAGAAATGCTGTTCATCTTGTCCGCGCCCGGGTCCTGCTTCAGGACCCACGACCCCAGATAGGCCGCCACGCAGATGCCGATGAGGGCACATACGGGAGCCATCCATGCGACTTGCGTAGTCACGTGTCTCCTCCTTTTCCGAGCCTGTATGCCGTACGGCCTTTTCGCCGGGCATTCGAGCGAGAAAGCTGTAACCGCTTCATTTTAGGGTATTTGCAGATAATGTGAAGCCGGATTCGGCGTTTTTCGTCGCAAAACGCCGAAGTCCCCGGTCAGCGCCACCCCCTTCCCTCAGAAAAGCGAAGGGCGCCCCCTCCGTCCGGATCCTCGAGGGAGGGGGGATCCGGACGGAGGGGGCGCCCCGGGCAGGCGCGGGCGCTTACGCGAGCAGCCCCATGCCCTCCTCGACCAGAGCGTTCGCGCGTTCGAGCATGCTGCGCATCTCGTCGACCGTCTGGACGCCGCTTTGCGTCTTGTGGCAGTCCAGGGTTTTCCCAATAATCGAAAAGGGGCCGAGAAAGATCCGGCGAGCGCAGGTTCGCATCGACGGCGGTTTGGCAGAGAGGGGGCGCTCGGATGGCGAGAAATCACCGAAGTCGGAAAACAAAGCCACGCGAACACGCTTTCCGACAACACCGCGCGATCGTCGACCAGGCATTTTTCGCCCACTGCATGACGACAGGACGACGAAATCTTCCGACTTCGGTGATTTCTTGCCATCCGAGCGCCCCACCGGCAACAGATCGGCCCGCAAAAGCGGGCCGTCCCGGGAAACGCCGCCGCCAGCCCCCGGCCGCCACTCGTCGGGGCAGCCTCCTTCCCCGGGACCGGCCCTCATCGGGGCGACCGCCCTCTCATGCGCCAACCGTTTAACTAAATTATTGCGAAAAGGCAAGCCTCCCTCAAGGAACCCGCGATGGAGGCGCCCCCCGAAAGAGCGTACAGTAAGCGCGACGGCGCGGCGCGCAGCTCCCTCGTGCGGCGCGCCGCACGCTGGACGCACGAAGGTGCGACGACGAGAAAGGGGTGATGACCACGATGAGGAGCCATGCGAAAGGCAGGGTCGACAAACGAGCCGCCATCTTGGCATCGGTCGCATGCGCGGTAGGGGGCTGCATGCTGTTCGGATGCGCGAACGCCGCTTCGCAAGGGGACGGAGGCTCGGCGGAAAGCAGCCTTCCGGCCGAGGCGGCCACCTCGGCCGAATGGGGGGAGGCCTACCCTCTCCAGTACGCCTCGGCGAAGGCGTCGGTCAACGAGCGGGACGGGGTGAACCACGGCCACTACGGCATAACCGAGCGGATATTCGCGCCGCTGGCGCGCGAGTCGACGGGGGCCACGAGCACCAACCTGGCCAAAACCGATGACGGGTACTACATGATCTCCGGCTTCCACTACGACGCCGACTCGGGGCAATGGGTGATAGACGAGGGCGAGCTGTCCATGGCCGTTCAGGAGACCCGCGTGAGGCAGGGATGCTTCGATTGCAAGTCCTCCGTGTTCGGCGACTACTACGAATCCGAAGGGGCCGAGGCGTACGCGAAAACCCTGGACGAGGAGTTCGTCTCCCAAACGATAGACGAAGTGTGGGACTGCGGCCTGTGCCACAGCGATCCGTCCAACCCCTCCGAGTACGACTCCGTCGGCATCCTGTTCGAGCGGCTCTCCGGCGGCGTTCAGGAGTCCTTCGACGAAGGCGATCGCGTGTGCGGCCAGTGCCACAACGTTCCCGGGGGATCGTATCGTGCAAAGATAACCTCCGAGGCCGATCTCGACGCCTATCGACCCTACCGCTACGGCATCGACGCCGACGCCGTCCTCCAGGCGTTCATCGAAGACGGCATCGCCACCGTAGACGAGGCATCGGGTGCCATCTCGGCATCCGCGAGCCATCCCGACGTGGAGATATTCCAGGGCAGCAACCACGAGTCGCTGGGGCTCACCTGCGTCGATTGCCACATGGTCGAGACAACCGACGAGGAGTCGGGGCAGACGTACACGAACCATAACGCCTCAAGCTCCCCGCTGGAAAACGAGGCCGCCCTTGAGTACTGCCTGACATGCCACAAGGACCAGGGGATCGAGTCGACCGAGGCCATGGTGGAGATGGTGAGGGGCAGGCAGGCCGAGTCGGAGCAGCTGGCGAGCCAGGTGCGGGACAAGCTTGCCGCCCTGTACGACAAGCTCGTCGAGGCGACGAGCACCGGGGCGTACGACGAGCAGGCCCTCGCAGCCGCCCGCGACAGCTACACGAAGGCGTACTGGTACGACACCTGGGCGGAAGGCAAAGTGGGCGTCGGGGTCACAGGAGATGCCGAAGTGCATGACGGCGGCAAGGTCGTTCACGACCCTAGGGAGATAGACGACCTGCTCAATCGCGCGAACACCCTGCTCGACGAGGCGATTGGATCCCTCGCGTAGCATCTGGCAGGCATATCCGCGCGGCACCTTGGCCCGGGGACGGTTCCGTTCCCGGGCCGCCCGCGCTCCAAGGGGGAGGCGACGGGACGTCGGTCCGCAAAACATGCGAAGGGGGTTGCCATGGCGGCGGCACGTTCGGGACGCTTGAGCCTCACCGCGCGGTTCTCAGCGTCCGTGGCGCTGGTCATCGTTGCGTGCGCGATGCTGTACCTGGCGTGGCTGTCGCTTACCAGCGACGCGTTCATGCAGGACAAGGCCCTTGCCGAGGCCCGCACGCTCAACGTCGAGATGAAAGCGGCCTGGGCCTACATCGACCAGGTGCAAGACGCCATAAACTACGATTCCACCGGGCGGTTCGACTTCAAGGGCGTGTACTGCTCCGTCGCTGGGAAGGACATCGCCCAGAAGTTCACCGCGCAGTCGGAGGGCTACGTCATACGCTACGCGCGGGACAACCCGAGGTCCTCCACCGACCAGCCGGACGAGTTCGAGTCAAAGGCCATCGAGCTTTTCGAGGCCACGGAGGAGACTGAGCGCTTCGGCATGGAGGACAGAGGCGGCGAATCCTTCTTCCGCTACGTCTCGCGAATAGACATATCCCGCAACTGCCTCGCATGCCACGGCGAGCCTGCGGGCGAGTACGACCTGACCGGCTTCCGCAAGGAGGGCATGCAGATGGGGGATCTGGCCGGCGTCACGAGCATATCCATACCGATGAGCCGCTACGAGGGCGAGATGAGCGCGCGGACGGCCCAAAGCCTGGCGTTTTTCCTCTGCCTGACGGCGGCGGTGGTGGCGGTTGTGCGGCTCATGCTGCGCCGCTGGGTCACCGCCCCCTTGATGCAGGCGAACGCCCAGCTGAAAAACGAGAACGAAGCGAAGTCGAACATCCTGGCCATGGTCAGCCACGAGCTGAGGACGCCCCTTTCGTCGATCATGGCCTACGCCGACATACTCGCCAGCTCGCCCAACGTGAGGACCGAGGAGGAGAAGGGCTACGTAGAGGAGATCAAGGAAAGCGGCATGGTCCTTCTCGACATGGTGAACAACGTGATAGACACGGCCCGCTTCGAAGCGGGGAGGTTCGAGTTCGTGGAGGAGGAGGTCGATCTGGTAGACGTGGTGGAGATAGTGAGGGCCGCCGTGGAGCCCGCCGCCTCCCGCAAGGGCGTCTCCTTGTCGTTTGGCATCGAACGCGAGATGCCCATCGTGAGAAGCGACAGCCAGGCGCTTCGGATAGTCCTTGCGAACCTGCTGGGCAACGCCGTCAAGTTCACGGACGAAGGGGGCAGCGTCGAGCTTTCGGCCCACTACGACCGAAGCGAGGGCCGATTGTCCGTCGCCGTCTCGGACACCGGATGCGGCATACCCGAGCACGAGCTGGCGCGCGTCTTCGATCGGTTCGTCCAAGCGGATGCCGCCCGGGAGCGCAACGCCATGGGAAGCGGGCTGGGATTGGCCCTGTCGAAGAGCCTTGTGACCGCGCTCGGAGGCTCGATCTCAGTCGAGAGCGTGGTCGGTTGCGGAAGCCGGTTCGACTTCGTCGTGCCGGCGCCCAGCGTCGAGGAAGCGTCGGAGGAGGAGGCATAGCATGATGGTTCTTGTTGCGGATGACGACGAGCGGCTCAGGGCGGCCATAGGCATCATCCTGAAGAAGGCCGGCTACCAGGTGTGCGAGGCGGGAAACGGCATCCAGGCGCTGTCCGCTTTCGACGAGAAACGGCCCGACATCGCCATCCTCGACGTCATGATGCCCAAGCTCGACGGTTTCGAGGTGTGCGAGATCATCAGGAAGTCCCGCGCGCGGACGCCCGTGCTGTTCCTGACCGCGAAAAGCGACATCGCCGACAAAAAGAGCGGATTCCGATCGGGCGGAGACGACTACCTCGTCAAACCCTTCAACGAAGAGGAGCTCCTCCTGCGCGTCGAGGCGCTCCTCAGACGGTCCGCGCCCCACGGAGCGGGCCAGGCCAGCCCCTGGGGCGAACAGGCCGTGCGCACGGTCGGAAGCCTCAGGATAGACGTCCTGCGCTTCGAGGTGTTCGTCGACGGCAGGAAGATCGACCTCACGAAAAAGGAGTTCCAGATCCTCTCGCTGCTCAGCCAGCGCCCGGGCGAGGTGTACACCGCCGACGAGATTATCGAGCACGTGTGGGGCATCGGCTATTTGCACTCCTCCGTGAGCATCCCCACCCACATCCGCCACATCCGGGAGAAGATAGAGGCCGACCCCGCCCATCCGAAGATGCTCCAGACCGTCTGGCGCTTCGGGTACCGGCTGGGCGACTGAGCCCTCCCCTACAGGTTCGCCCGCACCCAGGCGATGTTGCCCTTGACCGTGGCGATAAGCTCGTCCACATCGTCGAACCTGCGCATGGGACGCAGCCAGTGCAAAAACTCCACCTTGATGGAGCGCCCGTACAAATCGCCGTCGAAATCGAGCAGGTGCACCTCGCAGGTGGCGGTGGCGCGGTCGGCGAACGTGGCGGCCACGCCCATGTTGACGGCGGCCTTGTAGCGCGCGCCGTCCACCTCGGCCCAGGCCGCGTACACGCCGTCGGCAAGCGCCCGCAGCTGCTCGGGCACCTCGAGGTTCGCCGTCTTGAAGCCCATGTCGGCGCCCTCGCCGCGCCCCGGCTCCACCGTTCCCGTCACGAAGTACGCGCGCCCCAGCAGGCGGTTCGCCTCCTCTATGGCGCCCTCGGCCAGAAGCAGGCGGATGCGCGTTGCCGTGATGGGCGCGCCGTCGGCGCTCTTCAGATGATGCGCGCGCACCTGCGCGCCGCCCGCCGCCCCCCACGCATCAAGGTCGCGCACCGTGCCCTCCGCCCGCGCGCCGAACTTGAAGTCCGACCCCACGTGCAGAAACGCCGGCGGCGTGCCGTCGAAGGTCTGCAGCAGGAAGCGCTCGGGCGACGAGGCCGCGAACTCGCGTGTGAACGGCAGCACGCACACCGCATCCACCCCGGCAGACGCCAGCATGGCCAGGCGATCGTCGTTGGTCATGAGCTTTTTGAGGCGCCGGGGGTGGAACACCTCGTCGGGGTCGATGTCGAACGTGAGCGCCACGCTGCGCCCGCCGCTTTCGCGCGCCGTCTCGCGCGCCCGCTCCAACAAGAACCGATGCCCCCAGTGCACGCCGTCGAACACGCCGAACGCGCACGACGCGCCGGAGAAGAAGCCGTGGTCGAACGAGCCGTCCACCCTATATATCCCTGCCACGAGACACCCCCGTTTGAAACACGCAGCGCGCGACGTAGCAGCCGCGCGCGCCGTCGAACGCATACAGCGCGACCAGCTTGTTGTCCGCTATCACCGCCACCGTCTCGCCGTCGGCAGGCCCCTCGCAGCTCTCCCGCACGCCCGCCGTGCAGGCGCACATCTCCAGGGCCGACGTGGAGCGCCTGCGCTCGTAGAGCGCGCGGTCCTTGGAGGGGATCGCCCCGCCGTTGGCCACCCTGGCCGCCTCCTCGCCCTGGACGTAGAAAAACCGCACGCCGAGCAGGCGCACCGGATCGAGCGCCGCGCGGTCCTTGAGGTCGGCGAGCGTCTCCAAGCTCACGCACTCCTCCAGGGGCAAAAGCCCCAGACACGTCCTCTCGAGCGCGGCCACATGCGCCGGGCACCCCAGGTCGCGGCCCATGTCGCGCGCGAGCGCGCGGATGTAGGTGCCCTTGGACACGTGGAAGTCCACCTCCCACGACACAAGCTCGTCGCCCTCACCCTCGGACACGCCGACAAGACGCGCGTCGTGCACCACGATGTCGCGCGGGGCCAGGTCGATGATGGTGCCGGCGCGCGCCGCCTCGTAGGACTTCCTGCCTCCCACCTTCACGGCCGAGTACGCCGGCGGCATCTGCCTGCCCGCGCCCACCATGCCCGCCACGAACGCGGCGGCGAACTCCGGGTCCAGCACGCGCTCGGGAACCGGGCCCGTGCGCGTCACGCGGCCCTCGGCGTCGTCGGTGTCGGTCCCCGCGCCGAAGGCCACCTTCACGCGGTAGCGCTTGTCGTGCCCGGTCAGATACGCCCCCAGCCGCGTTGCCGGACCCACGCAGACCGGAAGCACGCCCGTGGCCATGGGGTCGAGCGTGCCGGTGTGGCCCACACGGCGCTCTCCGAAGATGGAGCGGCACCGGTTGACCACGTCGTGCGAGCTCATGCCCGCCGGCTTGTTCACCCCGACGACCAGCGAAAGCCCCGATGTCCCCCTCTTCACTTCAGGCGATCTCCTTCCAGCAGATCGGCAAGGCGGCGCTCCAGAAGGGCCGTCGCCTCCTCAAGCCCCGTCTCCAGCGTGAACCCGGCGGCCGCCCGATGACCGCCGCCGCCCAGCTCTCGGGCGAGAAAGGCCACGTCGGTGTCGTCTTTGGCCCTGAGGCTGCCGCGCACGGCGCCGTCCTGCTCGCGCAGCATGCAGGCCACGCGCACGCCCCGCACCGAGCGAAGCGCGTCCACAACGGGCTCGGCGTCGGCCTTGGCCGCGCCCAGCGCCTCGAAGTCCGCCTGCGAAAGCCAGCTTAACGCGGCGGCGCCGCCGACGCAGAGCCTCATGCGCTCCACGGCGCGGGCCTCGAGGAGCGCCGAGGGCACGGAGCGGTTCTGGAACACGGCGCGCGACACGGCCGCCGGGTCCGCGCCCGCCTCCACCATCTCGGCCGCCGCCCGCAGGGCCGCCGCGTCGGTGTTTTGGTACTGGAAACGCCCCGTGTCGGTGACAAGCCCCGTGTAGCAGCACGTCGCCACGTCGCCCGCGCGGTCCGCCCCAAGCAGGCCGGCCAGCTCCCACACGAGCACGGTCGTGGAGGCCGCGTCCGGATCGACATAGGCGAGCGCGGTCATAGCGGCGTCGGCCGCATGGTGGTCTACGGTCACGGACGTCTCGCAGGCGTCGAGCAACGCGGCGCCGTCCTCGCCGATGCGCTCGCGCGTGGGCACGTCCACCGCCACGAACGCGCGCGCCGGACCTTCGTAGCGCGCGGCGGGGATCAGGTCGGCGAAGCCGGGCAGGAAGGAGAGCCGCTCGTCGGCGGGCTCGTCTTTCGCGAGCAGGCACGCGACGCGCTTGCCGAGGCTCCTGAGCGCCGCGGCCAACCCGAGCTGCGAGCCCAGGCAGTCCCCGTCGGGGCTCACGTGGCCGCAGACGACGATGTCATCGCAGCCTTTGAGGACCGAGGCTATGGCGGCAAGATCGGCGTTGGTCTGGGGCGTGGTCGCCACGGGGCCTCCCTACTCCCCGGCAAGGGGATCGGCGTCGGCGGGCACGTCGGCCTCGGTCGGCGCGGAGGCGTTGCGCGCGGCGTCGCGCTTGAGCGCCGCGGCTATGCGCTCGGCCTCGTCCACGCTCTTGTCCAGATGGAAGCGCAGATCAGGCGCCACGCGCCACGACAGCTCGCGCGCCATGAGCGAGCGGATGCGGCCCGCCGCCTTGCCGAACGCCTCGGCCACGTCCTCGTAGCGCTCGGGCTCGGTGGTGTAGAACACGTTGCACGCGCTGCGGTCGTAGCTCACCTCGCAGCCCGTGATGGTGACGAGGGAAAGGCGCGGATCGGAGATCTCGAACAGAAGGATGCTCGCAATCACCTCGCGGGCCTGCTCGTTCACTTTGCGATTGGACGAACCCTGCTTCATGGTGCCGCCTCCTAAACGGTCGAGGGGTTGTGCGCAAAACGCGCCCGTCGCGTCCAGTGTATCGCGGGACGGTCGACGGGCGCTTGGATTCGACAACGGTAACCCGAGGGTTTCCCGATGCACAATGCTGGTCGTTCGTAACGTCAGCGAGCGGCATCGAGGTGCCCCAGATTGCCGTGAAAGGCCGAGGAAGCGTACTTCGTACGCGACGAGGGCTTGGAGCGGCAAGATGGGGTGCATCGATGCCGCGCAGCGTCGGCCCATTCCGCCGGCCGTAAGGCCGGCGGAACCTCCGTTACTCCGTCCGCTCGACTTCCTTCACCTGGTAGCCCTCGATGGTGTCGCCCACCTTGAGGTCCTGGAACTTCTCGATGCCGATGCCGCACTCGTAGCCCTGCTTCACGGACTTCACGTCGTCTTTGAAGCGGCGCAGCGACGCCATCACGCCCTCGAAGATGACCGTGCCGTCGCGCACGATGCGCACCTTGTCGTCGCGGTGGATCTCGCCTTCGGTGATGTAGCAACCGGCGATGGTGCCCACCTTCGGCACCTTGAACGTCTCGCGCACCTCGGCGATGCCGGTGTCCTCCTCCACGATCTCCGGCGAGAGCAGGCCCACGCGCGCGGCGTTGATCTCCTCGATGGCCTGGTAGATGACGCGGTACAGGCGGATGTCCACCTTCTCCTTCTCGGCCTGCTGCTTGGACTTGCCCGTGGGGCGCACGTTGAAGCCGATGATGATGGCGTCGGAGGCGGAGGCCAGCGTGACGTCGGTCTCGGTGATGCCGCCCACGGCCGAGTGCACGATGTTGATGCGCACCTCGGACTGGTCCATCTTCTCGAACGCGTCGCGCAAAGCCTCGATGGAACCCTGCACGTCGGCCTTCACGATGAGGTTGAGATCGGTCTGCTTGCCCTCTTCGATGCGGTTGAACAGGTCATCCAGGCTCATGTGGGACTTCGTCTCCTGCTCGGCCAAACGGGCGCGCAGCGCGCGCTCCTCGGCCAGCTTGCGGGCGTCGCGCTCGTCGGCGAACACGCGGAACTCGTCGCCGGCGGTGGGCACGCTCGACAAGCCGAGGATCTCCACCGGGTCGGCGGGGCCGGCCGCGTCCACGTGCTTGCCGCGCGGGTCCACCAGCGCGCGGACGCGCCCGTAGGACGTGCCCGCCACCACCGCGTCGCCCGGATGGAGCGTGCCGCGCTGCACGAGCACGGTGGCCACCGGGCCGCGGCCCTTGTCCAGGTTCGCCTCGATGACGAAGCCGGACGCCTCGGCGTCGGGGTTGGCCCGAAGCTCCAGCACGTCGGCCTGCAAAAGGATAGTCTCCAGCACGTCGTCGATGTGCAGGCGCTGCTTGGCCGACACCTCCACGAACATGTTCTGGCCGCCCCACTCCTCCGGGATGATGCCGTACTCGGTGAGCTCTTGGCGCACGCGGTCGGGGTTGGCGCCGGCCTTATCTATCTTGTTGACGGCCACCACCACCGGCACGTCGGCGGCCTTCGCGTGGTTGATGGCCTCTATGGTCTGCGGCATCACGCCGTCGTCGGCGGCCACCACCAGCACGATGACGTCGGTGACCTGGGCGCCGCGGGCGCGCATGGCCGTGAACGCCTCGTGGCCCGGCGTGTCGATGAACGTGATCTGGCGGCCGTCGATCTCCACCACCGAGGCGCCGATGTGCTGGGTGATGCCGCCGGCCTCGCCCTCGGCCACGCCCGTGTGGCGGATGGCGTCCAGAAGCGAGGTCTTGCCGTGGTCGACATGACCCATGACGGTGACCACGGGCGGGCGGGGCTTGAGGTCCTCCTCGCTGTCGTGGTAGACCACCGCGTACTCCTCCTCCGGCGACACGACGCGCACCTTGCGCCCCATGTCGTCGGCGATAAGCTCCACCAAGTCATCGCTCATGGACTGGGTGAGCGTGAGCACCTGGCCCAGCATGAACAGGCGCTTGATCACGTCGTTGGGCTGCACGCCCAGAAGCTCGGCGAACTTGGCGACGGTCGACCCCTGGGGAATCTCCACCACCGAGTCATCGAGCACAAGCTCGGGATCGAGGCCCTTCTCCAACGCCTCCATCTCCAAGCGCTCGCGGTTCTCGGCCTCGCGCTTCTGCTTGCGCTTCTTGCGCCGGCCCTCGCCCTCGTGCGAGGTGGCCGCGGCCACGGCCGCGCGCGCCTCGGCAAGCACCTTGTCGCGCTGCAGCTTCTCGGCCTGCACGGCCATCTGGGCGTAGCGGTCCTCGGGCTGGGTCTGCTGGATCTCCAGCTCGGGAACGATCTGCTCCACGCGCGCGCCGCGCTTGCCGTGCTTTTTGGAGCCGCGCTCGGGGCGGGCGCCGCCGCGCGCCGCGCCGCCTGCGGCCGACGCTTCGCGCTTCTGGGCCTCGATGCGCTGCTTCTCAGCCTCTATCTGGGAGAGCAGCGAATCGAAGCCGGACTTCTTGGCGCCCAGGACCGGCGCGGGCTTCTTCGGCGCCGGCGCGGGCTTGCCGCCTTTGGCGTTGCGATGGCGCAGCGCCTCCTCGACCGCCTGTTTCTTGGCCACTTCGGCCGCCATCTTGGCCTGGCGCGCGCGCATGCGGGCCTCGGCGGCCTCGCGGGCGACGCGCTCCTTCTCGCTCTCTATCTGGCTCGCAAGGCTCTCGAACGGCGAGGGCGCCGGGGCCTTGCGCGGGCGGGGCGCCTCGCCCGCCTCCGCGGGCGCGTCGGCGGAGGGGCCGCCGGCGACGCGGCGGGCGCGCTCGGCCTCGCGGGCGCGGCGCTCCTGCTCCACGGCCTCGCGGCGGGCGCGCTCCTCCTCGGCGCGCTGGCGCTCGGCGGCGGCGCGCTCCTCGGCGAGCTTTTTCGCCTCCTCGTCCTCAAGCTGCCCGGCGCGCTGCTTGATCTCGGGCTCGAGGTTCTTGCGGATCTTGGCGACGTAGGCGTCGGCGAGCATGCTCGCATGGCTTTTCGCGGGTATCTTCATTTCGTGCAGCTTGTCGAGCAGCTCTTTGCTCGACATGTCGAATTCCTTCGCCAACTCATGTACTCGCATGCTGGCCATATACCACTCCTCTACTTACTGTCTCGCTTCGCGCGCCGCCGCCGCGACCCCGGCGGCGATGCGCTTGCGCGCATCGTCGTCAAGCGTCGCCTTGAGCGCTCGGTCGAGCTTCTTCTTCCTGCAAGCCGCGGCGAAGCACTCCTCGGAGCAGACGTACGCCCCCCTGCCCGGCGCACGGCCGGTCGCATCGAAGGACACGGCGCCGGACGGATCGCGCACGATGCGCAGGAGCGCGACCTTGTCGGCCTGCCTCCCGCACGCCACGCAGCTGCGCTGCCGCTTGCCCGTTGCCGTCGCCACGCCCAAAACCCCTCTCCGCGTCCGTTACGCCTCTTCGAGGTCGGCGTGGATGCCGCAATAGCGGCCGCCCGGGCGCGCGTGGTTGCGGCAGCGGGCGCCGTCCTCGCCCACGTAGGCGCACAATCCGGCCTCGTCGTCGGCCTCCTCGTCGATGAGCATGTTGCCCTCCGGCGAAAGGGGTTCGCCGGTGAAGCTCGCGCTCTTGATGTCGATGTGCCAGCCGGTCAGGCGCGCGGCAAGGCGGGCGTTTTGACCCTCCTTGCCGATGGCCAGCGAAAGCTGGTCGTCGGGCACCACGACGGTGGCGTAGTGGTTGTCCTCGTCAATGACCACGCGCGTCACCTTCGCCGGCGACAGCGCGTTGGCCACGTAGACCGCCGGGTCCTCGGCCCATTGGATGACGTCGACGCGCTCGTTGCGCAGCTCCTCGACCACCATGCGCACGCGGCTGCCCTTCGGGCCCACGCACGCGCCCACCGGATCGAGGTTGGCCTCGCGCGAGGCCACCGCGATCTTGCTGCGCGCGCCCGGCTCGCGGGCGATGGACTTGATCTCCACCACGCCGTCGTAGATCTCGGGCACCTCGATCTCGAACAGGCGACGGATGAGGTCGGGATGCGTACGCGACACCACGATGGCCGGACGGGCCTGCTCGCCGCGCACCTTGGGGGCGTCGGAGCTGGGATCGCGCACTTCGATGATGAGCACCTTGAGGCGCTGGTTGTGACGGTAGTGCTCGCCGGCCGGGCGCTCGTTGCGCTCGCTGGGGTTGCGCTTGGCGTCGTAGTGCGGAAGCTCCGCCTCCACGCCGTCGCGGATCTTGATGATGGTGAAGTCGGGGGTGCCCTGCAGCACCGTGCCCGTCACAAGGTCGCCCACGCGGCCGGAGAACTCCTCGTAGATGGACTGGCGGCCGGCCTCGCGCACGATGGACGCGATGACGCCCTTGGCGTTTTGCGCCGCGATGCGGCTCACGTCGGCCGGCGTGACGTCGCGCTCCTCGAACTCGCTGTACTCGCCCGTCTCCTCGTCGGGCTCCCCCACGGGAACAAGCTCGTAGACGTAGATATGCCCCGTCTGGCGGTCGATGGTCACGCGAGCGTCCCACTCGAGGTCGAGGATGCGCTCGTAGCTGCGCGCGAGCGACTGCTCCAGGCGCTCGATGAGGTAGAACTCGTCGATCTTCCGTTCGTGGGCCAGCGCCTGCAAGGCCTCTATCAGTTCTGAACTTGCCACGTCTTCGCTTCCTTTCCTCTTGGGCTCAAGCCTTCGAGCCAAAGTCGATCGTGCCCTTCAAGTGGGCGCGCTTGATGGTGTCAAGCGGGATGTCCACGGCCTGCCCGTCGACGTCGAGCGTGACGACGTCGTCTTCGGCCTTCTCGATGACGCCCGTCCACGAGCCGCGCCCCTCCCGAGGCTGCGTCTTGATCACGGCGGGCTGCCCGACGTAGCGCGCGAAGTGCTCCATCGTGCGCAGCGGCCGGTCGATGCCGGGCGAGGACACCTCGAGCATGTACGCGCCGGGGAACGGATCCAGCTCGTCCATGATGGCGTTGATCCACGCCTGCGCCGAGGACAGCTCGTCGAAGCTCACGCCGTCGGGCGTGTCTATGAACACGCGGATGGTCGGCGCCTTCTTGGCGCCCGCCACCTCCACCGTGACGATCTCGACGCCCTCCGCCTCCGCACGGGGAGCCAGCGCGTCGAGCAGCTGCCGTTCCTTCCTGCCAAGCACGTGCGTCCTCCTTCTCCGTCCGGACCCCGTCTCTTCGGCCCGCCCCCCGCCGCGCGGGGTGAGGCCCTTACAAACAAAGAAAGCGGGAACAAGCCCACTTTCTCATGCGTCGAAAGTATGGTGCGTGCGGCGCCCGCATGCCGCTGCGTTGCCTTGCTTTTATACCACACCCAAGGCCGTTTGCCTAGCGCGGGCGCATCCCCGCCCGCAAGTTCCCCACATTTGGGCGCGCGTTTGGACGGGCGGGCCAGGCGGGCCGGCGCGACGGCCGGCCCGCCCGCGCGCGGCCTCAGCGCGCCTTTGCGTCCGCGTCGTCGTCGGCGGCCTGGGCGGGATCGTAGCTCAGCAAAAGCTTGCCGAGCACGAGAAACGCCAAAATGCCGAGCGCGACCATGCCCACGACGATGAGCACCTCGTTGACCGAGGGCGCGTACGAACTGGCCACCGCCCAACCGTCCATGCCGCCGGCGCCGCGCGAAGCGCTCGACCCCGCGATGAGGCCCGGCGCGCCGGACACGTTGGGGTAGATGAAGCTGGTGAACAGAAGCCAAATACGCTTGCAGAACACGCCTATCACCACGCCGCCGCACGCAAGCGCGACAAGGCCCGTGCGACGGCGGTTCTTGGCGAACACAAGGATGCAAAACGGCACGATGACGCCCACGACGACCTCGATCCAGAAGAAGGGCGCGGTGGCGCCGGAGGTCATCTGGGCAAGCACGGCCGAACCCATGTCGGTGCCGGGGTAGGCCATGGTGAGCACCTCGCAGCCCACCATGTAGCCGTCCACGGCGATGCACACGGCCAGAAGGCCGGCCAGGTTCGCGATGAGCTTCCTGGAGGTGGCGAACACCTTGGCGCGGTTCATCCAGATGAGCGACAGCAGCAAAAGCGCCAGGCCCGAGTCCATGGCCGACGCCACGAACAGCGGCGCCATGATGGTGGAGTACCAGCCCTCGCGGGCGATCTGCAAGCCGAAGATCCAGGCGGTCACGGAGTGCACGAGGATGGCGACGGGCAGCGCGAAGCGCGACACGATGGCCACCTTCTCTTTGGCGCCCGGCTTCTTCGAGGTCATGAAACGCAGGTAGATAAGGTTGATGACCAGATACGTGGTGATGACGCAGATGTCCCACAGAAGCGGCGAGACGAAGTTCGGCGACGCGAACAGGTTCAGGATGCGCACGATGCCGCCGAGGTCGATGAGCACGAACGCACCGGCGATGCAGATGCAGATGAGCGACACGATGATGGCGGGCAGGGCCACCTTCTTGTACTCGGTCACATGGAAGATGGACGCGGAGGACGCCACGATGAGGCCGCCGGCCGAAAGCCCCACGAAGAACATGAAGCTGGCGATGTAGAGGCCCCACGACGTGCCGTTGGACATGCCGGTGACGCCGAGGCCGCCGACGAACTGGCTGACGTACGCGCCCACGCCGAGCGCGACGAGCGCGCCCAACACGGCGAACGCGATCTTGTAGGTTTTCGTTAACTGCATAAGGGTTTCCTTCCTTGACCCCCAGGTTGGCGTAGCTTGGCGGCCGTCAGGCCGACGAAACGTCAGAGTCCGACGTAGAAGAGCTGGGGATGCGTCCCCTTCTCCTCCAGCAGATGGCCCGCTTTGGCGGACAGGGCAAGCTTCGAGATCTCGCTTTCGGGATCGTCGAGGTCGCCGAAGGTGCGCGCGCGGGCCGGGCACACGCGCACGCACATGGGGAGGTCGCCCTCGTCGGTGCGCTCCTTGCACAGCGTGCACTTCTCGGCCACGCCCTTGACGCGCACGGGCACGCGCGAGTCGCCGTAGTCGAAGCCGGGTTCGCGCGACGGGTCCTCCCAGTTGAACACACGCGCGTTGTAGGGGCAGGCCGCCATGCACATGCGGCAGCCTATGCACTTGCCGTAGTCGATCTCGACACGGCCCAAACCGTCTTTGTACGTGGCGCCGGTGGGGCATACCTTCTGGCACGCCGCCGTCTCGCAGTGCTGGCATTGCACGGGCAGGTACACGCGCTTGAGGTTGGGGTACTCCCCCACCGCGCCGTCTATGACGTCGCAGTCCTTGGTGAGGATGCGGTTCCAGAGCATGCCCATGGGCACGTTGTTCTGCATCTTGCACGCGTTGGCGCAGGTGTGGCAGCCCACGCAACGGTCCAGGTTGATGGCGATGGACAGTCTCGTCATGCCTTGTCACCTACGCTTTCTTGATCTCGACGAGCGTGTCGGAGAACGGGATGACCGGCCCGCAGAGGAGCTCGGATCCGCGATCGACCTGCGCGTCGTTCGTGACGGACTGCATGTTGCCGCGCGCCAGGTAGTCGGCCGTGGCGCCCTCGCAGAGGCGCACCGAGCCCGAGCGGATGGCGGGGTTGGCGTGCACGCGCACGGCGAAGCTCCCGCGGTCGTTGAACACCTCCACCTCATCGCCGGTGGCCAGGCCGCGCGCCTCGAGGTCGCCGGGGTTCGCGTCAAGCGTGGGCTCGAAGTACTGCTGGATCCACAGCGCGTCGTTGAACTGGTTGTGAATATGGAAGCGCGTGCGGACGTTGGCCAGCTGCAGCGGGTACTCGGCGCGCTTGGGATTTCCCTGGTACGCCTCGTTCGGGGCCTCCCACTGGGGCAGGGCCTGGCCGTAGGGGGCCAGGTTCTCGTAGTAGAGGTCCAAACGGCCCGACGGCGTGGCGAAGACGAGGTCGGCGAACTCCTGGCGCGGCTCCTCAATGCCGGGGACGGGCCAGGCGCCGTTGCCCTCGTCGTTGATCCGATCGATGGTGAGGGAGGCGATCTCGGGGTCCTCCGCGCCGCTGATCTGGGCCTCCACCATCTCGACGGAGTCCTTCGGCAGCGCGTCCGCGACGCCCAGGCGGCGCGCGAACTCCTTCTGGATCCAGAAGTCGGTCTTGGACTCGAACAGCGGGTCGATGACCTTGTTCTGCAGCACGACCTGGTTGTAGCCCACCTTCGCGTTGCCCACCGGGGCGTCCAGCTCGAAACGGGTCGTGGCCGGCAGCACGTAGTCAGCCCACTTCGCGCCCTCGGTGAAGTAGGGGTCGATGGACACGATGAGCTCGAGCGAGCGCGCCCAGTCCTCGGTCTTGGACATGTTGGCGAAGTGCTGCGCCATGAAGTCGCCGCAGCAGATATAGGCCTTCACCTTGTTGGGCTTGTCGCGCATGTCGTAGGCGGCCATCTCGTCGGTCGCGCTTTCCATCCCCTCGGGCAGCTCCCACGCGCCGAGCGTCGTGGAGCGGCCGTTCCAGCAGCCGCCCACGAACACGCCGATGTTGGCGCCGGGCTTGCAGACGTTGCCGGTGACGCCGGCCAGCACCGCAGCCGCATGGCCCGCGACGTCGGCGTTCGAGATCTTGTCGTTGCCGCCCCAGCCAAGCGCGATGGTCGAGGGGCCTTCAGCGTAGGCGCGGGCAAGCTCGACGATCTTGTCGGCGGGGATGCCCGTGACGCCCGCGGCCCACTCCGGGGTGCAGTCCTTCTGGCCCTCGACGAGCAGGTCGTAGGCCGTGCGGCATTTCGCGCCCTTGACCTCGGCGGCGCCAGAGAGCGCGGGCACGACGCCCGCCTGGTTGTAGGCCGCGACCGCGCCCGTGGCCGAGTCGATGACGAGGTAAGGGTTCTCATCGCCCGTCTCGGGCTGCTCGGCCGCCGGGTCGGCGGCGTGGTCGCGCACGAGCGCGCCCTTGTCGTCCACAAGGTAGGGCAGCGACGTGTGCAGCCGCATGAACTCCTCGTCGGCCAGGCCCTCGTCAAGCACCACGCTCGTCATGGCCAGAAACAGCGCCGCGTCGGTGCCAGGCTCGATGGGCACCCACTCGTCGGCCTTGCCGGCCGTGGTGGAGAAGTGCGGATCGACCACGACCATCTTCGCGCCGGCCTCCTTGGCCTCGAAGAACAGGCGCACCTGCGGCAGGCTGGACTCGCAGAAGTTGCTGCCCACGGTGAGCACCATGCGCGCGTTCACCCAGTCGCGCGCCTCGCCCGTGGCCATGGCGTAGCCGCCGCCGAAGCCGATGGCGGGGTCCAGGCCGTTGCCCGTGCCCACGTCGATGCCGGTGTTGCCACCGGTCTGCGCGCCGAGCACGGCGGCGAGAAACGGGAAGTTCGCCTCGCTCGACGCCGTCACCATGACGGCGTCCTTGCCATCGCGCGCCTGGATCTCCTGGATCTTGGCCACGATGTCGTCAAGGGCCTCGTCCCAGCTCACCTGCACGAATTCGTTCGCGCCGCGCTCGCCGGTCCGCTTGAGGGGCGTCTGCACGCGGCCCGCGCCGTAGATATGTTGGACCTCGGAGATGCCCTTCAGGCAGATGGTCTCGTAGCGGTCGTCAACGCAGTGGTTCGGCTCCACCTTCACCAGGCGGCCGTCGCGCACCGTGCAGCGCAAAGGGCACATGCCGCCGCAATGCTCCTGGTGGTACGTGCACGCGATGCGCTCCTCGTCATAGGCGACCTTCGACTCGCCCGCCGGGCCGATGCCCGCGTACGCCTTCGTCGGCGCGAGCCAGCCGTCGGCCGAGAGCATGCCCGCCGTCGCAGCGGCCCCGCACGCGGCCAGCGACCCCGCGAGGAACCTGCGCCTCGTCAGATCCATGCGCCTCTCCTTCTCTTCGTTTCGCTCGTTGCTTAGAGTTCGCCGCCGGACAGTGTAAGCAGGCGAGATTCGGCCGTCATCGTCCCATCGGCCGAAATTGCCCGCGCCCCTCTTGTGCATTTTGAACAACGAGGTAAGATTCACCTGATTGAGCATGCGGATCGGCGCCCGCCGACACCGCCCCCCTCCCGCGCAGGCCGCCCGCCGCCCTGCGCGCAGCCGCCCGAAGGAGGCCGCCTCGTGAAGTTCAACCTCGACCTCGCATGCGCCGAGCTTGCCGACCTGGACCCCGTCAAGCGCTTCGAGCACGACTCCGCGCTTTCGCTCGACCGCGTGGAGGAGCACGGGCCGAAAAGCCGCCCGCGGGCGACGAGCCTGTTCGTCATAGGGGCCGGGGCCTTCGCCGCCCTCGACGCGAAGGCGTGGGAGGGCGGCGGGTCGTTCCTTGTGACCGGATCGGAGGGGGAGCCGGACGGACGGGGGCTGCCCGCCGCCTTCCTGCCCGCCCGCGCCTGCCCGCCGGACGAGCGGGAGCTGGTGGAGCGCCTGCTGGAATGGCGCATGAGGCTGGACGCGTGGTCCGAATCGGTGCTGGAGGCCATGGCCCGCGATGCGCCTTTGCAGGAGGTGTTCGACGCTGCGGCGGCGATGTTTTCCAACCCCCTCATGCTGTCGGACTCGGCGCTTTACTACGTGCTGACGGCCGGCCGCCTGCCCGCCGGCTTCCGCGACCCGTTCTGGACGCCCGCCATCGAGACGGGCGTGTGCCCCACCGAGGTCTACTTCGACACCTGGATGAGAAGCTCGAAGAACGCGTTTCGCTGCGAGCGGGCCTACCTGGTCCCCGGAGGGGAGGCGAGCGAGCGCACCTACCTCGTCCGCAACCTGATCGCGGACGGCCAGTACCACGGGTGCTTCGAGCTTGTGGACGTGAACGCGCCTTTGGGGCCGGCCGATCTCGCGCTGGCCGACTACGTGGGCGACCTTCTGGCGCTCATCCTGCCCCGCCGGGCCTACCCCCAGATAGCGAACTCGGCCATGGGGCCGCTTCAGGAGCTTGTCGCCGGCAACGCGGTGCGCCCGCGCGTGCTCGAGTACGGGCTGGCCGAGATGGGCTGGGCGCCGCGCGACGCCCACTACGTCGTGCGCTTCTCGGAGGCGAGCGCCTCAAGCGGCCAAGGGCCCCATCTGCAAGCGGAGCGCCGCATAGCCGAGACCTACCCCCTCGCCCGTTTCGTGGAGGACGGGGACGCGCACCTCATGATAGCCCGCGACGCCGACTACCCCCTCGCGCGCTTCCGCGACAACCTCCGGCCCGCGGACGCGCAATGCGGCGAGCCGAGGTTCCTCGCGGGCTTCTCGTCGCTTTCGGACGATTTCTCCCGCCTGCGCGCGACCGCCGACCAGGCCGCCTTCGCCTACGACCGCATCGACCCCGAGGTCTCCGACCGGTTTCTGACCACGGCCATGCGCTTCTACGACGACTGCTGGCTCGAGGACGTGCGGCGAAGGCTCTCCGCGGACGCGGACCTGTCCTGGCTGCTCGACCCCGCCGCGACGGCGCTTGCGGAGGCCGACGCGCGCGACGGCACCGAGCACGTGGCCACGGCGCTCGCCTACCTCGAGCACGGCTGCAACGCCACGCGCACCGCCGAGGCGCTGTTCGTCCACCGCAACACGCTCTCCTACCGGCTCAAGCGAATAAAAGCCGTCTGCGGCGTGGATCTGGAGAGCCTCCGTCCCAAGCGCACCGACCTTCTGCGGCTGCTGCTCTCCCTCAGGCTGCTCGCGTGAGGCGGGACGCGGAAGGGGGCGCCCCTACTTCCCGGCGCGCACCAGCTCTTCGGCCATTTCGCGCAGCTTGAACTTCTGCACCTTCATCGACGGCGTCATGGGGAAGTCGTCCACGAAGAACACGCGCTTGGGCACCTTGTAGCGCGCGATGCGCGGGATGGCGAAGGCGCGCACGTCCTCCTCGGTCATGCCCTCGTGCCCGGGGCGCGTGCGGATGAACGCGCCCACTATCTCGCCGAGGCGCGCATCCGGGATGCCCACCACCTGCGCGTCCAGCACGCCGGGCATGGTGAGCAGGAAGTTCTCCACCTCCAGTGGGTAGACGTTCTCGCCGCCGCGGATGATCATGTCCTTGATGCGCCCGGTCACGCGGTAGTAGCCGTCCTCGTCCACCGTGCCGAGGTCGCCGGAGTGCAGGTAGCCGTCCGCGTCGATGGCCTTGGCCGTCTCCTCGGGCATCTTGTAGTAGCCCTTCATCACGTTGTAGCCCTTGCAGCACAGCTCCCCCGGCTCGCCCGGACCGCAGATATGCCCGTCGGCCGGATCGATCACACGCACGTCCACCGGCGGGTGCTTGCGGCCCACCGTCTCGCACTTGTGCTCGATGTCGTCGTCGGCGCTCGTCTGCGTGAACACGGGGCTTGTCTCGGTGAGGCCGTAGCAGATGGTGATCTCGCGCATGTGCATGCGCTCCATGACCTCGCGCATGGTCTCGGGCGGGCAGGGGCTGCCGGCCATGATGCCCGTGCGCAGGCTCGTGAGGTCGAACGTGTCGAAGTCGGGATGGTTGAGTTCGGCGATGAACATGGTGGGCACGCCGTACACGGCCGTGGCGCGCTCCTTGCGGATGGCCTGCAGCACCAGCCCCGCGTCGAAGTCCTCCACGATGATCATGGTTGAGCGGTGCGTAAGGCACGCCATCACCCCCAGCACGCAGCCGAAGCAGTGGAAAAACGGCACGGGCAGCGTCACGCGGTCCTTGGCACCCAAACGCTGGCCCTCGCCTATGTAAAAGCCGTTGTTCAAGATATTGCGGTGCGTGAGCATGACGCCTTTCGGAAAGCCCGTGGTGCCGGAGGTGTACTGCATCATGACCACGTCGTTGTTGTCGAAGCGCTCCTCGGCCTGCGCGAGCGCGCTTTCGGGCACGTGGCTGCCGAGCAGGATGAGCTCGGGCACGCTGTAGCAGCCGCGATGCTTCTCCGGCCCCATGTAGATGATGTGCTTGAGGAACGGGTAGCGCTCGGACTCAAGATGGCCGCGCGGCTGGGTGAGCGTCTCGGGCACAAGATCGCGGATGATCTGGAGGTAGTCCACGTCGCGGTAGGCGTCGATGACGCAGAGCGCCTTCATGTCGGACTGCTTGAGCACATAGTCCAGCTCGTGGCTTTTGTAGATGGGGTTCACCGTGACCATGACCACGCCTATCTTGGCCGTGGCGTACATGAACGTGAGCCAGTCGGGGATGTTGCGCGCCCACACGCCCAGATGGTCGCCAGGTTCAAGGCCGATGGCGAGGAGTCCCCGGGCCAGGTTGTCGGTGCGCTCGTCGAAGTCGCGGTACGTCCAGCGCAGCATGCGGTCGGGATACACCACGAACTCGTGGTCGGGGTCTACCGCCACCTGGTCGCGGAAGTAGCGCCCGATGGTCTTTTCCGAATGCAGCGGATAGTCGGAAGCGCCCGGGACGGGTTCAGACGAGGTTGCAACGTTCGCGGAAGCATGCATATCATTCATTGTTTGACCTGCACTTTCTCACAGGATGGCGTAGTATGTCAGCGAGAGCGACCGTGGTGCCCAAGATTCGTGGGATCGCGGAAACGACGCGTACCACGGTACGCGAGTTTCCGGGATCGCGCGAATCTTGGGCACCACGGTCGCTCGCAGCGTCGAGCAGTTCCGCTGGTCGGCAGACCAGCGGAACTAAATAGGAGTATAGACGACGGCCAAAAACTTCGCCTTCTGGCCGTCGTGGGCGCGCACCTGGTGGGGCACGATGGAGTCGTAGTAGATGCTCTCGCCGGGATGCAGCACGTAGAGGTCCTTGCCGTACTCTATCTCGATGCAGCCCTCCATGCCGTAGAGCCACTCCTCGCCCTCATGACCCACCAGCTCGTGGTCGGCCTCGCCCGTGGGGTCCACCGTGATGACGAAGGGGTCCATGTGGCGCGAGGGGCGCCCGGCCGCCAGGCTGAAGTAGCTCAGATCGCCGCCCGAGGTGGTCTCCAGGCTGGCGGCGCGCTCCACCTCGGCCATCTGGTCGCGGTCGATGTAGGCAGGGCCCAGGTCCTCGTCGTCGTCCATGAGGGTGCCGAGGCGCACGCCCAGCGCGCGCGTGATCTTGATGAGCGGCGCGAGCGAGGCCGGCACCTCCCCCGCCTCAAGCCCTTCGATGAGCGAGAGGTCAAGCCCGCACCGGTCGGCCAGATCTTGGCTCGACAGGTGGTGCGCCTCGCGCAGCGTGGCGATCTTCTTCCCCAGACGGTTCTCTTCCATAGCGAAGCTCCCCTCGTCGAAGTCGGTCGTTTTCGCTATTCTACCTCATGGAAGGCCGCCTCCGCGCACGAAAGCGCCCCGCGACGCAAAACGGTCGCAGGGCGCTTTCGGAGGGGTGCGGCAGGCCGCCCGAAGGCGGCCCTGGGCAGCCGGCGCTTTACGCGGCCGGCCCGTTCCTATTCGTGGAACAGCGCGTGCTTGAGCTCCTCCTCGTCCTTGAACGACAGGGACGTCTGCAGCACGTCGCCGCCGAACGGCTTGATGGCCTGGACGAACTTGTCGGTGGTCATGCCGTCCACCACCATGAACACAGCCGCGCTGTCGTCGGCGGAGAGCAGGTCGCGCACACGGTCCTGGAAGTCGCGGTCAACGCCGTGCTTCATGACGGCGCCCGTGAGCGCGCCGATGCCCGCGCCAAGCGCCGCGCCGATGACCGGCACGAAGAACAAAAGGCCGAACAGCACGCCCCAGAACAGGCCCCACACCGCGCCCGTGCCCACCTTCGAGCCGGGCGTGACGACGTCGAACTTGCCGCCCGCGCGCCTGGCCACCACGGCGACCGACTGCAAGCTGACGATGAGGTCCTGATCGAGGTCGAGGATCTTCTGGTAGGCGGATTTCGCTTCCGTCTCGCTCGGGTATCCGAGCACAAGGAGGGTACTCATGGAGAGCTCCTATCTTCGATGGCTTTTTCCGATACCCCACCTTAGCGCCCGCAGGCCGGGCGCGGGCGCAGGATGCGCATCCGCCGTCCGCCCGTTGCCGTCGCGTCAGCGCCCCGTGGGATGCGGGGCGCGAGCGCGAACGTTGGAGGCTGCGAAACCGGCCGCGCCCGCAAGTTAGCCGCATTCGCAGGTTGGCCGCCGTCCGGGCCGCTTTGCGCCGAGCCGCGACCGATGAGGGATGCGCGAAGCCGCGATCACGACGGGGTCTCGGCGCGGACGACGGCCGCATAGAACGAGCCGGCATCGGCGCCCTCGGCAGGCGAAGGCGGGCCGAAGCGGCACGTCGCGAAGCCGGCGCCCAAAACGAGCGCCTCGAACGACGCCCGGTCGAGCGCGCGGGCGAACTCGCCCGACGCCCCCGGCCCCGCAGGAGGGGCCGCGTTTGCACCTACCTCCGCAGGGCGCCGCGCGAACACGCCCTTATGGAAGAGAAACCCTCCCGGCACAAGGACGCGCGCGATCTCGCGCAGCGCCGAGCGCAAATCCCACGCCAGGTTGAGCACGCTGTTCACAACCACCACGTCGAAAGACGCGTCGGCCGCCCCCGCCGCACGCAGATCCTCGAAGCACCCGCGCGCGAAGGCCAGACGAGAGGCGCGTTCCGCAGACGCGTCCCTGTCGGCTGCGCGCGAGGCGGCCCGCGCGATGAACTCCGCCGACGGGTCCACGCCGAGCACGAAGCCCTCCGGCCCCACCGCATCGGCTATCTTGAACGCCCCTTTGCCGCCGCGGCAACCCAGGTCGAGCACCCGTTTCCCCAAAAGCCCCTCGGGAAGCGGCATATCGCAGCGCGCGCTGTGGCCCCCTTCCCGCGAAAGCGCCGCGTAGTGGGCCTCCATCGTCGCACGCGTTCGCCCGTCCATGAGCGCCCCTTCCCTTCTTCGGCTCGCCCCCTCAGTATAACGCGGCGCGCCCCGCTCTCAGGCGCGCCCTCCGAACTCGCTCACGATCTCGTCGAACAAGCGCAGCACGGCGGGGCCGCCCTCGCCCTCCCGGCGCACGATCCGCAGATCGAACAGATCCTCACCCTCGTCGAGCGGACGCGAGACGATGTCGTCCCCCAGCCGCGCGAACCCGGGGTAATGCACGCCGAACACAACGCTGTCCCTCAGTTCGGGAAGGATCAGCGACCCCTCCTCCACGTTGCGCATCGGCGCGTGGATGCCATGCCGTTCGCACGTGCGCCGCACGAAGTCGTGGTAGTCGGAGCGGTGCTCAAGGGGGTAGGAGGTGATGTGCCTGGCCTCGGCGGCAACGTCCCGGAACGTCAGCGGGCTTTTGCGCGCCAGGGGATGGTCTTTGCAGCAGGCGACGCCAAACGGGATGAAGGCCAGGTGCTCGGAGCGCAGCCCCTCCCTCCCATCCCCGTAGAAAAACGCCACGGCGAGGTCGGCCCGGCGCTCGGCGAGCATCCCCAGCCCGTCGCGCAACCCTATGTCGGTCAGCGACACCTCCGTCTTCGGCGAAACCATGCGGGCCCGCGCGGCGGTCAGAAGGGGAAGGACGCGCTCGTTGGTGAGGGGCCCCACCACCCTGACCGTCTCCACCGCCTCCTGCGAGCGCCGCATGCCCTCCTCGAGCGCCACCTCGTAGGCGCTCACCGTGCTGCGAAGTCCCTCGACGAACGCCCGTCCGCTTTCGGTCAGCTCCACCTTGGAGGTGCTGCGCTCGAAGATGCGGAAGCCCACCTCCCTCTCTGCGGCGGCAACGTGCTTGCTCAGCGCCGACTGGGTGATGAAAAGCCGGTTCGCCGCCTTGCTGAAGCTCAGCTGCTCGGCGAGCACGAGGATCTCCTCGCAGTGCGAAAGCTCCATGCACGGCACCCCCTCTGCGTCTCGGACGTGAAGCCCCGATTCCCCTTGCCGGTATCCCGCACCATCATACCGCCCGCCCGGCCCCTGGAGGAGCGATCCCTTATTCCGATTCCCCGCCGCCCATGCCCGTTTGGACTAAGCGCGAAAGCCCGCGCCCGGCCTGGCTTTATTCCGAGCCGGATTCAAGGAGCGGCCGGCCTTCAACACCGGTTGCGCGCCACAGCGCCTACCATGGCCGCGAAGGGTCGCCGGACGCAAGGCGCCCGGCAAGGCCGAAAGGACCGAAAGCAAGGAGGAACCATGGATTCTGCGAAGGAACAGGCGCGCCCCGGCATCACCCGCAGGGGTTTCCTGAAAGGCGGAACGCTGGCGGCGCTCGGGTTGGCGGCGTCCGGCCTGGCGGGCTGCAACGGCGAAGGGGCGGCCGCAGCCGCCAAGGGCAACCTGCCCGAGAGCTGGGACGCCGAGGCCGACGTGGTGGTCATCGGCATGGGAGGCGCGGGGCTGTCCGCGGCCATCGCCGCCAAGATGGCCGGCGCCGAGAGCGTCATGGTGCTGGAAGCGGCGCCGGAGGAGGAGTGCGGCGGCACCACGCGCGTGTCGGGCGACATGCTCATGATCCCCGACGACGTGGAGGGCGCCCTTGCGTACCAGACCACGCTCAACGGACCCTACGAGGTGGAACCCGAGTTCATGCAGGCATGGGCCGAGGGCGTCGTGGAGAACTACGCGTGGCTGACCGACGAACTGGGGTTCGAATTGGGCGACGCCACCGCCGGGCGCCCCGAGTTCCCCGGCACCGAGGGCGGCGAGTCCATCAAGACGTACTACGTCGACGGCATCTGCGGCATGTCGTCTCTGTGGATACCGCTCGTCGACAAGGCGGACGAGCTGGGCGTGAGCTTCGAATACAACGCCCGCGCCGTCGAGCTGGCGCACGAGTGGGAGACGAAGGAGGTGCGCGGGGTGCTCACGGAGGACGGCCGCGCGTTCAAGGCCCGCAGGGGCGTGGTCATGGCGTGCGGGGGCTTCGCGTCGAACCCCGACATGATGCAGAACTACATGGCCAGCATGGGCTGCCCCAACGCCTTCCCGCTCGGGTCGCCCTACAACGTGGGAGACGGCGTGAAGATGGCCCAGCGCATCGGAGCGGACCTCTGGCACATGAACAGCTACGCCGCAGCCAGCACCTGCGTGCGCGCGATCAGCCCCGACTCCCCCATCGGCTCCATTTTCTACGCGAAAGGCTACGACTACATCTACGTCAACAGCGAAGGAGAGCGTTTCATGTACGAGGAGACGCGCTCCGTCCAACGCCACGGCAAGCAGAAGGACAAGGGCGTGTGGCCCCTGCTGGACATCCCCAGCCCCTCGTACATGATCATGGGAGGCCAAAGCGGAAGCGTCGACATCCTGGGGGACATCACGTACATGTCCTGGCCGGTCATCATGGAGCTGGGCTGCCAAACCAACCAAGAGCTCATAGACGCCGGCATCATGTTCAAGGCCGACACCATCGAAGAGCTGGCCGGAAAGCTGGGATTCGAACCCGAGGTGCTGGCGGCCACGCTGAAGAAGTACAACGACTCGGTGGACAGCGGCGAGGAGGACGAGTTCGGCCGGGGAACCGCCGTGTACTCAAGCTACCTGTTCAACGCCGCCAAGGGCACCGACGACATCTCCGGCGACGAGCACGGCGGCGAGTCGCTTGCCATCGAGCCGTTCGAGCGCGTGAGGATAGAGGGCCCGTTCTACGGCGTGGAGATAGCCCTCGGAATGCTTAACAGCCAAGGCGGGGCCAAGCGCAACGGCCAAAGCCAGGTGCTCGACCTTGACGGCAACCCCATCCCCCGCCTGTACTCGGCAGGCGAGTTCGGCTCCATCTACGCCTACATGTACAACGGGGGCGGCAACGTGAGCGAGGCCGTGTCCACCGGCCGCGTGGCGGGCCAAGGCGCGGCCGCCCTCGACCCGTGGGACGCCGAGTAGCGACCATTCCGACGGGCGCCCGCGCGGCGCCCCCCACGGCGCGGGCGGGCCCCTCCCTCCCCCGTCCGCGCCTCCGTCCACAGCGAAGAAAGGTGCGTCCCATGACAAGAGGAAACGAACCGGCCTGGCGCAAGCTCGCCTTGGCCGTCGTCGGATGCTGCCTGGCGGCGGGGCTGGCCGCATGCGCGGCCGCAGGCGACGCAGAGCCGTCGGAAGGCGGAGGATCGGACGCTAACGCCTCCTCCTTCTCCTGGTCGGCCGAGAGCGACTGCGGCGCCTGCCACGAAAACGACGTCGCGTCGTTCGAGGACCCGGCATGCGCGGCATCCTCGCATGCCGACCTGGAGAGCCAGTGCCTGACGTGCCACAACGACGAACCCGGCCTCCAAGAGGCCCACGAGGGCGTGAGCTTCGACTCCAAGAAGCGCCGCGCCACGCTCAAGAAGACCGAGGTGCCCGAAGACGCCTGCCTCGGCTGCCACGACGCCGACGAGCTGAAGGCCGCCACCGCGGACAGCGCCGTGCTCACCGACGACGAGGGCACCGTGGTCAACCCGCACGACGTGCCCGCCAACGCCGACCACGAGGGCGCGGGCATCTCCTGCTCGTCATGCCACAAGGTGCACACGGCGGAAGGAGCCGCTCAGACCGCGCCGACCGTCTGCAAGAACTGCCACCACCACGGCGTCTACGAGTGCGGCACCTGCCACACATGAGCGGCGTTCGCGGCCAACGTCGGGGGCGACGGCGCCCTCGCCCCCTTGGCCGGGGCGGGGGCGCGCTCTGCAATATCAAAGGAGGGTCAAGAGGAGGAATCGACGGCCGGCCAAGCCCCAAGAAGGCGCTGCCGGCGCCCGCCCGCGAAGAAGGCCGAGGCACCGATCGTCCGACAACCGCCAAAGCAAGAAAGGGCTTGGGACCCTCGCAGGTCCCAAGCCCCCAACGGCGCGTCGCCGCCGCGCGCCACACCTGCGCGTCAGGCTACTTCGCGGGATAGAAGCCGCTCGGCTCCTCGCTCAGGTTGATCATGATGTTCTTGGTTTGGCAGTAGTGCTCCAGCATGATCTTGTGCGTCTCGCGGCCGATGCCGGATTCCTTGTAACCGCCGAACGGCGCGCCGGAGGGAATCTGGTTGTAGGTGTTCACCCACATGCGCCCGGTGCGGACGCCCTGCGCCACGCGGAACGCGCGGTTGATGTCGCGGGTCCACACCGCGCCGCCCAGGCCGTAGACCGAGTCGTTGGCCATGTCGATGACCTCCTGCTCGTCCTTGAACTTGATGACCACGGCCACCGGCCCGAAGATCTCCTCCTGCGCCACGCGGCAGGAGTTGCCCGGCACCTCGATGAGGGTCGGCTTCAAAAACGCGCCCTTGGCGCACTCGCCCTCGGTGTAGCGCTCGCCGCCGCACAGCACGCGCCCGCCTTCCTGCTTGGCAATCTCGACGTACTCGAGGATCTTCTCGGCTTGGCGCTCGTCGATCTGGCTGCCCATCTGGGTGTCGTCCTCCCAAGGCATGCCCACCTTCACCTTGCCGAACGCCTCGCACGCGTCCGCCACGAACTTGTCGTAGATATCCTCGTGCACGAAGATGCGGCTGCCGGCGCAGCACACCTGGCCCTGGTTGAACAGGATGCCCAGCTGCACGCCGTCCATGACCATGTCCCACTTGGCGTCGGGGAAGATGATGTTGGCGGACTTCCCGCCCAACTCCAGCGTGGCCGGGATGAGCCGCTCGGCCGCCGCGCGCGCCACGTCGCGCCCGACCTCGGTGGAGCCGGTGAAGGCCAACTTGGAGATGCGCGGGTTGTCCAGGATGTACTGGCCGGACTTGCTGCCCCGGCCCGTCACCACGTTGAACACGCCCGCCGGGATGATGTCCTGGGTGAGCCGCGCCAGTTCCAGCACCGTGAGCGAGGTGGTGGAGGAGGGCTTGAACACCGTGCAGTCGCCGGCGGCCAAAACCGGTGCCAGCTTCCACGCGGCCATGAGAAACGGGAAGTTCCACGGCACGATCTGCCCCACCACGCCGATGGGCTCGTGCAGCACGAGCGACATCATGTTGCCGGGGAGCATGTCGGCCTCTCCGGTGTCGGCCAGAAGCACGCCGGCGAAGTAGCGGAAGTGGTCCACCGAGTACGCCACGTCGATGGCGCGCGTCTCGCGGATGGGCTTGCCGTTGTCCAGCGTCTCCAGCAACGCGAAATGCTCCGCGTTCTCCTCGATGACGTCTGCCACCTTGTTCAGGATGATGGCACGCTCGGCCTTGTCGGTCTTGCTCCACGTCTCGAACGCCTCCCACGCGGCGTCCACCGCGCGCTCGACGTCGTCTTTGGAGGCATCGGCTATGCGCGAGAGCTTCTCCCCGTTCGCAGGGCAGAACACGTCGAGCGTGGCGCCGTCGGAGGCGTCGGCCCACTGGCCGCCGATGTAGAGTTGGTAGGATTGTTGAGCGGGATTCTGCATGAGCGCTTCCTTTCTCCTGGCGGCCAGAAGGCCGCCTTCCGTCACTCCGGCCCCGCAAGGCCGCTGCACCCAGCATAGACCCCTCTCGCCACCCGTGTCAGTCGGCGTTTTGTGGAAACCCGTCAACGGTCGCGAAACGCTGTAAACGAGGTAGCATATTCGGCGAAAGGCGCGCATGCGACTTCGAAGGGAACTTCCGCATCGCTTTTTCGGCGGACGTTCCGCCCGAAAGCCGCCGAGACGCGCGGCGGGCGCCCCGAAGGACGCCCGCCGTCGATGAAACGCCGTTGCCGAAAGCGCTACCTGCGGTGCTCCGCCTTCTCGTTGAGCAGGCGGTTCAAGGCGTTGAGGTAGGCTTTGGTGGAGGACACGATGATGTCGTTGTCCGCCCCGCGGCCCGTGTACACCTCGCCGTCGGGCGCGGTCACGCGGATGGTCACCTCGCCGAGCGCGTCGATGCCGCGCGTGACCGACTGCACGGAGAACTCGGTGAGGTCGTTGTCCACCTGCACGATCTTGTTCACGGCCTTGTACACCGCGTCGATGGGGCCGGTGCCCCACTCGCAGGCCGTGACCACCTGGTCGGCCTGGTTGCGCAGCGTGATGGTGGCCGTGGGCGTGAGCGGGAACCCGCAGCTGATCTGCACCGCCTCCAGCGCGTAGAGCGCGCTCTCGTTGCGGTCGCGCTCGTTGACGAGGCTCTCCAAATCCTCGTCGTAGACTTCCTTCTTCTTGTCGGCCAGGTTGAGGAACGCCTCGTACACCTCGTCGAGCGCCTCGCCCTCAAGCTCGTAGCCCAGCTCCTCCAAACGGTGCTTCAAAGCCGCATGGCCCGAGCGCGCCGTGAGCACGATCTGGCTCTGGCCCGCACCCACGTCGGCCGGGTCGATGATCTCGTAGGTGTCGCGCTTCTTCAGCACGCCGTCTTGGTGGATGCCGGAGGAGTGCGCGAAGGCGTTCGCTCCCACGATGGCCTTGTTGGCCTGCACGTTCATGCCGGTGATGGACGACACGAGGCGGCTGGCCTTGATGAACTCGCGCGTGTTGACGTCGGTGTGGGCGTCAAGCTCCTGCTCGTGCATCCTGATGGCCATGACCACCTCCTCCATGGCCGTGTTGCCCGCGCGCTCGCCCAGGCCGTTGATGGTGCACTCCACCTGGCGCGCGCCGTTTTTCACGCCCGCCATGGCCAGCGCCGTGGCCATGCCCAGGTCGTTGTGGCAGTGCACGGCCACCTTGACGTTCTCTATGCCGTTCACGCCGTCCACCAGGTACTTGATGCGCCGGCCGAACTCCTCGGGCAGCGAGTAGCCCGTGGTGTCGGGGATGTTCACCACGGTGGCGCCCGCGTCCACGACGGCCTGTATCACCCGGACCAAAAAGTCGTAGTCCGACCGGCCCGCGTCCTCGGCGTAGAACTGCACGTCCTCCACGTAGCGCTTGGCGTACTTCACGGCCTTCACGGCGCGCTCCACGCATTCGTCCTCGGTGATGCGCAGTTTGTCGCGCATATGGCTGGGGCTCACGCCAATACCTGTGTGGATGCGGGGGCGCTTGGCGTACTTGAGCGCGTCGGCGGCCGAGTCGATGTCCTTCTCAACCGCCCGCGTGAGGCCGCACACCACGGCGGCGTCGCCCGCCAGCTCGGCGATGCGGCGCACGCTCTCGAAGTCGCCGGGGCTGGAGATGGGAAAGCCCGCCTCTATGACGTCCACGTTCAGACGCAGCAGCTGGCGCGCCACCACGAGCTTCTCCTCGGTGTTCATGGAAGCGCCCGGCGACTGCTCGCCGTCGCGCAGCGT
>DXCU01000102.1 GCA_019115845.1 Candidatus Rubneribacter avistercoris | reverse complement strand
AAGCAAGCGTCAATGGATGTCGCATTCGCCTAAAGGAATGCGGGCTTTCCGCATCCCAAACCAAAAAGGGCTGCAACCCATTGTGAGTTGCAGCCCTTTATTTGCCGGAGGCTTTTGTTACAGCCCCTTTTCCGTGCCGGAAGGCGTTGGGGGCGCTCCGAGCACGCAGGGCGCGACGGCCGGAGCGCCGGTTGGGGCGGGCCGGGCACCTTTCCGGATCGCTGTCTTTTTTAAAACACAGTTTGTTCGATAGGGGCGGGCGGCGGATGCTGGTATCATGTCTTGGACACAACCGCGCGCATCACGGATGGATTCGAGGCACAAGATATGGCATTCGTTCACCTGCACAATCACACCGAGTACTCCCTGCTCGACGGCGCCACCCATGTGAAGGACATGGTGCGCCGCGCCGCCGAGCTGGGCATGCCGGCCGTGGCCATCACCGATCACGGCGTCATGTCCGGCGTGCCGGAGCTCTCCGACGCGTGCGACGCGGTGGAGCAGGAGACAGGCGTGCGCGTCAAGCCCATCTACGGCTGCGAGGTGTACTTCACCACCGACGAGGATCTGCGCACCGACGTCAAGCCGAAGCTCTACCACCTGCTGTTGCTGGCCAAGACCAACGAGGGCTACCACAACCTGGTGAAGCTGGTGAGCGAGTCGCACGTCGACAACTTCTACTACAAGCCGCGCACCACCTTCAGCATGCTGCAGAAGTACGGCCGGGGCGTCATCGGGTCGTCCGCCTGCATCGCCGGCATCATCCCGAAGCTTCTGGACAACGGCCAGTTCGACGACGCCGTGGAGTGGGCGCGCAAGTTCGCGAGCTGCTTCGACCCGGGCGACTTCTACATAGAGCTGCAGAACCAGGGCATCATGACCGACGCCGGCTTCACGCAGACCCAGCTCAACCACCAGCTGACCGAGGTGGCGCGGGCGGCCGGCCTCAAAACCATCGCCACGAACGACTTCCACTACCTCACGCGCGAGGACGCGCGCGCCCAGGACATCATGCTGTGCATCGGCACGGGCGCGGCCATCAACGACGCCAACCGCATGCGCTTCGAGAACGACCAGTTCTACATGAAGACCGAGGAGGAGATGCGCGAAGCGCTCAAGGACTTCCCCGAGGCGTGCGACACCACGGTCGAGGTGGCCGAAAAGGTGAACGTCGTGCTGGAGCGCGACTCCATCCTGCCGCGCTTCCCCCTTCCCGAGGGTGAGACGGAGGAGAGCTGGTTCCGCAAGCGCGTGCAGGAGGGCCTGGAGAAGCGCTACGGCACCCCTGTGCCGGCCGAGGCCCAGGAGCGCGCCGACTACGAGATGAGCGTCATCATCCAGCAGGGCTTCCCGGCCTACTTCCTCATCGTGCAGGAGTACATCGAGTGGGCGCGCAGCCAGGGCATCGGCGTGGGGCCGGGCCGCGGATCGGCCGCGGGCGCCATCGTGGCCTACGCCATGGGCATCACCGCGCTCGACCCGCTTTCGAACGGTCTTCTGTTCGAGCGCTTCCTCTCGCCCGAGCGCGTGGAGATGCCCGATATCGACGTCGACTTCGAGCAGGGTCGCCGCGAAGAGGTGATCAACCACATCAAGGACGTGTACGGCGAGGACCACGTGTCCCAGGTCATCACGTTCGGCACCCTGCAGGCCAAAAACGCCGTGCGCGACGCCGCGCGCGTGCTGGACTACCCCTACAGCACCGGCGACCGCATCTGCAAGATGATAGGCGACGAGCTGGGCATCACCATCGACAAGGCGCTTGACACCAACCCCGACCTCAAGAAGGCCTACGACACCGAGGAGGACGTGAAGGCCGTCATCGACGCCGCCAAGTCCATCGAGGGCCACGTGCGCGGCGAGGGCGTGCACGCGTGTGCCACCATCATCTGCCGCGACCCCATGAGCGACCACGTGCCCATGAAGCGCGACACCAAAGGCGGCGGCATCATCACCCAGTACGACGGCCACTACACGCCCGACCTGGGCCTGCTCAAGATGGACTTCCTTGGGCTTCGCACGCTCGACGTGCTGACCATGGCGTGCCGCAACGTGGAGCAGCGCTACGGCATCTCGGTGGTGCCCGAGGAGATACCCATCGACGACGAGGGCGCGTTCGCGCTCATGCGCTCCGGCAACATGGACGGCCTGTTCCAGGTGGAGGGCGCGCTGTACGTGAGCTTGTTCGCACGCCTGCCACCGCATCGCTTCTCCGACATCGTCGCCTCCATCGCGCTCAACCGCCCGGGCCCGCTCGAGTCCGGCATGGTGGACGACTACGTGAAGGTGGCCAGCGGCAAGACGCAGATCCACTACTACGACGAGCGCCTGCGCCCCATCCTGGAGGAGACGTACGGCACCATGGTCTACCAGGAGCAGATCATGCAGATCTCCATGGCCATGAGCGGCTTTTCCGCCGGCAAGGCCGACAAGCTGCGCAAGGCCATGGGCAAGAAGAAGCTCGACGTCATGCGCGCGCTGCAGGAGGACTGGAACACCGGCGCGGTGGAGAACGGCTATCCGCTTGAGATCGCCAAGCAGATCTGGGAGGACGCGGAGAAGTTCGCGAAGTACGCGTTCAACAAGTCGCACTCCGCGGCGTACGCCATCCTGGTCATGCGCACCGCCTACCTGAAGGCGCACTACCCCAACGAGTTCATGGCGGCGGTGCTCTCCAGCTACATGGGCAACACCGACCGCCTGATCCGCTACATCGCCAGCTGCAACCATAACGGCACGCCCGTGCTGCCCCCCGACATCAACTCGTCGAACGCCGAGTTCACGCCGGTGGACGAGGGTGTGCGCTTCGGGCTGGTGGGCGTGCGCGGCGTGGGCAAGAACGTGGCCGACGAGATCATTGCGGAGCGCGAGAAGAACGGCCCCTACACGTCCCTGCACGACTTCGTGAACCGCTTGGACACGAGGTGCTACAACCGCAAGACGCTCGAAGCACTCATCAAGGGCGGGGCGTTCGACTCGACGGGTTACACGCGCAAGCAGCTCATGCACTTCATCGAGGAGACGCCGCTTCTGGAGAGCGCCTCCAAGCGCCAGAAGGATCGCGAGCGCGGGCAGGTGTCGATGTTCGACCTGTTCGGCGACGATCCTGACTCGGGCTTCGAAGAGGAGGTCCCGGCTCCGGACGGGGTGGAGTGGCCCAAGCGGCAGCTGCTCGCGTTCGAGAAGGAGATCATGAAGATCTACGTTTCGGACCATCCGCTGCGCCCGTACGAGAACTACATCGCGCGCATGACGAAGTACCAGATAGGGGATTTGGCCGAGCGCACGAAGGAGATCAAGTCCGCCACGTTCGTGGGCATGGTGTCCAACGTGGTGACCAAGCTCACGAAGCGCGGCACGAAGATGGCCACGTTCACGCTTGAGGACACGACGGGGCACATCGAGGCCATCTGCTTCAAGTACGACGAGAACGCCGAGGCCATCCAAGAAGACGCCATCGTGAAGGTGAAGGGCAAGTTCGAGCACAACGATCGCGGCAACCAGATCATGGCGTTCGAGATGGAGGCCATCGAGCTTAACGAGGAGGACGCCCGTCCCGTGCGCCTTGAGCTGCGCGTGCCCATGGCCGACTTCGACCAGGCGAAGTCGCTGCGCCTGAACCGCATCTTGAAGTCCTATCCGGGCCGCGACGGCGTGGTGCTGTTCGTCCAGCAAAGCGACGGCCACAAGTTCCGCGCGGAGCTGCCCGTGACCGTGGACTCGGCGAGCACCATCATGAAGTCCGAGCTGCAGGAGCTGTTCGGATACCAGGTGTGGAAGGCGTCGTAGGGTCGCGCCGCTCGCGAGGCGGCAAAGCGCTTTGACGCTGCGGGGCGCCCGGCGCCGCGCAGCGCCGGGCGCCCCAGTCAACGGTTCGGCAGCGCTTCGGGGGTTCGGCCTTGCGACCGGGTTCCGTTCGTCTATCATATCGGCTTATGAATACGCAAACTTCGCAACAGAGCATCGCGGCCGCGTCGGCGGCCCGCGAACCGCGCGACCTCACGCTCGCGCTCACGCTGTCCTACAACGGGGCTCCATTTTCCGGCTTCGCCCGGCAGCCGGGGCAGCTGACCGTCCAGGGCAACTTGGAGGAGGCGCTGCGCCTGCTGTTCAGGCGCGACGTGGAGACGACGTGCGCAGGGCGCACCGACGCCGGCGTGCATGCGCTCGGCCAGGTGGTGAGCTTCGATGCGGACGACGCCGATCTGGGGGGACGGTCGCTGCCCTCCCTGCGGCGCTCGCTCAACGCGCTCACGCACGACGCCGTCACGGTGCGCGAGGTGGAGCCGAAGCGCCCCGGCTTCTCGGCCCGGTTCGACGCCCAGGCGCGCGAGTACCACTACCATCTGTGCGTGGACAGCACGGCTCCCATCTTCATGAAGGACTTCTCGTGGTTCGTTCCCGGAGGGCTGGACGTGTCGGCCATGGAGGCCGGCGCGCGCCATCTGCTGGGCGAGCACGACTTCAAGAGCTTTTGCATGGCCGCGTCCGCCGAAGGCAAGCCGACGCACCGCAACGTGCGGGAGATCTCGTTTCATCCCGAGACGGTGATGGGCGAGAGCATCCTGTCCGTCAAGGTGGTGGGCAACGCCTTTCTGCATTCGATGGTGCGCACCATCGTGGGCACGCTTGTGGCGGTGGGCCGCGGCCAGCGCGACGCCGACTGGGTGGCCGAGGTGCTCCAGGCGCGCGATCGCCGGGCGGCGGGGGAGAACGCCCCTGCCCAGGGGTTGGTGTTTTGGCGCGTCATCTACTGATCTGGTAGAATAGCCGCCGATGAGAACAAAGGCGGTGGACATACTGGGCGATGCGGTGGACCGGCGCGTCGAGCGCAAGGTGAGCCGGATAGTCGCGAAGCGCGAGGAGCGGGGGATCTCGTCGTGGCAGCGCGTGCTTGAGATAGGGTCGCTTCTGCGCGAAGGCGATGTGGACGAAAGCCGGCGCGAGGCCCTTGCCCAGGAGCTTCAGCAAGTTGCCCGGGAGAGCCTGGCCTTTTACGACAGGCTGGGCATCGACGGCGGCGGGTCCGCCCGCCGCGTCATGCCCTCCGGCATGGAGGTGCTGGAGGGAGGCTTGGCCGAGGCGGCGCTGGAGCGAAGCGCCAAGGCCGAAAAGGCCGCCGCCGAGGACCCCGCCGCCGAGGCCCCTTCCGATGCCGAGGCGCCGCCTGCGGCGCCCGAGCCTTCGGAGAGAAAGGACCGCCCAACCGCCCAAGCCGAGACGATAGAGGCGTTCCGCTCCGAGGAAAGCTGGGACGATCTGCTGGGATCGTTGGACGAGCCGGCGCAGGAGGAGGGCTGGGGCGCGCCGCAAGCGGAAGGGCCCTCGACCGGAGAGGGGTCCGGATCCGGGCGCGCATGCGGGGAGGAGCCTTCAAGCGACGGCGAGGTTGCGGAGGGCGGCGAGGACGCGGACGAGAAGGCGGAAGCGGAGGGCGCGGACGGTCCTTCCGCCTTTGCTGCGGCGGCGTGCGAGGCCGAGGCTCCCGCGTCCCCGGAGGAGGGGCGGGAGGCGAGCCCGCGCGCCCGGTTCGCATGCTTCAAGCTTTTGTACGAGAGCCGCGACGGCTCTCTGTGCGTGTTCGAGGACGAGCGCGGGCACCTTGTGTCCGTTGACGCCTCGAAGCTGGTCTGATAGGGGAAAGGGGCCGTAGCGGCCCCTTTCCTCGTCTCTACGCCGTCGGCGGCGCAGGCTTTTTGCGATCCTCGAAGTAGATCTGGTACCACATGAGGAACATGTAGACGATCCAGATCTTGCGCGAGCGGTCCGCTCCGGCGCGATGCTCGTCAAGCAGGCGAACCAGCTCGCCGGTGTTGAAGAACCTCTCCGCCGTTTGGCTTTCGAACTCCCGTTTCACCTGATCGTAGTAGCGATCCTGCCGCAGCCAGCTCACCACGGGCACGGGGAAGCCCAGCTTCTCCTTCTGCGCCCAGTCCTTGGGGATGGCGCGTTCGGCCGCCTCGCGCAGGGCGAGCTTCGTCTGCTCGTTGTCGGCCTTGAGGCGGGTGGGCACGGTGGCCGACACCTCGAACACGCGCTTGTCCAAAAACGGCACGCGGCTTTCCAGCGAATGGGCCATCGACATCTTGTCCGTTTTGAGCAGAATGTCGCCCACCAGCCAGAAGAACAGATCGACGTACTGCATGCGCGTGGTGTCGTCAAGGCCCGCCACCTCGGCGTACGCGGGCGCGACAAGCTCCTGCGGCAAAGGAGGCCTTCCCGCGGCCTCCCCGCGCTTGCCCGCGCGCAGCCGCTCGCGCTCCTCGGGGCTGAACGCCACGCCGTTGGCGTTGGTGTAGTACCAGTCTTCAGGCGCCTCCGAGGCGCGCTCCAGGTAGTTCGCACCGCGCACGCCCAGCGTCCGGGCCGCCTTCGACGCGGTGCGCAGAAGACCCTTCGGCGCCCAGGCCAGCTTCTGGTTGGCGAAGGGCGTCTGGTAGATGCGGTAGCCGCCGAAGAACTCGTCGGCGCCCTCGCCGGACAGCACCGCCTTCACCTTGCGCGCGGCCAATTGGTCCACAAAGTACAGCGCTACGGCGCTGGGGTCGGCCGAGGGCTCGTCCATGTGCCACTGCACAAGCGGCAGGCTCGCCCAGTACTCCTCCTCGGAGATGTGCTTGGAGTCGTTGTCTATGCCCAGCTCGTCGGCCAGCTCGCGCGCCCAGCTGATCTCGTCGCGCTCCCCTTCGTATTCGGAGAAGCCCACGGTGAACGTCTTGATGGAGGGGTTCTCCTTGGCCAGGCAGGCCGCCATGTAGCTGGAGTCGATGCCGCTCGAAAGGAACGAGCCCACCTCCACATCGGCCACGTTGTGGTAGCGCACGCTCTCGCGCATGGCGGCGTCTATGGCCTCCACGGTGTCCTCGCGGCTGCGGTCCTCGTCGAAGTCGTAGGAGGGCCGCCAGTAGCGGTGCGCTTTGAGGGAGCCGTCCGCGCGCACGGTCAGGCTGTGCGCCGGCGGGAGCTTGAAGATGCCTTTGAAGAACGTCTCGTCAAGGGCGCTGAACTGGAAACACAGGTACTGCTCGAGCGCGTCCTCGTTGAGTTTGCGCTCGTACGCGGGATGCTCCAGGATGCATTTGATCTCGGAGGCGAAGACGAACTGCGGGCCGTCTGCGGTGTCGGCCACCGTGTAGTAGAACGGCTTGATGCCGAAGAAGTCGCGCGCGCAGAACAGCTCCTGCTTCGGCTTGTCCCAGATGGCGAACGCGAACATGCCGCGCACCCTTTCCAGGAGGGCGGGCCCCCAGGCCAGGTAGGCGACGAGCAGCACCTCGGTGTCGGAGTGCGTTTCGAACTTCCAGCCCGCATCGGCAAGCTCCGCGCGCAGGTCGCGGTAGTTGTAGATCTCGCCATTGAACACGATGGCGTAGTCGCCCGTGGAATACGCGCCGGGCTTGGAACCCTCGGCGGCAGGGGAGGTGACGGCCGCGCCGGGATCCGCCGTGGCGCGCACCATGGGCTGGTTGCCGCCCTTAAGGTCGATGAGCGACAGCCGTCGGTGCCCAAGCGCCACGCCGTCGGCGATGTAGCGCCCCTCGCCGTCGGGTCCGCGATGCGCCATCACGTCGCACATGGCCCGCAGGGTGGGCAGGTCGGCCTCGGTCGCCTTGGTGAACCCGCAGATTCCGCACATAGATGGTGTCTCCTCGCCGTCGGGCCCGCTGCGGCCGTGCGGGCCGGCGCGGGCTTTCGTTGGAACGCATCCCATGATAGAGGAAAGCGCGCCCCGCCCCAAGCGTTTCGACCAAGACCGCAGATTTCGAAGAGCGCGTGAAATCACCAAATGTGACTACCGTGAAAAGCAGGGGGTGAAAACCGATCTTTTCGTATCTTGACGAAATTGCCGCTTTGGAACAAAGGCCCTTGTGTAATATAGTAAAACCATATGTTTGAAACAATGTGTCTTCAGGCACGTATTCGGGCGTATGCGCAAAAGACAAATGGGAAGGTGGCGAGCATGCGATTGAAGGGCAAAGCAACAGCTGTGCTTCTAAGCGCGGTTCTAACGTGCACAATGTTCGGGATTCCGGCTCACGCCGCCTCTCCCGAGGAGTTTTCCTCGGATGCCGATTCCTCATCGTCTAAAACTACGGTCGAATCAGGCGACGCCGACGAAGCTGTGTCGCAAGAGTCCGATTTAACTGATTCGGCATCCTCTCCAACCTATTCCGAATCGGAAGCGGTGGGAGAGGACGCCGAATATCAAAACGGTCTTCCCGAAGCGACGGGTCAGCTTGGAGACGTTGTGCAGGTTGCGGTGGAAAACGCCATCGGGTTCGTGTACATTGACGAATCCGTTGTCTCCGTTGGACAGGAGCAGAACATAGCCATCGTGCTGTCGGACGAGGCGGCAGCGATCAATGGCGCTCAACTGCGTTTGGAGGGTGTTGGCGACGGGCGATCCATGACGGTGGACGCTTCCCAGCTTGCGGGCGACGCGATGCTCTTCACGATTGCATTCAACGATGAGAGTGATGCGGCGGCTTATCGGCTCTCGTGGGTTCGCTACGAGGTGGGAGGCGTCGCTTACCAGGTAGATCTGTCGGAAGCCAACAACGACGAGTCCCAATACGCGTTCGATGTAGTGACCCGGTCTGTCGGCAAAGCCCTGAAAGGGTCAAGTGGTGAAGGGGGAATCGGCGGCATTTCGGCGTTCACTGTGCAAGACGACGGGAGCCTTGTTGCTGCAGAAAGCGTGGAAGAAGCAATCGCGAACGCTGACGAAGAGGGTGCCCAGGATCTTTCAGAGGGTGATTCGGTAGTCGATCAAGAGATGCTCGAGAATGGTGTCACGGGCGAGGAAGGGGCGGAGTCTGACGAGAGGGAGGGTGCTGATGCCCTCGTTGGAAGCCTGTTGGGAGCGCAGGAGGCGTGGGCTGCAGCCACCAATGCACGCGAAGATTACTTGATTGTAGCTATAGATCCGGGACACGGCGGCTACGACGGCGGTGCGGCAGCGTACGGCTTGACTGAGAAGAACCTCACTTTGTCAATTGCGCGTGCCTGCTATGACAAATTGAGCACCTACACAGGTGTGACTCCGTATCTGACTCGCTCGGGCGACGAGTACGTGGGTCTCCAACAGCGTGTTGATCGGGCCGTTGCCATGTGTGCCGATGTGTTTGTGAGCATCCACATCAATGCTGGCGGAGGAACGGGCGCTGAGGTGTGGGCGCCAAACGACAGCAGCTACAACTACTACACGCATACCGAAGGATCCGACTTGGGCAACAAGATACTCTCGAAGTTGGCCAGTCTAGGGTTGGCGAATCGCGGAGTGAAGTTCCGCGATTCCGAGCGCGTGAACGGATCGGGTCCTTACTATTATCCCGATGGAAGTATCCAGGATTACTACACCATCATCGAGGCTAGCCGTGAGGCCGGCATGCCGGGCATTATTGTGGAGCATGCGTTTATCGACAACGCAAGCGACGCATCCAAGTTGTCGAACGGCGCGTTCCTCAAGCAACTCGGGGAGGCCGACGCTTCCGGAATCGTGCAAAAGTACGGCTTGGTGACAAGGGACGCGGCAAAGGCCCAGTCGCTCGTCGAGGCAAAGGGCCATACCTCCGACATCGGTTGGCTCACTGAGGTGTACGACCGCAAGGTCATCGGTACGACCGGCAAGAACAAGGGCCTCGAAGCATTCAGCGCTAAACTAACTAATGCGGCGGCCTCGGTGGGCGGGATTCAGTACCGTTCGTACGTGGGAAGTGCCTGGCAGGGTTGGCAGAGCAACGGATCCACGTCTGGTACGACGGGGAAAGGCACGTCCATCCAGGCTGTGCAGATGAAGTTGACCGGCACGGCGGCTCAGAAATACGACGTGTACTATCGTGTGCATGTTGCTAACATCGGTTGGCTCGGTTGGGCCAAGAACGGTGCGTCTGCGGGCAGCACGGGCTTCAATTACAATGCCGAGGCTGTGGAAATCGCCATCGTGTCAAAAGGGGCGGCGGCTCCTGGGAGCACGGCTACCCCCTACAAAGTGCCCACGACGTCCGTGTCCTATCAGGCGCATGTTGCTAACGTTGGCTGGCAGAACGCCGTTTCGGCGGGTTCGACCGCTGGTACGACGGGCCGTAACCTTTCCATAGAAGCGCTCAAGATTCAGTTGGCCACGCCCCAGTACTCGGGTTCCATCCAGTACAACGTCCACTGTTCTGACATTGGCTGGCAAGGATGGAAATCGAACGGGGCCGTGGGAGGCACGACTGGGCAGGTCCGTCAAACAGAAGCCATCCAAATCAAACTGACGGGGGAAGTTGCCAACCAGTATGACGTGTATTATCGGGTTCACTCAGCCGAGTTCGGCTGGCTGGGGTGGGCTAAGAATGGAGAGACTGCAGGAACTGAGGGCTATGGCTATTCGATGCAGGCCATTCAGGTTAAGCTTGTGAAAAGTGGGGGGGCAGCTCCGGGATCGACGGCAAACCACAGCTACAAAGCGCTGGTCAAGTATCGTTCGCACGTAGCCAATGTCGGGTGGCAGGGACACGTCTACAATGGTGCTACATCCGGTACGACAGGGCGCGGTCTCGCGGTTGAGGCTCTGCAGATTGAGCTGCGCAACCAAACGTCCCCCGGTTCCGTGCAGTACCGTACCCACTGCGCAGATATCGGCTGGCAGGGGTGGCGCACGGGGCCGACCGTAGCGGGCACGACCGGGCAGGCCCGTCAGACAGAAGCCGTTCAGATCAAGCTCACCGGCGCCATGGCGAACGGCTACGACGTGTACTACCGGGTTCATTCAGCCGAGTTCGGCTGGCTGGGGTGGGCCAAGAACGGAGCGTCAGCCGGTACGGCAGGGTACGGGTACTCCTTGCAGGCCATCCAAGTTGTCTTAGTGCAGAAAGGCGGCTCCGCTCCGGGTTCGACTGCGAACGCCTTCCATGAGAAGAAGATATCTTCGTCTCGCATCATGGGAGCGTCCCAGGCGACGGCGGTTCAAATGGTTGCTTACTACAAGTCTGTTGGCAAGACATATCCTTCTTCGGCGTACTCTCTGAAAGGAGCTGCGAGTATCGAGACATTTTGCCAACTGGTGTGCGAGGAGGCAAACGCCGAGGGAGTTCGTGCTGAGGTGCTCTTCTGTCAGGCTATGAAGGAGACAGGCTGGCTTCAGTTCGGTGGATCGGTCAAGGCGAGCCAGTGCAACTTTGGAGGGATTGGGGCTACGTCATCGACGGCTGGTGGTGCAACATTCGAAGACGTGCGCACCGGTTTGCGCGCTCAGGTCCAGCACCTGAAGGCGTACGCATCGACGGAGCCATTGCGAAATACGTGCGTCGATCCTCGTTTTGACTATGTGACGCGTGGCGTCGCTCCTAATCTCGAGGATCTGAACGGGCGATGGGCAGTTCCGGGCACGAATTATGGACAAGACATCCTGGGCATGATCAATACGCTGCTTAAATACTAATAGATTAACGGCAGATTTCTCGTTGTCGCTTTGTCGGCCTCGCCTGCTTTCCGTGTTGTTGCGCTGAGCATGCGGGGACGCTGGCTTCTCTGTATATTGTCTGATTTAGTGGTGGTTCGATGATCTGAGGATCACGAAAGAACCTGCAAGCGATCCGAGAGTGGCTGCTAACATGATTGCGAAGTTGATTCCGTTCATGCCTATCAGAGGGATGAGAGCGTATGCGCTTGCAATGGAGACAACCAGCGCAAATGCATTGCAGGTAAGCATAGTTCTCGTTCTTCTCAAGATAACCAGAACATCGTTCACATAAAAGAGCACGCCAATTGCTCCTGTGGCAATTAGAACGAAGGGGAAAAGATAGGTATGGGGGGCAATGCTTTCTCCGTAAACAATTTCCAGCAGGGCGCCGCCAAAAGGGCTGAGTACGGCAATCAGGGTCCCTACAACAAGCAGGATGAGCGACAGCACCTTGAGAAATTTTTTTCTGAATGTTGCAGCATGATCATGCTTCCATGAGCGGGAAAGCTCGCCGACCATGGGGCTGTACAGGTAATTTGCTGCAACTTGGACAAGAACGGCTGGCGTAGCGACGCTCGCGTAAATCCCGAGAGCTTCATCGCCGTGTGCAATGCCGAAATACTGGCGTACAACCGACACAATGGAATTTGCCAGGAGGCTTGCCACCATGGCAAGGAAGCATGCACGTGCAAGGGAATATGCTTTGGGTAGGGCGATGTGAGGTCGTACAGGCCCGAACAGGTGCGCATGCCCGAGGTCGTATAAAAGCGTTACCAACATGCAGCATACCGTCATGCACACAAGGGCCATATGTAGGTTCCCTGTCAGAGCGAGGGGAATCGAAAAACCGCCGAGTGATACAATACCTCGGATGATTTGCGATTTCCCGATATAATCCATGCGCTCGTTTCGCTGCTCTATGCCATAGAGCACATCGGAGAAGCACTCATCCGCTTTGAATAGCAAGTAGAGAAGGGACGCGGAAAGATATGTTGAGTCGTTTGTCGCAAGAGTGAGATACATCAGGCAAAATACGGCTGCGGAAACGATGGTGATGATGCGAAATGCGATATAGTTTTGCCCTGAGTATTCGTTGTCCAGGTCAGACACCTGAAACGTGCGAATTTTGTATAGCGCAATCGAGGCGAAGATAATGCCCGTTGACATGCCGAATGCCAAGGCTCCTGAATTTGCGTATCCATCCGACAGGACTACGACTAAAACGGTTGTAAGCCATTGACACCCTAAATAGAAAAAACATCCGAAAGCGTTCCAGATCGTGTTTTTTCTCAGGGATAGAGGTTCTGTTCTGGAGTTTGGCATGCGTCGATTATACGATGAAGGCTATCTTGCTACAATCGACCGTACCATTTCAACACGTTAGAAAGGCTCGGCGCTTCTTCATGTACGTTTCTTCCGACCATACGTTTGCCGTGTGTGCGTATAAGGAAAGCCCTTATCTCTTCCAGTGTTTGGAATCCCTTGCAAATCAAGTTTCGAAATCTCGCATTATTGTGGCAACTGCTACGCCGAATGCCCACATAGAGAATGTCTGCAGCCGCTTTGGCGTCGAGTTGTACGTCAATGACAAAGAACCCGGCATTGCATCAGATTGGAATTTTGCGATGTCTCGCGCAGAGAGCGCGCTTGTGACCATAGCGCATCAAGATGACGTGTACGGTCCGGAGTACTCCTCACGCATGCTGAAGATGGTGAATTCCGCCGATGTTCCTCTCTTGTATTTCACCAATTATGGGGAAGTGCGGGGAGAGGGTCGAGTTGAAGAAAACGAGTTACTCAGGGTGAAGCGCGCCATGCTGAAGCCGTTGGAGGGTTCGCTGTTCCGTTCTTCCCGTTTCGTGCGTCGTCGCATTCTCTCAATGGGGTCGGCCATATGCTGTCCGTCAGTCACCATGGTGGTGCCCAATATTCCCATGCCGCTGTTTCGCGAGGGGCTGAAGAGCAATTTGGATTGGGAGGCTTGGGAACGCGTATCCAGGTTGCAAGGCTCGTTTCTGTATGATCCTTTGGTGCTCATGTATCACCGCATCCATGAAGGGTCGGAGACCACGGCGTTGATCAAGGACAACACGCGGACGGAAGAAGATCTGTTCATGTTTGAAAAGTTCTGGCCGCGTCCTGTTGCCCGTATGCTGGGAAAGGCATACTTCTCTAGTCAGAGGAGTAATGGATAGGTTCTCGGATTTGGGTAAGTGGCTTTTGACTGTGCAATAATGTAATCTGCGTTGAATTGTGCAGACGGATGGTCGAAGGAGACCTGCGTAATGAAAGGCATCATCCTCGCGGGGGGCAGCGGCACCCGACTCTACCCGCTCACCACTGTGACCAGCAAGCAGCTGCTGCCGGTCTACGACAAGCCCATGATCTACTACCCGCTGTCGGTCCTCATGATGGCGGGCATACGCGACGTCCTTGTCGTTAGCACGCCCGCCGACCTCCCCAATTTCGAGCGGCTGCTCGGTGACGGGTCGCAGTTCGGGGTGTCGCTGTCCTATGCGGAGCAGCCCTCGCCGGACGGACTCGCCCAGGCGTTCCTTATCGGGGAGGAGTTCATCGCCGGCGAGGCCTGTGCGCTCGTGCTCGGCGACAACATCTTCTACGGCAACGGTCTTTCACGTCACCTGCGCGCTGCTGTCGAGCGGGCCGAGGGGGGCGGCGCCACCGTGTTTGGCTACCACGTGGACGATCCCGAGCGCTTTGGCGTGGTCGAGTTCGACGAGCATTTCAACGCCGTGTCCATAGAGGAGAAGCCTGAGCGTCCCAAGAGCAACTATGCGGTGACGGGCCTGTACTTCTACGACTCGCGCGTGTGCGAGCTTGCCAAGCGGGTTGTGCCCAGCGCGCGCGGCGAGCTGGAGATCACCGATCTTAACCGAATGTATCTCGAGGATGGCTCGCTCAGCGTCGTCACGCTTGGCCTCGGCTACGCATGGCTCGACACGGGGACCACGGAGAGTTTGTTCGAGGCATCCGAGTTCGTGCGCGCCGTCGAGCGCAGCCAGGGGCTTTCGGTGTCGGTCTTGGAGGAGATCGCCTTTCGCAACGGTTGGATTGGCCTCGAGGCCCTCGTCGAGGCGACTGAGCGCTATGGCAAGTCGGCTTACGGTCGGCATCTGAGGAAGGTCGCGGAGGGCAGGATAGCGCCGGGAGAGGAGCGCGGATGGCGATGAGGGTTCTGGTCACTGGCGCGAGAGGGCAACTCGGAACCGAGTTGAGGCGCTGTTTGGAGGCCATGGGGGCGGAGGTCGGTTCCGTCCCGGAGGAGTATCGCGGTGTCTGCGCAGACTTCGTAGACTTCGACGTGCTCGACGTGTCGGACGAGTGTGCCGTACGCGCTTGGTTCTCCGAGCACGGTCCCTACGACGTGGTGGTGAACTGTGCGGCCGCCACGAACGTGGACGGATGTGAGGCCGACGAGGCGAGGGCCCTGAGGGTGAACTCTCTCGGGGCGCGGAACCTGGCGGTCGCCGTCCAAGCGGGCGGTGGCAAGCTTGTGCACGTGTCCACCGACTACGTATTCTCCGGCGACGATCCCCGTCCGCGCCGCGAGGACGATCCTGCGTGCCCGGTGTCGGCGTACGGAAGGTCGAAATGGGCGGGAGAACTCTTGGCTCGCGATGCCTGCGAGCGGACGTTCGTGGTGCGCACGGCGTGGCTGTACGGGTACGTGGGGAGGAACTTCGTCAAGACCGTGCTGCGCCTCGCGCGCGAGCACGGGGTGGTGTCCGTGGTGGCCGACCAATACGGCAGCCCCACCTCCGCCAACGATCTGGCCTGCGCGATCTTGCGCCTCGCGCTCACGGAGGCCTACGGAACCTATCACTGCGTCAACGACGGTGTGTGCAGCTGGTTTGACTTCGCTTGCGCTGTAGTGGACCTGGCGGGTGTCGCTTGCGAGAGGGAGCCGCTCACGAGCGACCAGTACAGGGAGCGTTTCCCGGAAAGCGCCAGGCGTCCTGCTTTTTCCGCTTTGGACGCGGGCCGCTTGGAGGAGGTGCTTGGTGGCAAGATGCGCCCGTGGCGCGACGCCCTAGCCACCTACGTCGGAAACCTCGAGAAGTTGGGAGACTGACCATGCCCGATATAAGAAACATCGTAGTCACAGGGGGCTGCGGCTTCATCGGCAGCAACTTCGTGCGCTGGACGGCCGAGCACCGCCCGGGCGTGCGCATGACGGTGCTCGACAAGCTCACCTACGCGGGGAACCCCGCCAACGTCGA
>DXCU01000001.1 GCA_019115845.1 Candidatus Rubneribacter avistercoris | reverse complement strand
GCCGCCGGCAACGGGACCCGCGCCAACGCTGGTTTGACAGCGGAGCGTGCGGCATCGCGATGAAGCATGCGGGCTCGCCGTTGCGAAACACGGCCGCGGGCGCACCGTCGGCAACGACGACTCCCCTTATGAGTCAATGATCGTATTACAATGTGTTCCAATATCTTGAAGGGGGCATGGCAAGCGCAACCATGACTGTCCGCATGGATGATAGCGAGAAAGCATTGATCTTGGACTACGCAAGAGCATTCGGAGCGACTGCATCTGATTTTATGCGTCGCACCACTCTTGAGCGCATCGAGGACGAACTTGACCTAAAGGCTTGGAATGAGGCCAAGACCGAGTTCGACGCCGACCCTGTTATCATACCGGCCTCTAAGATCGCCAAAAAAATCATGCCTTGACGCAAACATGCCTGCGTGCCTATGAACAGCCTTTCCGTTTATGTTACAATGTAACATAAACGGAAAGGAGTAAGTATGAGTACCCTAGCGCAAGACGCTCAAACGACGTATACGCTGCGCATGAAAAGCAGCCAAAAGAAACTTATCAGCGAGTACGCAAAAATGCACGGCACATCCATGGCAGATTTTATGCTTGGGTCGGCGCTTGACAGAATCGAAGACGAAATGGACATGCGAGACTGGATAGAAGCAAAAGCAGCTTATGAAGCGAATCCCGTAACCTACTCAATGGATGAAGTTATGCGCGAGTTCGGGTTGCGATGAGCTGGAACTTAGAGTACACAGACGCAGCCTTAAAACAGCTTCGGAAAATGGACACGGGACAAAGAGCGCTGCTGCTGAAATGGCTGGATAAGCATATTGACGGGTGCGAAGATCCGCGTGCTTTTGGTAAATCTCTTACGGGCAATCTATCCGATCAATGGCGCTATCGCATAGGAGATTACCGCGTGTTGTGCGAAATACAAGACGACAAAATGGTGGTTCTCGCCATCAAAGTCGGCCATAGACGAAGTGTTTACACTAGATAGCCTAAAACCACCCCTTCCGACTCCTCAGAACTCCTGAGAGCCGATTTGAGAGGTGGTTTTGGACTTCGATGATCCTTTGGACTGAGGAACGAATAGCTATCACCTACCTCCGGCCCTTTCTTTATCAATACATTTTTTCAGTAAAGCATTGACGGAAGTGAAAAAAGGAAGGTCGGCAGCGGCAGCTACCGACCCTAATGTCAACCTGCGCCGCCCGTAGCCAGTTAAGAGACAGCGGGCTTTGCCGGCTTCCCGATTACACCACCCCGCGCCGCTCGACACCATGCACGCGACTCGCATCGACCCTAACACGCTTCCCACACTTCGTCTTGCACCCTGCTCATCGCTTTTCAGTTGCGAATACGGAAAGCTCTTCCGGTTCAATTTTCGGCGCTTTCGAGCCGTCGAACCCTTTGGCATCGCGCGTGAGAATGTAGTCGCAACCCTCATCCTCTGCAATGGCGCGCACTATCCCATCCTCGAAGTCGGGTTCGGGTGAAAGAAGGGCCTTTCTGACGTGCTTCGGTTCTAGGCTTCTCAAATCGAAAACGTCTTCCAAATACGAAACGGCTTCGTGGGCCGCGCTCTCGCATCCGTAATGCCTGGCGTATATGCAATAGACGTCTTTCAGCGAACTTGTCGCAACCAGCATCTCACCCGAAGCGGCGATGACGTTCCTCACCGCTTGGACAACTCTTTCGTGTGCGGGCCTGTCCTTCGAGACCAAATCCAACAGCACGTTGGTATCGACTAAGATTCTGAGCTTAGACAAGTCGATCACCCAACAGCTTTCTGTCAGCTTCCCGACTGTCATCATCCCACGGAACACTCGGCGCGCTTTCCGAGAATCTGATAAGTTCGTCAAAAGCCCGGAGCCTGCCGACAGCGTCCGACTTCAATCTGACTGCGAGCGTTGAATCGTCCAGCAAGTCGATTTCCACCTTGCTGCCTATCGTGAAATCAACGGCACCGAGCGATTTTGGAAGGCTGATAGCCTTGCTGTTGCCCGATTTCACTACCGTAGCTGTAACCATTGCATCACCTCTCTTCTCCGCCGCCGAAGTCCTTACGACTACGGAAGCATTATAACATTGTCATGACATATCGTCATGACAATGTTATCTTCCAAGCCGAGGTATGGGATGCTTGCGCCCCATCACTGCGCACCCATCCGCGTGCACTCTCCGGGACGAAGCGAAGCTACATCGGTGCGCGAGTTGCCCGTATGGCGAAGCCGCCCCCCGCATTCACTGCCCACTGCCGATTAGTTTTTGCCTTAAGCGCGACCAGAAACCGCGCGCTTTCATCTGCTCGCGTTCCAGAGCCGCATCGGCTACTTCAAGACGTTCTCGCAGCAAGCGGGATACGCGATGGCGAGCTTGTTGTGCTCGCCATCGCGACCGGCCACGGGCGCAACGCGTGCGCGGCCCGCTGCGCGGGGCAGAGCGGGCACGTCGAACCCGCGACGATGCTCCTGTGCGTCCTTCGTGATTCATATTGATTCGTACGGAAAAAATACGTACAGTATCCAGCAAAGCAGCCAAGGGAAAGGGGGCGATCGTGCCCACAACACTGGAAAAGCATGACAAGCGTTACCGGATGGACCTTCGGCTCACGCAGCCGCAACGGGCAAGCTACGAGCAGGCCGCTTCGCTTCGCGGCCAAACGCTCACTCAATGGGCCACGGCGCATCTCGACGAGAGCGCGCGGCGCGACATCGCCGAAGCAACCACCACCTTTCTCTCCCCCGACGCGTTCGACGCCTTTTGCGAAATCCTGGAATCGCCCGTGCCGGAAGCCGTCCAGGAACTCCTCTCCCGGAAAGCAATCTGGGAATGAGCGGCTTTTCGAAACCCGTTCAACTTGCGACCGGCACGGGAATAGAAGGGTTTAGTTGCGGCGACGAAACCGTCGATAGCTGGGTGCGGGACCATTCCGCCTCGGCGCGAAAACGCGGATCTGCCGTTGTGTACGTCGTCTACCATGAAAGCGACGTGGCCGGCTTCTACACCTTGAGTTCGCATTCCGTCTCTCGGGCGGACGTCTGCGGCGGATGGTTCGCACGCAACGCGCCCGCTCAGGTTCCCGCCGTGCTTTTGGGCATGATGGGCGTAGACGAGCGTTTCAAAGGCCGCGGGCTTGGCGCATCGCTTCTTCGCGACGCCATCCAGAACGCCTTGAAGGTAGCGGCAATCGCCGGAGCGCGGGCGCTTATCGTGGAACCCGCCAACGAAGACGCGGCATCGTTCTACGAGCATTTTGGCTTCTCGCGTCTTCCGGGAACCAGCCAGATGGCGCTTCGGCTTTCTTAGGCCGGCTTGGCTTGCCGCTCAACCACCGCTGACACGGACCGACCTGTCGCGCGAGCCGCCTCCGGCGGGACCCGTTCCAACGTTGGTTTAGCAGAGATCGGGCCGGCTTTTGGCAGAAGAAAGCCGTCTTCGAGCCGAGCGTCAAAAGCGCCAGGAACCTGCGTCCCTTCCAGGGCATGCGTCCCGCCTCCTTGTATCGCGATGGTATACTTGAGGCATGCAGCCCACCGCGCAGGACATAGCGAAGATTGCGACGAACCCTCCCGAGCGCATGCGCCCCGCGCTCCGCAAGCGCGCAGAAAAAGACGAGGTGCCGCTCCGTGAGGCCGCATGAACGCAACCTTGCCTTGACCAAGGCATCCCGAGGACCGCATCGTATGCGCAGCTTTCTTTCGAGCTTTCAAAACACCCCTACGGCAAGGACATCACATTGAACCCCACCACCTATAGCACCAACGACCCCTCGGCCCTTCCAACCGTCTCGGTTGTCGTCCCTGTGTACAACGTCGAACGCTACCTGGCGCAATGCCTGGAAAGCCTCGCATGCCAAGCGTCCTGCGTGCAGGAGATCATCTGCGTGGACGACGGATCGACAGACGGGTCTCCGCAGATCCTCGACGACGCGCAGGCGCGCGTCCCACGTTTGCGCGTCGTCCATCGCGCAAACGGCGGGTACGGAAGCGCCGTGAACGAAGGGATATCCCTGTCGTCGGGGACGTACGTGGGCATCGTCGAACCCGACGACTTCGTGACGCCCGCCTGCTACAAAACCCTCTGCCAAGCGGCGCAGGCGCACGGCACCCCGGACATCGTGAAGGCGGCGTACTGGCGCGTCTGCGAGGCCGGCGCTCCGAACGAGCACGTAGAGCCGTGCTTCTATCTGGGAAAGGTCCGTTTCGCCAACCAGCCCTTCACCATCTACGACGATGCCGAGCTGCTGCTCCACCATCCGAGCATCTGGAGCGCGATCTACCGCAGAGACTTCCTCCAAGACAACGGGATATCATTTGTCGAGGCGCCGGGCGCCGGGTGGACCGACAACCCCTTCCTCATGGAGACCATGCTCGCCGCGCGCTCCATCGTCTACCTTGACGAGCCGCTTTACCATTACCGGGAGTTCTCCGCCGCGCTGGCGGGAGGGCTCAAAGACCCTTGCGTCATCGCCGACCGATGGCTGGAGATGGACGACATCGTACGCCGGCTCAACGTCTCAAACGAAGGCGTCCTGGAAGCGCACTGCAGCCGAGGCTGCTCCTACTTGGAGATGCTCCTGAACGACTTCGATCGATCGGATCCGCTCGTGCGCTCCTGCATAGCGCGCATGCAGGAGCGCATCAACCCCCAGGATGTGAAGCGCTTCAAGCGTATCCTGCCGTCCTACAAAGCCGCTTACGAACGCTCTTTGCCCCTGGCGAAGCGCCTGGCTTACCGGCTTTCGCGGGGGTGAGAAGACGCTAGATCTCCAGATACTTTCTCCAGAACGCTTCCGAGGTCATCTCCTCGCGCGCTGCAGCATAGCGAGCTTTCACTTCCTCTTTATCACGCTCATAGCGCCTCATCAACCGCTTGTAGCGTCCATTGAGTTCCTTGAAGCGCCGTTTGTCCATCTTGCGAACAATCCCCTGCTTTCCGTCCTTGGTGACAGCCAGCACCTCTTTGTGCATACGTACGGACCCCGATGGGTAGAACCACCCATCCCAAGGAATCACGGCAAGATCGCCCCTCAGAAGAAAGTCGGGGAGACGGTGACCGTTATAAAAAAGGTAATCCACGAGCCGCTGAAAGAGCGAGCGCGGCGGATTATCGTAAAGCATGCGAGGGTCAACTACCACCTGATCGACCCGATCATCCTCTATCAGATCAAGAGCGACAGGTTTCTCGTTCTTCACCGTGGTCTTTTTCAGGACCTCTTCCCCACAATCCTCCATGATGAATTCAGGGCCTTTCAAATAGTCTTCCAACGCCATGAGCGACAATTCGGCACTATCGTAGTTAAACGTTTTCAAGTCAAGTTGAAAATTATGCCTGAACTGCTCCATGAAATCGACATGGGCGTACACGCCTGTTGTCGATTGCGCAATCAGACTGTTCCGGGGAACTTGATATCGCTCCAAATGAGCTCGATATTTTAAGGCAAGGGTCAGATGCCACACGCAAATGCCATTCATTGTGATAATGTGCGTAGCGCCCCGGTTTCCGTATTCAGCATCATCCCCTCTGATGAACACAGGCAGGGGAAGTCCTATCCGCTTGATAGTCTCAACCGGAATGCAGCAATACCACCATCCAACATAACGATTAGGTTTTTGAATGGCAATAACATCGTTGGCCACCACATTTTCCAACAGATCAACTTCCATGCTTGCCTTGATGGGGCCGTATAGACCGTCGTTTCGGACCCACCCGATATCCTCATGAAACTCGTTTTGCCTTTCATAGGACATCATTGCACCGCTTACATAGGAATCCTTGTATTCGTCGTTCACGATCGAAAGCAGCTGATAAGTTCTTTTCAGGCTTTCAGTTGAAATCTGAACATCGTCATCCATGAGCAACACGTGAGTCGCAGGCTTTTCAAGGCGCATCGCCTCTATCATGCCTCGCGCGAAGCCACCGGCCCCGCCCACGTTCTTATTCGGGAACACCCTTACACCATCACCCGACAGCGTTTCGGCATCCAATGTACGACCGTTGTCGATGACGAGCATAGTGAAGTGCTGCGCTATGTCATCTTGGCAGCCAAAGATTTCCTTCTTGAACAAATCGATGTTAGCAAGGATGAACTCTTCTTGTCTAAACGTTGTTGTGGAAAGAGCGAGTTCAACAGGACGGACATCGCCCTCATTGACGTAAGCGTAGTAGAAACTGTTCTTTATGCGACACATTCCATATGTGACAAGTTCGAAAGCGAGCATATCGGCATCGTCATCCCCAACGAAATCGTAATCGATCTCGGAGAACGCTTCTGAATCAACTTCTATCGAACCGAGCACCGTCCGTTTTGGAGCAGCCATTGTCGCATCGAGGCGGCAGAATGTCACCTCTGCCTTACCGGAGATCTCAAGATGAACACCGACATTCCGGACAACCGTATACCGTCGCCATTTTTTCACAGAAAGCGCGTTGAAGAACGTTGCGAAATCAAATTGCGAGTAGGGAAAGAGAATGAAGGAGCCATCGTCTTTGCATGCAGGGATGGGGCTACTCGTCCGGCAATACAAGTCGGGGTAATTCCGAGCCCGGTCATTGTCCTCGAGCAGAATGTTGGCCAATTTAAAAATCAACGATACTCTCCTTTAAGGATGTTGCTCTTGTTCATTTGCGGCGTGCTCGCAGCATCGAAGTCTTAAAACCCATTCATTATACAAACTAAGTGTGGGCACTCCTGGTGCTACGCAAAACGAATACACGTCCCTTACAGTGGACATCAACAGCTTGAATCGCGAAACCATCCGAACACTTAGTGTTTTCTCTCGGGTCCCGCTTCAGGCCGGAAAGGGCCGAGGGGGGCCGTCATAGAGCGCAGGCCCAACGGGCGCGAGAGCGGGAGGTCGATCGCCACGGTGTCCGACGAGGTGCGGCGCAACCGCACGGTCGCCAAGAGTCCCGGCAAGGGAGGGCGCGTCGAAGGCGCCCCCGAGAACGCGCGCCCCCAAGCTCCTGAGGCGGCCGTGGATGTGCAACGGATGCAGGTACCACCACTACCGGGGCGTAAACGCCCGCGAAGAGGACTTCGAGGCGATGATGGCGGCGGTGCGCGCCGACGTGGCGCGCGGGCTCTCGCCCGCCCAGATCATCGAGACGAGAAAAAAAAAGGGGGGAGGCAGCTCGAGGTGTCGCCCTCCACCATCTACCGCTGGATCGAGCGTGGCTACGCGGGCATGTCCAACATGGACCTCAGGAGGAAGGTCTGCTACAAGCCGAGGAGGGGCCGTGCCGAGCCCAGGCCCACCGCGCACGGCCCCGAGCGCTCCCGCGCGACGTTCCTGTCCCCGCCCGGTGAGGAGCGCGCGGCCGCCTGCGAGATGGACTGCGCGATTGGGAGGGTGCGCGACGTCCAGTGCTCGCTCACCCTGTACCACCGGTCCTCGCGCGTACAGCTGGCGTTCCTGCTGCCCGAGAGGACGCGGGGGCCGTCGCGGGCGCCTTCGACTCGCTCGAGTGCGCTTTGGGCGGGGAGGCGTTCAAGAGGCTCCTCAGCCTGGTCATGGCGGACAACGGGGCCGAGTTCTCCGACTTCGGGGCGCTTGAGAAGCCGGTCCTCGCTGGAGCCTTCCTTAGGTGCCGCGTGCTCTACTGTGGCGTACGCCAATCCCAGCAGAAGGCGGGCTGCGAGCGCAACCACGCGGAGTTGCGAAAGCTCCTGCCCAAGGGCGCGGGATCAGCTTCGACGCCCTGGACGGGCGGGACTGCGCGGAGCTGATGAACCGGCTCAGCTCGATGCCCAGGCCGTTGCTCGTGGGGCTGAGCCCCTCGCGATGCTCGAGGCCGTCATGCCGGAGGAGGCGGGCGCGCTCATGGATGCGCTCGGGATCCGCGAGGTCCCCTACGGGGAACTCGACCTGGCCCCGCGCGCCCTGGACCGGACGCGAGTTGAGAGGGGGGGCCGCCGCCCATCTGCCAGAGACCCGAGGCCGACAATAGGATAGACCTCCGGCGACCCGTTCGGATGAACCCGGGATCGGTTTGGGCGGGCATGGCGGAGCCATACTCTCAAGCTCATCCGAACGCCCCGCGAAAAGGCCGCCTCCCTGCGAATCCGCAGACCGCGCGTCATCCTCCCCAGCCATAGGGTGTTCGACTAACCGGGAAAGCCCCCGTTCCGCTAAAGTGTTCGGATGACTTTGTGTTTGTCGTTTAGGGAAAATGTCCCATCGAGGCGAGACAATCTCGCATGGAGGTGATGCGGGATGTCGCAGCAAAAGGACAAGCGGCTGGCGGTCTCGCTCCTGCGGGAGCGCGAGGAGGGCGCGGCGCACACGTACGCCGCGATATCGGAGAGGACGGGCTACGGGAGGAAGCAGCTCACGCGCCTGCTGGCGCAGATCCGCGAGGGGCTGCCCGACGAGGAGATCCTGAGGCACGGCAACGCGGGCAGGAGGCCCCCGAGCCCCGCCTCGGACTCCGAGGCGGGGCTTGTCCGGGGGCTGAAGGAGTCCTACGGGGCGATAACCATGGCCCACCTCAAGGACATCTGCCACGAGGACGTCGTGCGCAACCCCGAGAGGGCGGGGCTCGTCCGCGACCTGGGGCTCGCGGAGCGCAGCGAGAGCTGGTTCCGGGACCTGTTCAGGCGGGAGGGCTGGAGGTCGCCGGCCGAGAGGCCCGCGGAGGCGGCCGGGGCGCAGGGGCGCCACGACATCAGGGAGCCGAGCCCGCGCCGCGGCATGCTCGTGCAGGCGGGCGGGACCTTCGGCGACTGGCTCGGGGACGGCGACACGCGCGTGCCGCGCCTCGCGGTCGACGACGCCACGAGCTCCGTGCTCGGAGGCTCCTTCATGCCGACCGAGTGCCACCGGGAGTACGCCCGCATGTCCCGCGAGGTGCTCTCGCGCTACGGCGTCCCCCGGGCCGTCTACGCGGACAAGACGACGGTCCTGCGGTCGCCCCGCACCGGCGCGCCCACCGGGCTGGCGCGCGCCCTGGAGTCGCTCGGGGCGAAGGTCATATTCGCCGGCTCCCCCCAGGCGAAGGGCCGCGTCGAGCGCTGCAACAGGACGGTCCAGGGGAGGCTGGCGAACGACCTCCTCAGGTTCGGGGCGTCGTCCTACGACGCGATCGACGAGTGGTTCAACGGCTTCTACGCGCCCTACCTGAACGCCAAGCCCTCCTTCGCCCCCGCCGACCCGCGCGACGCCTTCCTCCCGGCGCCCGAGGGGATCGACTACGGGAAGACCTTCAGGGCGACCTACCCGCGCGTGGTGAGGGAGGGGATGGTCAGCCTGGGCAACGTCTACTACAAGCTCGTCGACCCGGACGGGGTCATCGACGGGCTGCGCAACGGCACGAGGGTCCTGCTGCGCCTCGACCCGTTCTCGGAGGAGAGGCACGTCGAGCACCTGGGCGCGCGCTACGAGCGGGTCGAATGGGGGAGGCGCCGCAGGGGCCTCGGCCACAGCGCGGAAAGCCGGAGGGAGGTCGACGAGATACTGCGCGGCGTGCCCAGGTTCCCTTGAGGATGGAACATTTTCCCTCAACAACAACAGAAATCAACCATGGGAGCTGGAGAACCGCCTAAACCGACAATCACCGGCGCCGGTCACAGCGAATCGATCAACTGGTTCCAAACAAGAAGCTGCCCCTTCGATTGCATTTTCGTCAGGAGCCGCATCGCTCCTCGACGCCATAGCAACTTGCAAGGAAATCCGCGAACCTATCGAGTTTGTTACGCCTAAGGCCACCGATCTCTGTCTCCATAGTGCGAGGCGGGCGTTTTTTAGCGGCCACAAGCCCCCGAACAGCAAAGATCGCACCTCGCGGATCGGCCTCCGCGAACCTCATGAGAAACTCGTCGGGACCAACCGCGCGCACGCCATGCGGAGCCAGCGCGTCAGCTGGAAAGTCTTTGAGATTGTACGTAACGATGAAGTCGCAATTCGACGCCTTGGCGCCAGCAACAATATGGGCGTCATCGGGATCGGGCAAACTTACGCCTTCGAAATCGGCTGGATCGACCTCCGCATAAGCATAGGGAAACGCCCTGTTCGCAGCGGCGAAGTAGCGTTCCGCCCTGGCCGTGCTGCACGCATGCACCATTTTGAACGCCTTTTTGGCCTCCTCTTCCACCAACTTCGTCCACCGCGGCTCGAAAAATCCTTGTTCCGCAAATGTGAGGATGGCGTCCGCCGTCCACGATGCGACAAACACGTTGGCATCTATAAACGCCCTGATTGTCATATCATTCACGAGAGGCTATCCAAATACGCAGAAACGGCTTGATCGTGATCGTACCATCCGTCCTCTTCCGCAATGTCGCGCATTTCTTGAAGATTCGCCTTCGCATTGGCCTTGGAAAGGCGATCGAACTCCATGAGGTCGGAAAGCATAACGCTGCGATGACCTTTGCCCATACGCGCCCCCGGAAGCCTGCCCGCATCGATGAGACGAGCTATGGTTTTTGATGAAGTGCCCACTATTTTTGCCGCCTGACCCGTGGTAAGCCGGACGTCAGAAGGAACTTTGGGTTCGGGAGCAAGGCCCAGCGCCTGCAAGACCGTTTGAACGGCGTCGTACGCTTTGGCGTCCAGCGCCATTGCGTTGCCCTTGCTGTCTATCAACGTTGCCGTCATCGCGCTCCTCCTTCAGCAGCCTCTGCGAGGCCACCATAGCACAAACGGACAAAACAGACAACTTTTGAGCAATCTTGCGGTGGGACCCGTCCCCTGCGGGGACAAGCCCCACCTGCCCTCCCCCGAGCGCAGCGAGGGGGGACCGGCCTCAAAAATCCGGCGTTCGGCGCTGCGGAAGGTCGGAAAGAAGGGTGGGAAAGTGCGCGAAAAAGGCCGCCTTGAAAGACGGCCTGGCCGCGTTCGGCGGTTCTCAGGTTTTCGGCGGGAAGTCAGCGCACGCGCTTTCTGGGAGCGGCGCCGAGAGTCCTTTGCCGGGCGACCGCGCTTGCGGCGGTTTGCGCCCTGTCGCCTGCCGGCCGGCGGCCGACCGGCGATCTTTTTTCTTCCTAAGACATAGCCATCAACTCGTGGTCGATGGCGCGGCGGACGAACTCGGCACGGCTTATCCCCTGCTCGCTCGTCACACGTTTGATGGCGGCGATGCGGGACTCTCCAATAGGTGCGGAAATCATCCTCAACCGCTCCTCCCGCATCGGGCTTCCCATGATCACGCGCGAGAAGTCGAAGCTGGAATAGTCACCCGCTTCGACCTTGGCGACCTCGTGCTCAACGTCCTCTAGCGTCGTCCCGAACACCTCACAAAGCTCTTTGTCGTTCATGATCTCCTCCTTCCGAATCCAAGCCTGCTCTTGATATCGTGCTGAGGCGATGTCTGCGCGTGGATTATCAGCCAAACCCCGCCGTCTTTCCTGATGACCACCAACTCAACCTGCCTGCCTTTGTCATCTATGCCGATGGCGATGTAGCGGTCTGGGTCTTTGTCGAACGCTGGCGTACAGGCTATGCAGTGGCTCCACGCTGCTGCCGCATCCTCCTTAGACACCTCCGGGTGGTTTTCCGGCACCCTATCGAGAACGATGATTCTTTCCACATCATCCTCCTTGGTGATAGCCATCGTTAATAAAGCATATTATCACAATTTAGAGGAAAAATCCCTTTTACTCTTCTTCCGAACTCAGCGCGGCAAGCCCGCATCAGCCGCCGAGCGCTTTCTTGCGACCTAGTCGATCGAACATTCAACCGAACACCTTCCCCTTCCCCATTACGGTAATGGATCGAGGATTTTTTGCCAATTCGTTACCGTAACGAGCTTCGGTCCGCCCCAGCCCGCCCCAAC
>DXCU01000101.1 GCA_019115845.1 Candidatus Rubneribacter avistercoris | reverse complement strand
GGCGGGCTCTCTTGGGGCAGGGTCCTTGCGAAAGGCGGGCTTGCTTGGGGACGAGGTCCTACGAAGGGCTTCCCTGTCGCAAAGGCCGGCGCAGCGTCCGCTTGCGTCGGGCGGAGGCGCGTTTCGCCTGCGACACCTACGGCAGCTCGGGGAGGCGCAGGTTGAGGTCCACGGCGGTGGGGATGCCGGCCACGCGGCCCGCGTTCGTGTACTGCCAGTAAGCGAAGTCGAACTGCGCGCTGGGCGCGGCGGCGTCGTACTCGGCAAACCACACGGGCCGCTCGCCGAGCGCCGCGCGGTCGTAGCGTGCCATATCGCCTTTGTTGCCGTAGACCATGGTTTGGTAGCCTGCGGCTTCAAGGCGCTCGCAGAATGCTGCGGCGCAGGCGGTGAGCGTCTGCCGGTCCAGGCTGTTCGCGCGGCCATTCGCGTCCGAGACGGGTTCGTGGTCGAACACCACCGGCAGCTCCAAGCGGCGTCCCGCCAAAAGCTCCACCACGAAATCCGCCTCCTCGCGCGCCTCCTGCTCGTTTGTTGCCTGCGAGAAAAAGTAGGCGCCCACTTCGAGTCCCGCCGCGCTCGCGCCGTCGAGGTTCTCGGCGTAGCGCGCATCGGCGTAGAGGGCGCCCTCGGTGTAGCCGCGGTTGCCCACGCGCACGAACGCGAAGCCGATGCCGTCGGCGGCTGCGGCCTGCCAGTCGATGGCGCCCTGATGCTCGGACACGTCCACGCCCACCTGCGAGCGCGCCTCTCCGTTCTCGACGTAGGCCAGCCGGTCGCCGTCGCGCTGGAGAAGCGTCCAATCGTAGGGGCTCACGTAGGGTTCGGCGCCGACCGGTCCGCCCTCCGGGGCCGCCGCGCAGCGCCCCAGGCCGACCAGCGCCCCGGTGACAACGGCGCAGGTCAGCGCGATCAGGGCCGCAACGGCCAGGGGGCTGCGGCGGGCGCGCGGACGGCGAGCGGGCGTGCTTCTGGGACGTGTCTTCGTTCTCGGTTGCATGGGGCCATCCTACCAAAACGAACCCGCCCGCCGCGGCGTTGCCGGGCAACCCTTGGCGCGACCACAGAAATTCTTCGCCGGGAGGTTGTGCCGAACGATGCGCGGGAGCGGTATACTTGCGGTGGAGAGCGATGCCGGGCAGGGTCTTCCCGTTGAATCCAGCCCGGCTCATGGTACGGTTCGAACGAGGGACGGTGCGACGAGCATGATGGTATCGACGAGAGGCCGCTACGCGCTGCGGCTCATGATCGACATCGCGAAGCAGGGGGAAGGGGGCGCGCTTGTGGCCATGCGGCAGGCGGCCGAGCGGGAGGGCCTGTCGGTCAAGTACCTGGAGCAGCTGGGAGGGGCGCTTGTGAGGGCGGGCGTTCTCAAAAGCATGCGCGGCGTGAGCGGCGGATACATGCTGGCGCGTCCGGCGGACGAGATAACGGTGGGCGACATCCTGCGCGCCACAGAGGGAAGCTCCGCCCCCGTGGCCTGCGTCGAGGACGCGAAAACATGCGATCGCAGCGGGCAATGCGCCGCGCGCGATTTCTGGGTGGGCCTGAACGAGGCGATAGAATCCTACGCCGACGGCGTGGCGCTGTCCGACCTGGCGAGGAAGGCGTGAGGGCCCGGCCCGTCTTTGAGCGGGGCCGGGCCCGTCGGCGCCGCTACAGCTCGCGTTTCGCGTAGAGCTTGACGGACAACGCGGCCGAGACCGCGTAAAGGGCGGCGGCGAGGGCAAGGACCCCTGCGACCAGCGCCGCGTCGCCTCCGGGGGTTTGAAGCAGGCCCTCCACGTTCTTGACGAGCTCTGCTGCGATGTTGCCGTCGATCGCTTGGAAGGCGATGAGCACGAAGACGATGACGATGAGCGGCACGAGGCGCACGGCCTTCGTCATGCCGAATCGCACGAACGCCGGCATGATGATGGAGAGCATCAGCAAGAGGATGGCGACGCTCGCAACGCTGGCGATCAGCAGGGCCTGCCAGGAGAAGTTCTCCATGAGGACGGCCAGCTGCGGCACGGTCGGCGCCGCCTGCGCCGCGACGATGAGGATGAGCGTGGCCAGCAAGCCGACCGCGATGCCGGCAAGGCACAGCAAAGCGAAGCTCGCGTAGCGCCCGATCACCACGTCGGCGCGCGTGATGGGCAGGGCCAGGCGGAACTGCTGCCAGCCGGCCCGCTCGTCGAGCGCGAGGATCGTGACGGCCAGCGAGAAGGGCATCATGACGCCGATGGTGGGGGCGGTTGCGTACAGGTTGCCCATCATGATGGCGATGAAAGCGCCGACAAGGATGGATATGACCAGTTGCTGCGCCAGGTACTTTCTGGCCACGAGCACGTCGGATAGGAACATGGCTTTCATCGGATCTCTCCTTTCAGCATGAGGGCCAGGTAGGAGTCGATATCGGCCCGGTCGAGGGCGACGTTTCCAAAGTTCTCGGCGAACGCGAATCGGTCGGGTGCGAGCACGTCGATGCCGTAGGGGTGGCGCAGGTAGCGCAGCTCGCCCGGTGCGAAGAACCCGCTGGCCTCTATGCGCTCGAAATCGGAGGCGCGGCAGTGGGCGACGCCGGCAAGATCGGTGATGGCGTCCTTCTCCACGGAGAACACGACGCGCCCCGCGTCGATGCACACCACGTAGTCGGCTATCTTCTCGAGGTCGCTTGTGATGTGGCTGGACATGAGGATGCCGTGGCGCTCGTCGCGCATGTAGGCGCGCAGGATGTCGAGCGCTTCGTCGCGCGCGAGCGGATCGAGGCCGGCTGTGGCCTCGTCCAAGATGAGCAGGTCGGGGTTGTGCGAGAGCGCGCAGGCCAGCGACAGCTTCATGCCCATGCCGCGGGAGAGGTCCTTCACAGCGCGGTCCTTCGGCAGTTCGAACTGGGCGAGGCGCTGCTCGAAGTCCGCAGGGCTCCAGGCGTCGTAGCTGCAGGACATGAGCGCGCCCACGGCCCCCACGGTCATCTCCTCGGGGAACGAGCACGCGTCGAGCACCACGCCGATGCGCTGCTTGGCCCGCTTGACGGCTTTCGCATTGGCATGGGCGCCCGCGCTCTGACCGAACAGCTCGATGGAGCCTGCGTCGGGGAAGATAAGGCCGAGCGCGGCTTTGATGGTGGTGGTTTTGCCGGCGCCGTTGCTGCCGACGAACCCCACCACGCTGCCGGCCGGCACCGTGAGATCGACGTCTTTCAGGTCGAAGCCGTCGTAGTGCTTCGACAGGCTGCGTATGCGGAGGAGATCGTTCATCAGTCGTCACTTTCTGCGATGAGGTCGAGCATGTCATGGAGTTCTTGGATGCTCACGCGCGCGGCGCGCGCCTCGCCTGCGGCCTGCACGAGCAGCGCTTCGATGGCGCGGAGGCGCTCCTCGCGCAAAAGCTCCTTGTTGCCGCCGGCCACAAAGCTGCCTTTGCCCTGCACCGTTTCGATGAAGCCCTGCGCCTCCAGTTCGGCGTAGGCGCGCTTCGTGGTGATCACGCTGATGCGCAGGTCGCTGGCGAGCGCTCGGATGGAGGGCAGCTGCTGCCCTTCGCTCAGCTCGCCGGTCAGGACGAGGGCCTTCATCTGCGAGACTATCTGCTCGTAGATGGGCTTGTCGCTGGCGTTCGAGATGATGATGTCCAAGATGCTCCCTTTCCAAGTGCTGGTGCGCTGCTCGCGCTGGCTTTCGGCGCGCGAGCGGCATCGCGTTGCCGCGCCGTCGTCCGGACGATGGCTGTCGGATGCGCGTTGCGCCGCAGCCCAAACGATGACGCGTGAGCGCTCCGGCGTCCCGGCGCGCCCGGCAGGCGCTCGGCGGCGTCCCGCCTTGCGCCCCCCGGAGGACGCGGGCACGTTCCCCGCTTCCTCCGCGTCGGGCATTCCTCGCGCAGCTTCCTCACGGTTGCCGTGCATTGTGTGTATGCCCGATATGCACACTATAATCACTAGGCACACGACGGTCAAGGGAAATTTTCGATAATGGCCCACTTGAAAGTAATACGGTATTACAATATGCTGATCGCGTTGAAAGGGGGAAGCATGGGAACCGTGCTCGCTAAGAAACGATCGCGCAGCAAGCGCGATGATGCCATTGTCACCGCTCGCGTGCCGGTGGAGATCAAACGGCAGGGAAACGCCGTTCTCAAGAAGATCGGCTCGACTCCCACCGAGCTGGTCAATGCCGCCTACCGATACGTTCTCGAGCGGGAGGAGTTGCCGGTTGAGGCTCGCGAGCTCAAGCCGCGCGTCATAAGGTTGACCGACGAGCAAAAGCAGACGTTGAGGGAGCGGGGCGAGCGAGCGACGTACGCTGTCCCGGAATCGTTTTGGCAAGGCAAGTCGTACAAGGACTTGCTGGAGGAGGCGATGAGGGAGAAGTATGAAGCTCTTGCTTGACACGAACGTTCTCGTGGACTACCTCGGGGCGCGACGGCCGTTTTGCGATCAGTGGGAGCTGATCAACGCTTTGCAGATGACGGGATATGCTGAGCTGTGGGCTTCGGCCGAGTCGTACACAGATGCGTTCTGCCTGCTGCGCAGGGCCGTCGGCTCTGAGAAGCTTCAGGACATGTTTTTCGAAAGCCTCTCGTTTGTGAGGGTGTGCTCGGTGGACGAAGGCGATATTCGCAAAGCGGCGGAGCGATCATGGCCCGATTTCGAAGACTGCCTGATCGCCGTATGCGCCGAGAAGGTGAAAGCAGACTACATCATCACGCGCGATGCGGGCGGGTTCAAACGTTCGAAAATACCGGCAATGGATGCGCCATCGTTTTTCACGATGCTCGAAGAGGATTATGGCATCGTCTACGAAATGATCGACTGGTAGCATGGGGCATTCTTACGCGTCCTCCCTTTCGGCGAGGACGGGATTGGTGTAGCGGCTGCGGGCTTCGGTGCTCTTCCCGTATTGGATGGCGCTGGTGGGGCAGCGGTGAAGGCAGGCCAGGCACCGGGTGCAGCCCATCTCGGCCCAGCGCGGGGTTCCCTCGATGAGCGTGATGGTGTTGGTGGGGCAGAGGTCGGCGCACTGTCCGCAGCCGATGCAGGTGGGCAGCGTGTGGAATTTCTTGGTGGAGCAGGCCTTTTCGTCTCGGTCCATGACCAGGGACGTCAGCACGCCGAAGGGATGGCGGTGCTCGGCGCGGACCTGCTCGCGGGCCTTGATGCGCAACGCTATGCGACGCGCTTCGGCGTCGGCTTGGGAGAGCCGCGCGGCGCGCTCCTCTCCTTGGGCGGGGTCGTAGAGGTAGGCGCAGTTGCCCACGGACCTCACGCTGAACGAGGCGTCCAGATTGATGCCCTGCCTGCGCAAAAGCCGCTTGGCGAACGAGCGCGCGGTGTTGCCCACGAACCCGCCGCAGGTGACGACCGCGAAGCAGTAGCACGGCGCGAACGCCTCCTTGTTGCCGGTGCGGAAGTTGGCGCGGCGGACGAACTCGTCCACGATGGCGGGCGTGGTCGCGTCGTAGGTGGGGAACACGAACCCAAGGGGCTCTTCCTGCTCAAGGGTGAAGTCGAAGTCCTTGTACTTGCACGCCGCGCCGATGTTGACCAGCATATCGCCCGTCTCCTCGGCGATGATCCGGGCAGCGGCCAGCGAGTTGCCGGTGCCGGAAAAGTAGAAGATCATGGTGCGTCCTTTCTGCGTGCGTTCGTGCTCCCGCCCAGTATAGCAAAGCGCCCCTGCGCCTGCGTGCTTCGACACGCAGGCGTTTCGCGCGGCATGCTCGCAAGCCGCGAACCGCAAGGCCGGGTCGCGAATTGCGGAGGCCGATCAGGGTTGGAATGTTTCACGTGAGACATTCGTTCCGGTTCGCGCGGTCTGGTATGATTGGCGGAAAACGCGAACGCGAAAAGCGAGGAGGATTCCATGGCGGAAGTGCTGTTCGTGGAGTACCCGAAGTGCACCACCTGCAAGAAGGCGAAGGCGTGGCTCGATGCGCACGGCGTGGCGTATGCGGACCGGCACATTGTGGAGGACAATCCCACGGCCGACGAGCTGGCGGCGTGGCATGCGAAAAGCGGGCTGCCGCTGCGCCGCTTCTTCAACACGAGCGGCATGCTCTACCGCGAGCGCAACGTGAAGGCGCTCTTGGACGCCGGCATGGCCGATGCGGAGGCGTATGCGCTTTTGGCCGAGAACGGCATGCTGGTGAAGCGCCCCATCGTGGTGGGGGAGGACTTCGTGCTGGTGGGTTTCAAAGAAGCCGAGTGGGAGGCCGCGCTGCTCTAGCGCAGCATGCTGCCGGGGCTAGAGCGTGTCGGTGTCGAGCCAGAGGGTGAAGGGGCCGTCGTTCACGAGGCTCACGTCCATCTGCGCGCCGAAGCGCCCCGTTTCCACGTGCGGCACGTCGCGCCGGGCGCGCTCCACGAACAGCTCGTAGAGGCGGTTCGCCTCGTCGGGCGCGCCGGCCTGCGTGAACGAGGGGCGGTTTCCCTTCTTGCAGCTGGCGAACAGGGTGAACTGCGACACGATGAGCACCTCTCCGTCCACATCCGCAAGCGAGAGGTTCGTCTTGCCGTCGGCGTCCTCGAAGATGCGCAGGCGGGCTATCTTGCCCCAGAGGCGCTCGACTTCGGCCTCCGCGTCGTCGTGGCCAACACCGAGCAAGATAACAAGGCCGCGCCCTATCTTGCCGACCGTTTGCCCATCTATATCCACCTGCGCGCGCTTGACGCGCTGAACGACCGCCCGCATGCCGCCTCCTGCCTTCGCTGCTTTTAGGGTTTTCGACCCGCCAGTATAGCATGCGCTTGGCCGCTGCCTGTCGCGTGCCTCCGGGTTGCCGAGGGCTGCGTGTGCCGTGTGCGTCGTCTGTGCACCGCGTCGAATCTGCCTTTGGCGGTCGCGTGGTCGTCCATCGCTGTTGGTTTGCGCGTGCTTGGTGTTGCGCACGTGTGATAGCGACGAATTCGCAGCCGGCGCCGTTCGCCGCCTTGAATGGGACCCGGGCGCGTCCGCCGGCTTGGCTTCAGTGTGGGACCCGTGCGCGCCCGCCGGCTTGGCTCCGGTGCGCTGCTCGCCTGCTGCGGCGTGTCGGTTGTGTGCGCCGTGTTTACCGGGTGGGCACCGGAGTGTATAACGGAACCCGGATTGAAGGCGCTTGCGGCGGCGCCGCGCCAAGGCGACGGAGGGGCGGCGCTGCGTTCGCGCGAGGTTTCGGGAAAGGACGGAGCATGGATTACGCCATCGTGTACGACAGCGGCACCGGCAACACCGAGGCGCTTGCGCACGCTGTGGCCGATGCGCTGCCCGAAGAGGGGCGCCTTGCGTTCGGACGCGTGGGCGAGGTGGACACGTCGGCCGTTGATCGGGCCGGACGCGTGTACGCGGGCTTTTGGACGAATCGCGGCGACTGTTCCGACGAGATGGCCGAGCTTCTGGCCTCGCTTGAGGACAAGGAGGTGTTCTTGTTCGGAACGGCTGGCTTCGGTGCGGACGAGACGTATTTCGCGGGCGTGGCTGCGCGTGCGGCCGCCTATCTGCCTGCTTCGGCGCGGATCGCGGGTTCGTTCATGTGCCAAGGGCGCATGCCTCAAAGCGTGCGCACCCGCTATGAGCGCCAAGCGGAGGGGAACCCGGCCCAGGCCGCGCGCATGGCCCAGCTCATAGAGAATTTCGACGAGGCTGCCTCGCATCCCAACGCCGACGACCTGGCGCGTCTGCGTGCGAAAGTTCAAGCGATCGGCTGAAACGACGAAGCAGACGAAACGGGGACGACCATGGCGAACCTCGCCGATTTGCCCAACATTGGCTCGCATCTGGCCGAGTGCCTGATGGAGGCGGACGTCGAGGCGCCCGAGGATCTGGTGGCGCTTGGAGCGGAGCGGGCGTGGCTCAAGGTGCAGGCTGTCGATCCGGGCGCGTGCCTGCACATGCTCTACGCGCTCGAAGGCACAGTGCGGGGCATTCATAAAAAGGAGCTGGATCCGGCGCGCAAGCAGCAGCTGAAGGAATTCGCGAACGCGAATCGGCCCGCCGACGCGTGATGCGCCGACGGGCCGGTGGGCACGCCGTGCGGTTTGAGCCGTGCGGAGCACCCGCAAAGGCGGGAGGCGCTTAGAGCTTCACGTGCCCGAACGTGATGACGGAGTAGACGGCTCCGGCCACGCCAAGGGCCAGCACCACGCCCACGATGACCTTGTCCGACGTCTTGGCGAACAGCTTCGCCTGCGGGTTATGCTGCCGCACGCCCACGATGTACAAAGGCAGGCCCACGGCGTAGACGATGCATGCCACCATGAGGTAGTTCAACCCGGCGGCGTAGACGAGCCACAGCCCGTAGAGCGACCCCGCCGCGCCCGTGAACACCGCCATGCCGCGGCTGGCGAAGATGCCCTTCGGGTAGTCCTTCGTGTACGCGATCTTGAACAGGAACAACGTGCAGAACAGGTAGCAGGGCAGCGCCATGACGCTGGTGATGCTGATCATGGTGGTCCAGGCGTTGCTGCCGATGAAGAACGAGACGATGAGGACCGCCTGGATGACGATGGTCGTCCACAGAAGCGCCGTGGAGGGCGAGCCCTGCTTGTTCTCCTTGGCGAACGCCTTGGGGAAGATGCCGCTTTTCGAGGCGGCCAGCGGCATCTCGCCCAGCATGAGCATCCACACGAGCCACGAGCTCAGCACCGAGACGATGACGCCGGCGTTCACCATGATCTCGCCCCAGCTGCCGAACTTGTCCAGCATGATGGCCGCCATGGACGGGTCGGCCATGGCGCCGATGTCGGCCTGCGAGTACACGCCGAGCGGCAGAAGCGACACAACGATATAGAGCGCAAGCGTGACCAGAAAGCCGATGGTCGTGGCCTTGCGCACGGCCGCCTGCGACTTCGCCTTGCCCGACACCACCACAGCACCCTCAATGCCCAAAAACAGCCAGAGCGTGACCAGCATGGTGGACGCCACCTGCGGCATGACGTTGTCGAAGCTGAAGGACAGATCCACGCCGCCGCCTGTGCCCCAAAAACCCTCCAGAAACACCGAGAGCTTGAACACCGTGGCCACCGCCACGATGAAGATGAGCACGGGCAGCAGCTTGCCGATGGTGCCGATGATGTTCAAGAAGCTCGTGGACTTCGCGCCGCGTAGGGCGAGCGCGTACATGATCCACGTGATGACAGATCCGCCGATGATGGACGGCACGTTGTTGCCGCCCGCGAAGTCCGGCACGAAGTAGTTGAGCGTGGCCATGATCAGCACGGCGTACGCCACGAGCGCGAAGCAGTTGCAGATCCAGTACCCGTAGGCCACGAAGAAGCCGATGAGCTTGCCGAACCCTTTCTCGGCGTAGGAGTACAGGCCGTTGGTGAGTTCGGGTCGGGCGGCCGAGAGGATGCGGAACGTGTTGGCGATGAACCAGATGCCCACGCCCGTGACCACCCAGGCGATGATGATGGCGCCTGCGGAGGCGTCGGCGGCCATGTTCTGCGGGAGGTTGTAGATGCCCCCGCCGATCATGGCGCTGATGACGATGCCCGCAAGGCCTATGAGCCCGACTTTCTTGGCGTCATTGGAAGGCGCGGCGTTGCCGGCAGGGTTGGGGCCGGCGCCGCCGGTGGGCGTGCTTGCGGGCGTGCTTGCGGGCGCGCCGCCTGTGGCGGGCGTTGTGTTGGTGGCCATGGCGCGCTACCTCGGCAGGTCCGTGAGCGGCTCGAAGTCCATCTGCTCAAGCCACTCGGACAGCTGCAGGTCGTTGAGCGATGCGAAGCCGGTGGCGGGCACGGCGTCGCGCGCGAGGGTGACGTAGGGCCCCACGGTGATGGCGTCGCCTATCTCGCCCGGCCTCATCATGCGGTGGGCGAACGCCACGTAGGTGCGCTCGAACAGCACGCTGGAATCGCGCCCGCACTCGATGACGGACCAGACGATCTCGCGGCGATGGCGCTCCAGGTAGGCCAGCATGTCCTCCTCGCTGTCGTTTTCCGTCCACACGCCGGCGTCCTCGATGAACAGGTCGGCGGCGAAGTCGCGGTCCGCGGACAGCGAGATGGCGATGAACGACCACACGCCGTAGGCTTCGCCCGCGTCTGCGCGAAGCGGGCGGTCCTCCTTCGGGCGGTAGGCCGTCACGCCCTTGTTCGCGCAGATGACGTGCGCGCCGGGCAGGGGGTGGAAGCGGCGGTTCTCGGCGGTGCCGAACAGCTCCACGCCGGCGTCGAGCAAAGGCTGGGCGTCGAACACCTCAAGCTTGCTGCCGTCGAACTGCTTCTCCGTGAACAGCGGCTTGCCTGCGTTGGAGGCTATCGCGTCGTGGCGGGCGAGGTCGTAGCCCCACACCTGGCCGGCCATGCCGCAAAACGACGAGGCCGTGAGCATGTTGATCTGGCCGATGTAGGCGTCGGCCGTTTCGGCCTTGTCGTAGGTGACGATGCCGTCTATGAGCGCGTCGCTTGTTTTCTGGACGGTGCCGGCCGACACCTTGAGCACCGACACGTAGCCGTTGCCGTAGGCGCCGGGCATGCCGTAGCCGTCGCAGTAGTCGTCGTAGGGGCTGATGGCCGTCTTGTCGATGTGGGGCGCGCGCATGACCGTGCGCCGGTTGTGCGTCCGGGCGATGGTGCGGTTGCGCCGCTTCTCGAGGCTTTTCATGGGGTGGGGCTCCTTTCGTCGGAATCGGACAGGCGCCGATTGTAGGGGCCGGGGCGTGCCCGCCCATGCGCGTTGCGCGTCCGATGACGAGCCGTGCCCGGGACGCTGCCATCCCGTTGCGCGGGCGACGCGCCCTTGACATCTTGCGCCCGCACCCCTATATTACGCATGTTATATTACAGTTGTTACATATGGTTGACGGGCGAAGGAGGGGCGATGCCGGAGCAGAAGGTGAGGCGGGAGGACGTGCTTGACGCGGCGCTTTTTATCGTGCGGGAGCAGGGCGAGTCCGCGCTGAGCGCCCGGGCGGTGGCCGAGCGCGCAGGATGCTCGGTCCAGCCGATCTACAGCCAGTTCGGCGACATGGGCGGGCTTGTGCGCGCGCTGTACGACCATGCGCGCGCATGGGTGGTCGCCTACAACCGCGAGCACGAGCGTGCCGGCGCCAACCCCTTCGAGGCGAACGGGCTGGCGCATCTGCGCCTGGCGCGCACCGAGCGCAACCTGTTTCATTTCCTGTACCTGTCGCCGCACATGGGGGCGACAGGCTTCGCGGAGGTGTACGACAGCGTGGCGATCGACGGCGTGCAGCGGTGCATAGAGGAGCTGGGAGGGCTTTCTCCCGAGGCCGCGCGCGAGCTGTACCTGGACATGATCGTGTACGTGCACGGCATGGCCGCGATGCTGGCCACGGGCGCGGAGTTTTCCGACGAGGAGTTGGTCGCGCGCATGGGGGAGGCGTTTCGCTGCTTCGTCGCGCCAAGGAAAGGAGGCCTGTGATGGTCATGGGCGGTGTTTCACGCGAGGTGTCCGCCGATTCGGAACGAGCGTTTCGCACGGGGCGCTCGGGCGGGGCGGGCCGTTCGGGAAGGCTTGTCATCTTCGACGCGGGAGAGGGGGAAAAGGAGGCGTTCGCGGAAGGGTTCGGCCCATGCGACGTGCTGTTTTCCGCCACGCCTTTGGTGCGGACGTGCACGGGATGCTTCGGATGCTGGACGCGGACGCCGGGCGCGTGCGTGCTGCGCGACCGCTGCTTTGAGGTACCGTCCCTCATGGCGCGTGCCGAGGAGCTGGTGCTGGTGAGCCCAGTGGCGCACGGAGGCTATTCGCGCAACGTGAAGGCCGTCCTCGAGCGCTCCATCGGCTACCTGCTGCCGTTTTTCCGGATGGCGGACGGCGAGATGCACCACGCCCTGCGCTACCCCGGCGCGCTGCGCCTGGTCGCGCACTTTTACGGGCCGTGCTCGGCGGCTGACGAGGACCTGGCGCGCAGGCTTGTTGCCGCGAACGCGGAGAACCTTGGCGCGTCGGCGTGCGCGGCGTTTTTCCATGAGGATGCGCGCGAAGCGAAGGAGGCGCTCGTATGAAGGTTGTCATGCTGTGCGGAAGCCCGCGGGGCGCGAAGGGGAATTCGGCGTACCTGCTGGACGGGCTTGGACGCCTGCTGGGCGACCGCGTATCGTGCGAGACGGTGCGCGTGACGCCGGGGCCGTCCGCGGCCAACGAGGACACGGCCGCGAAGGTGGCCGGATGCGACGCGCTGGTGATGGCGTTTCCGCTCTACGTGGACGGGGTGCCCGCAGGTTTGCACGAGGCGCTTGCGCGCATCGGCGAGCGCGTGCGGGAGGCCGGGACGTCGCCTCGGGTGTACGCGGTGGTGAACTGCGGGTTTTTCGAGGCGCGCCAAAACGGGCTGGCCATCGAGATGATCTGGAGCTGGTGCGAGGCGAACGGCCTTGCGCGCGGGCGCGCCGTGGCGGTGGGCGGCGGCGAGATGTGCCGGGCCGCGCCGCTGGGGCATGGACCCGCGAAGGACCTGGGCCGCGCGCTTGCCCAGCTGGCCGACGACGTGGCCGCAGGAGGGGAGGGCGATGCGCTGTGCGCGCAGCCCAACTTCCCGCGCATCCTGTACCGCCTGGGCGCGCGCTTTCTGTGGCGCAAGCAGGCGAAGGCCAACGGGCTGAGCCCGCGCGCCCTCAAACGGCGCCCGGCCAACCTGTGAGGGTGCGCGAAGGGCCCCTTCCGGACGCGGTTCATTGTTTGCAAGGGGGTTGGGGAATGAACCGAGTCCGGGAGGGGCCCTTCGCAGCGGGGCGAGCGGTTCGCAGCCGGCGGGCGCGGTGTGCGCCGACCGGCTGCGAAGGGCGTTTGGGCCGCTAGTAGAACATGAACACGCTCGCTCCCACGTTGTAGAAGGCCACGCGCAGGCAGATGGCGCCTGCCAGGGTTGCGACCAGGGCTATCGATCCCCAGATCTTCCAAGCCGCGCCGTCGGCTCCGCGCTTCGCGACGAGGCAGGCCGCAAGCGGCGCGAGCGCTCCAACGACGACGGCCCCTATCCACAGAAGCGGCGCCTGGTCGCCGACGATGGCCGCGATGTCCATCGGGCCGTTCGCGGGATGGGTGGGATCGAAATGATAGCCGACCTGCGCGAAAGACGAGGCCGAGAATTGCAGGTGCAGGGCGAAGGCGATGGTGGCGAGGGCGTTGACGATGCCGCCGATCACCGCGGGAAAGCCCATGCCCCCTCCGGGTTGGGTCCTGTCCTCGGCCGTTCGAGAGGAAATGAGGGCGAAGCTCGCCGGCCCCAGGACGCACGCCTCGCCGAGCACCGCCAGGATCCAGAGGACGGAGTTCCATGCGGGGCGCGCGGGCATGGTGTAGCTGTGCGCCATGACGACGATCAGCGCCACGGACGCCGCAAGCGACACGGCCGCGAGCCATTTGGGCACGGCGCCTTTGCGCAGGAGCGCAAAGCACGCCACCATGAGGGCGACCACCGCGACGATGGCGATGAGCTCCTGCGTGATGCCGGATGTGAGGTGCCCGAATCCGTTGAAGATGCGCTCCCAATGCTCAAGATGGAAGAACACCGCGACGCCGCCGACGGCGAGCAGGACGACGGAGGCCGCCAAAGACGGCATCTGCGCTCGCTCGCCCCTTCCGAGCAGCGTTGCCAGGCTCTGCGTTCCAAACAGCCCCGCGCTCCACGCGACAAGCGTGGTGAACAGGATCAAAGGCCATTGCAGCTCCATCACTCATCTCCTCCCTTCCAGTCGCGGTTGCGCAGGATGTACACAAACGACGGGTTGTTGCCCGCGTTGGGCAGATGGTGCACGTCGGATGCGGTCCACGGTTTGCTCGTGTCGGTGATGGGCCGGAAGTTCCCGTCGCCGTCCGGAGGGCCGACAAACGTCTCGATGCCCTGCTCGAGGTCACCGAAGAACCGCGCACGTCCTCCGCACTGCCGTACGCATTCGGGCAGCTCCCCCTGGGCGGTTTTCTGCTCGCACAAGGTGCACTTCTCCACCACGCGCTCGGCCTCGTTGAGGTAGCGCACCCCGTAGGGACAGGCCCTGGCGCAGAACTGGCAGCCGATGCACTTGGACTTGTCCACTTGCACGGTGCCGTCCTCAAGCTTGTGCGAGGCGCCCGTGGGGCATCGTGCGCGGGCTGTTCGCGAGCCGCGGGGTGCGCCCACTGTACCGGCCCGTGTTCTTGCAGGCGGTGCAGGATTTTCCCACGCTTGACATAACCGACAGCATTCTCGTTGTCGAGCGGTCCATCCTGCAGCAGCAACCGCTCGGCGGCGCTTATCGGGTGCTTCCCTTCGTCGAGGAGGACGCGTGCTTTCCGTTTTACGCCGTGTTCCGCGCCGATGCGCAGGACGCCGCGCTCCAACGTTTCGTCAAGGCGCTGAAGGACGAGGCGAAAAAAGGCGTTTGATCTGGCTACGTCGGCAGGTCCACGAGCGCGTAGGTGTCGATGTTTTGGCGCTGGTGCAGGACGCGGTAGACGGTGAGCGTCGTGTCGTCGAAGCGGTAGTACACGATGTAGGGGCGTGCGAGGACGGTGCGGTACTCGGTGTGGCCCAGCTCGTCCATGCGCACGCGTCCCCCGCTGTCGGGGAAGGCGCGCGCATGCGCGACGGCGTTGTCGATGCGTTTGACGGCATCGAGCGCCGCCTGGGGCGATCTACGTTCCACGCCCAGGTAGATGGCGATGGACTCGCGGTCGAGGTGGGCGCGCGGGCGCCAGACGAGGTTGAGCATCAGTGCGCCTTCTCGGGCGCGTACTCGATACCCCACAGCGCGAAGATCTCGCGCATCTTCGCGTCCGATTCCTTTGCTGAGACGGCTTCGGGGCGGTAGCGCTCCTCTATTTCGGCCTCGCGCAGGGCCAGGTACACCCGGTTGCGCCGCTCGGCCGATTCGTACGCGCCGCTGTCCATGAGCACGTAGGAGGCCACGCCGTTTTTGGTGAGCACCACGGGTTCCTGTGTTTCGGTGGCTTGCGTGCACACGTCGTTGAGCTGGGTGCGCAGGTCCGTGATGGGCCGGATGACGGGAAGCGGAGCGGCGATGGCTGGCATGGTTCCTCCGATCTTTCGATGTGATGAATAACATACAGTATTATGTATTGAATTCCTAGTGCAAATTCCTTGGGCTGGAAAATGGAAAACGTTCTTGACCCTTACGTTACGTGAGGGTGTAGGCTGGTGCCACGACGTCGGGAAGGGGTGCGTGATGGAACGGGAGAGGCGGGAGGGTCCGCGGCGGGCGGAGGGGGCGAGGTGGCCGGATGACTCGAGGCGATTAGAAAGCGAGGGGCGAGCGGAGCGTATGGAGCGGGCGGAGGAGTCAAAGCGGCTGAGGAGCCTGGACCGTTCGGAAGGCCCGGAGCAACCGTGCGAGGGGTACACGGTTCGCCAGCTGGCCGAGCTGTCGGGGTGCACGGTGCGAACGCTGCACCACTACGACGAGCTGGGACTGGTGCGCGCGCACCGCGCCGCGAACGGGTACCGTCGCTACGGGCCGGCAGAAGTCGCTCGTTTGCAGCAGGTGCTGCTGTACCGCGAGGCGGACATGCCGCTTTCGGACATCAAGCGGCTGCTGGACGACCCCGCCTTCGACGCGCGCTCTGCGCTGGCCGGCCACCTGCGCGAACTGCAAGCGCGTCGCAGGCGTTTGGACGGATTGATCGCGAGCGTGCGGCGCACGCTTGCCTGCATGGAAGGAGAGGACGCGATGAGCGACCGAGAAAGGTTCGAGGCATTCAAGCAAAGCCTTGTGGACGAAAACGAGCGGCGCTACGGCGCCGAGGTGCGTAAGCGTTGGGGCGACGATGCCGCGGACGCGTGCAACGCGAAGGTGATGGGCATGGACGAAGAGCAGTACGGGCGCGCGCAGGCGCTCGAACAGGAGGTGAAGGACGCGTTGGCGGCGGCCCTGCGCACGGGTGACACGACGGGCGAGGAGGCGCGGTGTGCGGCCGATCTGCACCGCCAGTGGCTCTGCTGCTTCTGGGGCGACGGAGCCTATTCGAAGGAGGCGCATCGCGGGCTGGCCGACGCCTACGTGGCCGACGAGCGCTTCAAAGCGTACTACGACGCCGTGGCACCGGGAGCGGCCGCGTTCCTGCGCGACGCCATCCATGCGTACTGCGCGTAGGGAGAGGGCGTCGCGTCATCGACGCCGTCAGGGAGGCGTTCGAGGTGGTCCGTGCGATCTGATGTGGTCAGTCTGCCCGCCTTGCACAGGCGGGCAGACTTTTCTTTCCGCGTCTCTTGATGTTGTACATAATGTCGTTGTACAATCAAGGGGATGACAGGAGGAAGCATGGACGATTCGATGGTGACGGCCCGTATGGCAACGTCAAAAAAGCGGAAAGGGGCAAGCGTTCTTGCGCGAGAAGGTTTAAGTGCCTCCCAGGCGATCAACCTCATGTACGACAGGCTGGTTGAAGAAGGTGGGGCGGGCTTCCTTCTTCCCGCCGATGCTCAGCCGCGCGACGAGGCGCGCTGGGTTGCTGCGGCGCGCTTCGTCGATTCCCTGTCGTCGAGGCGAAGCACGCGGTTCGACGATATGGGCAAAGCCGAGGTGAGGCGGGACAGGCTCCGCGCGAGGGGGCTGATCTAGCGTGGATCGGCTCAAGCTGCTGCTGGACACCAACGTGATCATCGACTACCTGCATGAACGAGAGCCACACTACCGAAAAACCCGGTTGCTCATGACGGCCGGGCGCGTTGGCGAGTTTGATCTGTGGATTACCTCGTCGCAGGTGACGGACCTCATATATATACTTTCTGATGGCGGCAGCCGCGCGTTGATCCCTCGCGTTCTCGAACAGCTGCGCGGTTTGCGGACGTTCGTCAACGTGCACGCCGTCGGCGACCGAGAGGTGGACAGAATGCTGGCCGCAGCGTGGAAAGACCCGGAGGATTCGCTCATATTCGAATCCGCGCTGGCGATGAGGGCCGACGCCATCGTCACGCGCAACCAGAAGGATTTCGAGTCAACGGTGATCAAAGTGGTTGATTGCGACGAGTTCTTCGCGTGGGTCCTGCGGGATTTCGGCCTCGACTACGACGAGGTTGCCATCTGACGGCATCGTCGGCGGCTGCGTCATTGCGCTCTTAAACCAAGCGGGGTTGGCCGCGTTGCCGGGAATCTGCAAAATTCCAATTCAAAATTGGCTGATTCCTGCAAAATTGGGGGTGCGGACAAAAAGTTGGACACTCCGGTGTCCGGATTGGAGTCCGCATGTACCCGTTGGAGACCAGGGAGCTCGCCGTGGAGGCCGTCGCGGCGGGGTTCAGCCTGACCGAGGCGGCCGAGCTGG
>DXCU01000100.1 GCA_019115845.1 Candidatus Rubneribacter avistercoris | reverse complement strand
GGCACGCGCGGGGCCGGTTTCGCACCCTCCGCGCCCCTCGCGCCCGGAGAAATCCCAGGTCGCGAAAACCGCGCGGCCCGCCGGCGCGCCGGATCGGCCGTCCGGCGTGCCATGGGGCGCGGTTTGTGACCAACTCGCGGGCGATCGGCCCCTGTCGACGGCGGCTTGAAGGGGGATCGGCCGTTTTCGCCCAAGTTGCCGAGTTATGAGTCCTTTTCGCAGCCAGCGATCCGCTAACTTCCAAGATTTCAATTTATGACCTGGTGATTTCGAGTCAGTGAGAGAACCGCGCCCGGCAAGGACCCGGAAAGGCCCCCAAGAGAAGACTCATAACTCGGGAACACGGACGTTTTTCGCGATTCATCTTGCACGAAGGAAAGCCCCTCGGCCCGAAACGGCGGATTGCGCCGGCGAATCGACGGGCAGTTCCAGCGAACCGGCGAATCGCGCCGGCGAGCCGGCGGCCGCACCCTACGCGGCGTCCGCGCTCTACGCCTCCTGGGCGATGCGCGTGATGCTCAAAACGCGCAACGGCTCCTGCGCATCGCGAGCGCGCTCGTCTATGAGCGTCGGCTCCTCGTTGTCCACCAGAAGCGAAAGCGGCTCCTGGGAGCCCTCGTCGGCGTCGGCGACGTTCGCCTGGGCGCAGCAGGCGCGCAGGAGCACGTCGGGGCGCAGGCTGCCGGAACGTCCCGCCCTGAGCGAGAAGGTGAGCACCGCCCCCGCAAGCCGCATCTCCCCCGCCAAGAACTCGGGGACGGCCAGCCGCTTCTCCTTCTTCTTGCGGATCACCGCCACCTCGGCCGGAACGGGAAGCTGGGCGGGCGCGCAGGAAAGCAGCGCCCGGTAGGTGCTCACCGGGTAGGCCGCCGACGCGGCGGGCGCGCGCGGGCCCACGTAGGCGCACGACCTGGGCATGAGGTCGGGCACGCTCGCCTCCCTCAGGGCGGAAAGCGCCTCCTCGGGAGGCACGTAACGCGTCATCAGCAGGTCGAACAGCTCGCCGGTGCCCCCCACCCCCACCGGCAGGGCGGCGCCGAACGCTATCCGCATATGGGGCGAGAACCCGTTGCTCACGGCGTAGGGAAGCCCCGCGCGGCGCACGGCGCGCTCCAGGGCGCGCGCCACCTCCAAATGCGACAGCAGCACAAGGCGGCCCTGCTTGCAGAAGGTCACCCGCAAGCGGAACAGATTCGGGTCAGTCATGGGACGCCTCCTGGGAATCAGCCGGCGCGGAGGGGTTTGCGACGCGCGGGCGGGCAAGCTCGTTGTCGGCCCCGAGGGAGGGGCAGGCCCCGCATGCCGAGCAGTCGCCGAAGGTGCAGTCGGGCGTGGTGCGGCCCTGCTCGGCCAACCGCCGCTCCCGCGCCAGGAAGCGCGTCGAGACGCCCGTGGAGATGTGCGCCCACGGCATGACGCGGTCGGTGGAGTACGACGTCTGGGCGACGGCCTCCGGGTCGATGCCCGCCTCGACGGCCGCCTCGCGCCAGGCCCCCTCGTTGAAGTGCTCGGTCCAGGCGTCGAAGCGCGCGCCGCGCCGCCATGCGGCCTCCACCCACGCGGCCGCCTCGCGGCCCGCGCGGCTCATCACGGCCTCTACGAAGCTCGTGGCCGGATCGTGCCAGTGCACGTCCACCGCCTTGTACTTCACCGAGTTGCGCAGCAGCCTCACGCGCCGCAGCGCCTCCTCGGGCGGTATCTGCCCGTCCCACTGAAACGGCGTCTGAGCCTTCGGCACGAACAGCGCGCACGACACGCTCACGCGCACGTTGCCGCGCTGCTCCGGCGCCACGGCTGCCTTCGCGCGGTCGTAGGCGCGCTGGGCCAGGCTCGCGATGCCCTTGACGTCCTCGTCCGTCTCGGTGGGCAGCCCCAGCATGAAGTACAGCTTGCACCTGCGCCACCCGGCGGAAAACGCCGCGTCGATGGCGCCGAACAGGTCGTCCTCGGTCACGTTCTTGTTGATGACGTCGCGCAAGCGCTGCGTGCCGGCCTCGGGCGCGAACGTAAGCCCGCCCTTCTTCTGACCGGCCACCAGCCCCGCCATGTCCACGCCGAACGCGTCCAGGCGCTGCGAGGGCACGGACACGCGCACGCCCTTGCCCTCGCAGGCGCGGTTCACGCGCATGAGGATGTCGGCTATCTGGGAGTGGTCAGTGGACGAGAGCGAGGTCAGGCTCACCTCGTCGTAGCCGGTGGCGGCCAGCCCGCGCAGCACCGACTCCACCACGTTGTCCGCCGAGCGCTCGCGCACGGGACGATACATCATGCCAGCCTGGCAGAAGCGGCACCCGCGCGCGCATCCGCGCAGCACCTCCACATTCAGGCGGTCGTGCACCACCTCGGAAAACGGCACGACGCACGGCTCCCAGCCGGGGCTTTCCGCAAAGCCTGCGAACAGGCGCTTGTCTATGCGGGCCGGCACCTCCTCCTCCACAGGCTGCGCCCACGATCCCGCGCGCTGCGCCTCGGCCTCGTCCAGCCAGCGGTACAGCGAGGGCACGTAGCAGCCAGGCTCTTGGGCGAGCCTGTGCAGGATGGCGCGGCGCGGCGCCCCCGCGTCCCGCATGCGCCGCACGATCTCCAACGCCTCGGGCAGGGCCTCCTCCCCTTCGCCGATGCTGAAGAAGTCGAAGAAGGGGGCGTAGGGCTCGGGGTTGAAGGCGCAGGGCCCGCCCCCCGCCACAAGGGGGTCGTCCTCGGCGCGGTCGGCCGCGTGCAAAGGGATGCCCGCCAGATCGAGCGCCTCCAGCACGTTGGTCGCCGCCAGCTCGTGCGGCAGCGTGATGCCCACGACGTCGAAGGAGGCCACAGGAGAGCAGCCTTCGACGGAGAACAGGGGGACGCCCTCGGCGCGCAGCGTGTCGCAGAACGCGGGCGCGGGCAGGAAGGCCCGCTCGGCCGCCATGCCGTCGCGGGCGTTCACGGCGTTCACGAGGATGCGCAGCGCCTGGTTCGCCTGCCCCAGCTCGTAGGTGTCGGGGTAGAGCATGCAGAAGCGAAAGCCCGCCTCGGGCTTGCGAACGCATCCGAACTCGTGGTTCAGATAGCGCGAGGGCCGCTCGGCCTCGGCGAGCAGCGGCTCTATCCGGGGCCACAGGTCCCTCATCGCCCCACCTTCCCGGCGACGGCGGCGCGCACGGCGCGGGCGGCCGTCGCGCCCGTCGCGCGGGCCCGTTGCGCGGCGCTCCTCGCCGCCGCCTGCACCGCGCGGTCGCGCGCGGCCCCCACGGCCTCGGCCAGCTTGCCCAAAGCCTCGCCCTCGTAGTACTCGATGGCCGCGCGGCCCATGGCCTGCGTGCCGGCGTAGCCGATGGCCGCCTTCACGGCCCAGCCGAGCGCGGGGACGAACGCCGCCAGCTGGCGCGCGACGGCGCGGCACGCGAACGCACCGCCCACAAGGGCCGCCAGCTCCTTCACGCGCGCCAGGTTCAGCTCCTCCCCGTAGGCAGCGGCTATCATGAGCAGCATCTTCGCCTGGTTAAGCGTCATGACGGGCATGTCGGCGCCCGGAATGACGACGAGCAGCCCCACGCCGGCGTTCTGCAGCGCCGTGGCGTTCACGGACTCCATGGACAAGGGCTTGCGCACAAACGGGAACGCCAAGGCGAACGCCAGGCGCTTGTCCTCGCACGCGGCCACCACCCAGCCCCCCATGAGCTCGGACAAGGACGCCGCCGCTGCCGCATCCAGCGCGACAGGCTCGCAGGGCGCCGCCTCACGCCCGGCCGGCGAGGGCTCCGGAAGGGCGCAAGGCGCCTTCGGGGCGACGATGTCGCCCTGGGGAACGGGATGCCCCGACGCCTGCGCGATCTCGGCCACAAGCGACGGCAAGGTGGTGGCCACCATGACGGGCACGCCCGCCTGGCGGATCTGCTCGGCGCACCGGCCCACCTGCTCCCCCAGCCCCGCCACGATGACGGCCATGTCGTCGCCGGGATACGGCGCGAGCGTCCGGCCGTCCAGGTACGTGAGCGACACGCGCGCATGCGGCGAGGCGCTGGCGAACGCCTGGCGCACGTGGGCCTGCACGTCGCCCGGCGCGCTCTCATCGATGTAAACGCTCACCGAAAGGGGGGTGCGACGGGCCTCGTCGATATTCATGGCCTCGTCGATCACCGCTTTGACGTCCACGGGTAGCTGCATATCCGTCCTTCCTCCCTAGCGCTTGGCCGCCGTTCCATGGGACCACACGGATCCGACAAGACCGATCATCATGAAGTTGAGCACCATGAAAGACGATCCGTAGCTCATGAACGGCAGGGGGATGCCCGTGATGGGCATAAGCCCGCAGTCCATGCCGATGTTCTCCAGTATCTGGAACAGCCACATGCCGACCACGCACATGACGA
>DXCU01000099.1 GCA_019115845.1 Candidatus Rubneribacter avistercoris | reverse complement strand
CGGGCGGGCTTCGACACCGAGGGGCTGGCCATCGCGCTTGCTCCCGAGCATGACATAGAGAACGCCAAGCTTGCGGCCAAAGCGGGGGGCGATCCGAAGAAGCTGCGCAAGATCAAGAAGAAGCAGCCGCCGGAGGGGTTCGTCACCTGGAACGAGAAGGCCTTCCAGCGCCTCATCGAGGCTCCGCCCGAGACGCTCAAGCCGCGCATGCGCGTCACGCACTCCCTGGTGCTCGCCGAGGTGGCGCAAGGCGGCGACGCCTACGCGCGCGTGCTCGAGCTGATCGAGGAGTCGCTGCAGACCGACGAGGAGAAGGCCGCGCTGCGCGTGCGCGCCGACGAGGTGTTCCAAACGCTGCTCGACGCGGGCGTGGTGGAGCGCACGGAGGGCGAGGACGGCGCGGCGTCGTACGCCACCACGGTGGACGTGCCGGAGGATTTCGCGCTCGACCAGCCGCTTTCGCCGTTTTTGCTGGCGGCGCTCGATATGCTCGACCCTGAGGACGAGGGCTACGCCTTGGACGTGATCTCGCTTGCGGAGGCCACGCTGGAGGATCCGCGCCAAGTGCTGCGCGCGCAGGAACGCGCCGCGCGCGAGAGGGCCGTCGCCGAGATGAAGGCCGACGGGGTGGACTACGAGGAGCGGATGGAGCGCTTGGCCGACATCACCTACCCACGGCCTTTGGAGAGCGAGCTGGCTGCCGCGTTCGAGCGCTACTGCGAGAGCGTGCCGTGGGCGCGCGACTTCGAGCTGTCGCCGAAGTCGGTGGTGCGCGACATGGTGGAGACGGCGTCGGACTTCAAGACCTACGTGCAGCGCTACAAGATAGCGCGCTCGGAGGGCACGCTATTGCGCTACCTGGCCGACGCCTACCGCGTGCTGGACCGCACGGTGCCAGCGGCAAGGCGCGACGAGCGGCTGGAGGACATCGTGTCGTGGCTTGGGTTTTTGGTGCGCTCGGTGGACTCGAGCCTGGTGGATGCGTGGGAGAACGCCGGCGCGCCCGCGGATGCCGACCCGCCCGCGACCGCCGACGCCGTGGTGGCCGACCGCCGCGGCGTGTCGGTGCTGGTGCGCAACGCTCTGTTCGCGCGCGTGCGCCTGGCCTCGCAGGGCCGTGCGGAGGAGCTGGGGCGGCTCGACCAGGACGCAGGCTTCGGCGAGCTCCGTTGGCGCCGCGCGCTCGATGCGTACTACGAGGCGCACGAGGCGGTGCTCATCGACGCCGACGCACGCTCGGCGGCCTATCTGGACATCGACGAGTCCGACGAGCGCGCCGAGCACGTGTGGCGCGTTCGTCAGATCTTCAGCGACCCGGAGGGCGACCACGACTTCGCCATCGTCGCCGACGTTGACCTCGACGCCACCCAGGAGGAGGGCGAGGCCGTGTTCAAAAACCTCCGCGCAGGGTTTTTCGAGGAGCTGTAGGGAAGGGGGCTGAGCGGGCGCCTGCTCGGCCCTCTGCTCGGGGTCCCCTGGCTCCTCCCGTCAAGCTTCCGGATCTGAATACGACTCGCGACGATTTGTCAAGGACGTTCTTGGCTGGCTTCAACAAAAAGTTGAACCCCTTGTGTTTCGTTTCTTTGTCGCCGTCTTTTTGCCATACTGTTTTGTTCGAGTGTCGCCTTGCTCGAACGTTTCTCGGGCAAGGCGGCGCATTGCTGTCAGAGTCGGGCGCGTCCGCCGGCTTCGGTGCCGGCCGGAGGCGCGCCCTGTGCGATCGGAGGATGCGGATGGGCGAACCGGGGAAGGCGCGTCGCTTCGCGGCGCGCTTGGCCGCGCTGCTTGCGGCTGCTTTGCTTGCGACGGCGCTGGCCGGATGCGCGGGCGGCGGGGGAACCGAGGCGGGCGAGGGGACGCTGCGCGTGGGCGTGCGCAGCGACATCGTGGGCTTCGGCTTCTACAACGAGGGCACCGGGAAGTACTACGGGCTTGAGATCGACATTGCCGAGGAGCTGGCCGAGCGAATGGGCTACGCCGACGTGGAGCTGGTCACCGTGACGCCTGACTCCCGCAAGGACGCGCTGCTCAACGGTGAGGTCGACTGCCTGGTGGCGTGCTATTCCGTCTCAAGCTCCCGCGAGGAGAACTTCGACTTCTCGCCCGCTTACTACACCGACGCGTCGGTGATCATGGTGGAGGACAGCTCGCTTATCACGGACGTCTCCCAGCTGGCCGGCAGGACCATCGGCATCATGTCGGGTTCCAACGCCGGCCCCACGCTGGCCATCAAGCTCAACGAGCTGGGCGTCATCGGGGAGAACGTGATAGAGAACACCGACGAGGGCACGCAGTACGAGGGCGTCTACGTGAAGAAGATCCCCTCCTACAAGGAGCTTTCCGACGCGCTGGAGGCGGGTGCGGTCGACGCGGCCTGCATGGACGCCAGCATCACCCAGACCTACCTCGACGAGCTGCGCTCCATCCTGCCCACCGAGATAGCCGAGCAGAGCTACGGCGTGGCCACGCAGAAGGGCTCGGAGCTGAGCGGGCGCGTGGCTGAAACCGTGCAGGGGATGCTCGACGACGGCACGATTGCCGCGCTGATCGACAAGTGGGATTAAGGGGGAGGGTGAGACAATGTCCGGCAAACTGAAGGCGAAGATAGGCGTTTTGGTGGCCGTGGCCCTGGCCAGCCTCGCGTGCATGGGGGCGCTTCTGTACACGATGCAAAGCGACCTGCAGCTGGAGAGCTGCACCTACGACATGCGCCAGGAGCTGGAGGAGCTGAGCGGTCTGCTCGAGGCGGCGAACGCTGAGCAGGAGCAGGTTGTTTCCACCTACGACGCCGTCTACCAGTCCAAGGCCGACAGCGTGGCCTTCATGGCGAACAACAACACGGGCTTCGAGGCCACCGACGCCAAGATGCAGGAGTACAAGAACCTGCTCGGCGTGGACAACGTGATGGTGGTGGGCCGGGACGGCGGCCTTGTCGCCCAGGCCCAGGACACGCAGGCCGACTTCTCCCTGGCGCGCTACAACCAGCTGCGCACGGTGTTCGAGAACGGCGAGCCGTCGGCGGCCATGGAGGTGGAGCTGCCCGACGAGGGACGCTGGTTCCGCTACTACGCGGCGCAGATAGACGACAGCACCATGGCGGTGGTCGAGCAGAACCCCGAGGAGCTTTACTGCCTCATCGACGAGACAAGCTCCAAGGCGAGCGTGCTCGGCAACATCGGCGTGGGCGAGCACGGCTATGTGTTCGCGGTGTCCGCCAAGACCTACGAGATAGAGCACCATCCCAGCGACCTGCTGACCGGCGCCGACGCCATTGACGCCGGCATTGAGGTGAAGAACCTGGAGGATGGCTTCTTCGGCTGGATGGACCTGGACGGCGAGCGTCTGTACTGCGGCGTCTCCAAGATCGGCGACACCTACTACGTGGCGGCCGTCCCCGAAAGCGACATGGTGTCCTCGCGCGTCATGACGGTGGGGGTCATCCTGTTCGTGTTCTTCGCGGTGCTGGCGGTGGTCATCATGTACGGCGTCTTCGTCATGCGCGAGGACGAGCGCAGCGGGCATGTCGAGGAGGACTACGCCAACCTGGGGCCCGTGCGCTTCAACAAAGCCGTGGGCAAGAAGGCCGCCGTGCTGTCGTTCATGGGCTTTCTGGCCGTGGTCCTCATCTCCTTCTACATGCAGACGCTGTTCGCGCTTTCCAGCGAGTCCACAAGCGGCGGGGAGCGAGCGGCCGACATGGAGGCGACCATCGCGCGCTACAACGAGCAGGCCGACGAGCTGACCGCCCAGTACGGCGAGCGCTATCTGAGCAAAGCCCAGGTGGCCGCCTATATCTTGGAGCAGAACCCGGCGCTGGCCACCCGCGAGAAGATGCAGGAGCTGGCCGACGTGCTGCAGATCCAGTACGTGTTCGACTTCAACGCGGCCGGCGAGGTGGTGGCCACGAACTCGCCCTACGCCAACTTCACGCTGAGCGAGGACCCGGCCGACCAGTCCTACGAGTTCCGCAAGCTTCTGCAGGGCGTCGACCACCTGGTGCAGGAGCCCCAGGCCGACGAGGTGTCCGGCGAGCTGCGCCAGTACATAGGCGCAACCATCTACGGCGACGACGGCGCCGTAGAGGGCTTCGTGCAGCTGGGCATCCGCCCCGAGCGCTTGGAGAACATGCTGGCCAACGTGCGGCTCGACAGCATCTTGGACGGCGTGAAGGTGGGTCAGAACGGCTTCGCCTTCGCCGTGAGCAAGGAGGACGGCACGTTTTCCTACTATCCCGACAGCCGCCTTGCAGGCAAGTCCGCTGTGGAGTTCGGCATGGAGGAGGGCCAGCTCAAGGGCGGCTACTCCGATTACCTGACCATCGACGGGGAGCGCTACTTCGCCACCTCGCTTGAGACCGACCAGCACTACGTCTACATCGCCGAACCCGAGGCCGACCTCATGACCGAGCGCGGCCCCATGGCCATGGCGGTGGGGGCGCTGAGCCTTCTGTGCCAGGTGGTCATCTTCCTGCTGGTGTCCTTCGAGGTCCGTCCGTCCCGCAAGCGCCCCGCAGCGGCGGGCGCGACCGGTGGCGAGGGCGACGCCGACGAGCGCATGTTCGAGGTGACCATGCCAAGCGGCCGGCGCGCCAAGACCGAGTCGGCGGCGAGCCGCTGGCTCAACCGCTCGCTCGCATGGGACGAGAAGACCGCCGAGCAGAAGACGCTCACCGTGGTGCGCTGGCTGGTGGCCGTGTTCGCTATCGCGGTGTGCGTGGCGGTGCTGCTGCAGGACCGGCTGTTCGAGAAGAACTCCATCTTCGCCTACATCCTGGGCGGGAGCTGGGAGCGCGGGCTGAACATCTTCGCCATCACGGCCAGCGCCATGACCGCCTGCGTGGCCCTCACGCTGGTGATGGTGGCCCAGCAGCTTCTGAAGCTGCTCTCCAGCGTGTTCGGGGCGCGCGGCGAGACGGTGTGCCGCATGCTCGCGAGCTTCATCAAGTACGCGGCGGTCATCGCCATCCTGTACTACTGCCTGGCGCTGGTGGGCGTTGACACCACCACGCTTTTGGCCTCCGCCGGCATCCTGTCCATCGCCATCAGCTTCGGCGCCAAAGAGCTTGTGTCCGACATCATTAGCGGGCTGTTCATCATCTTCGAGGGCGAGTTCCGCGTGGGCGACATCATCTCGGTGGGTTCCAAGAGCGGCACCGTGGTGGAGATAGGCGTGCGCACGACCAAGATAGAGGACGGGTCGAAAAACGTCATCGTCATCCGCAACTCGGAGGTGAGCGACGTGGTGAACATGACCAAGAAATCCTCGTTCGCCAGCTGCGATGTGGGCATAGAGTACGGCGAGTCGCTGGAGCGCGTGGAGAGCATCCTGGAGAAGGAGTTCCCCAACATTCGCCGTCGCCTGCCCGCCATCGAGGACGGCCCGTTCTACAAGGGCATCGTGGCCCTGGCCGACAACAGCGTGAACATCCGCATCATCGCCCAGTGCGCCGAGGGCGACCGCGGCCAGCTGGAGCGCGATTTGCGCCGCGAGATGAAGCTGATCTTCGACGAGTACGACATCTCCATCCCGTTCCCGCAGGTGGTGGTGAACCAGCCCAAGGAATACCAGGAGGCCACGCTCATGGAGCAGCTGCGTGCGGACCGCTTCAACACGCAGCAGAAGGAGGCGACGAAGAACTTCGGCGAAGACGAGGGCGAGCGCCGTTAGCGCGGGTTCGCCGACCCCTTCCGTCGAGCGCCCGGCCGGCATCCGCCGCGCCGGGCGCCCTCGTCTTCGGCGTCCGGCGCGCCTGCGTGCGCCTTGCGCGCCGTCGGCGGCGCGCTTTCGTTGCTTCCCTGTTAACGAACGGGTCCTTGCGGCCAGGCTGCGGTATCATGGGAGGCGAGCTTTTGCAAAGAGGGAAAACGGGCGAACGCGAAAGGAACCCCATGACGAAGATCCAAATGACCACGCCTTTGGTGGAGATGGACGGCGACGAGATGACGCGCATCATCTGGCAGATGATCAAAGACGAGCTCATCTGCCCGTTCGTGGACCTCAAAACCGAGTACTACGACCTGGGCCTTGAGCACCGCAACGCCACCGACGACAAGGTGACGTTCGACTCGGCCGAGGCCACCAAGCGCCTGGGCGTGGCCGTGAAGTGCGCCACCATCACGCCGAACGCGGCGCGCATGGACGAGTACGACCTCAAGCAGATGTGGAAAAGCCCCAACGGCACCATCCGCGCGCTGCTTGACGGCACGGTGTTCCGCACGCCCATCACGGTGGCGGGCATCGAGCCGTGCGTGCGCAATTGGGTAAAGCCCATCACCATCGCCCGTCACGCCTACGGCGACGTGTACAAGAACACCGAGCTGCGCGTTCCCGGCCCGGGCACGGTGGAGCTTGTCTACACTGCGGCCGACGGCACCGAGACGCGCGAGCTTGTGCACGCTTTCGACGGCCCCGGCGTAGCGCAGGGCATGCACAACACCGACGCCTCCATCGCCAGCTTCGCGCGCAGCTGCTTCGAGTACGCGCTCGACCTGAGGCAGGACATCTGGTTCGCCACCAAGGACACCATCTCCAAGAAGTACGACCACCGCTTCAAGGACGTCTTCCAGGAGATCTACGACGCCGAGTACGCGGAGCGCTTCGAGGCGGCCGGCATCGAGTACTTCTACACGCTCATCGACGACGCCGTGGCGCGCGTGATGAAGGCCGACGGCGGCTTCATCTGGGCCTGCAAGAACTACGACGGCGACGTGATGAGCGACATGGTGTCAAGCGCGTTCGGGTCGCTGGCCATGATGACGTCGGTGCTGGTGTCGCCTGACGGCGTGTACGAGTACGAGGCCGCGCACGGCACGGTGCAGCGCCACTACTACAAGCACCTCGAGGGCAAGGAGACGTCCACGAACTCGGTGGCCACCATCTTCGCGTGGTCGGGCGCGCTGCGCAAGCGCGGCGAGCTGGACGGTTTGGCCGACCTTGTGGCGTTCGCCGACCGTTTGGAGAAGGCCACGCTCGACACCATCGAGGCCGGCGAGATGACGGGCGATTTGGCGCGCATCACCACGCTGGAGAACCCGACGACGCTCTCCACCCGCGACTTCATCCTGGCCATCGCCAAGCGCCTGGCGGCCTAGGCCTTTTCGACGAACGCTCGGGTAAGAAGACGCGCCCCGGCGGAGGGCCGCACGCAAGTTGGCCGCAAGCGGCAGGCGACAGTTCGGAGAGCCGCTGGCGGCCGACCCATGCCAACCCTGGTTCAACGGAGAGGCTGCGTCACTCTGGACAAAACGGCCCCCGATCCACATCCTCGCACGAGGATAGTCAAAAGTGCGAGCCGCCTTCCTGGGGCGACGGGCGGCCTTCCCGCGCGCCCCTTCGCAAGGGGCCCGAATCGGGTTGATTTCGGCCGAAGCCGTGTGGATCGGGACTCGTTTTGTCCATGACCCCTTTCGTTATCCGTCGAACCGCCGACGGCGCAGGCCGGGCCGGTCCATGTCGATCGTCTAACAGAGAGTTCGGCCCGAAGCGGCACGGATCGTGTCTTGTGCATAGGTTTTTTCTCCGGTTCGGCGGTTTCGCGTTTTCTTGACGGCGAAACGCCAGGTCGTGAATCCTCGATGTGGGCCTGACCCTTCCGGATCTATGCACAAGGCGCGTTTTCTGCCGTTTAGGCGCGCTGTCTCTGTTAAACCAGGAGTGACATAGGCCAGGCCAGTTCGCCGATCAAAATCCCACCCGTCGGGCGGGGAGGGCCTTGCCCGGCGCCCGACTGGGGAAGGCTCGGTTCGAGATTCGGCAAACACCGGTTCGTGTCAACGGTCTAACAGAGAGGGCGCGCTGTCTACATTGAACCAGGATCGGCGCGAGCTTACGTTGGTCGGATCCCAAGCTGAGCCCCTCTGTTCGGGCGCGTCGGGCGACCCCGTCCGATAGGCTGGGGGCTTTCGAGACGTCCGAGCGGTTCGTACGCGGCGATCCGCCCCGACCCGTGTCGACGCTGGTTTAGCAGAGGCGTTTTCGCAGGTTGGTCACAAACGGCGCCCCGTGGAACGCGCGGATCGCCTTTCCGCCCTTCGCGCCCTGCTCGTCCGGAGAAATCCCAGATCACGGGAGTTGTGCGGCTTGTCGGCGCGTCGGATCGGCCCTCCGGAGTGCCACAGGGCGCCGTTTGTGACCAACTTGCGTGCGGCTCCTGCCGAACGATCAATGCGTTTGTCCGGATCGCCTTCCGTCCTTCGTTCCGTGCCGATCACATGAATGTCGTGCAGATGGTATTGAACTTTTTGAACAAGCTGTTTTAATTGGTTCAATTTCACCAAGAGCAAGTTCAATTTCAAGGACGCTAACAGAATTGAGAATTGAACTTACCGGCGACCGAACGGACGGGGCATGGCGGAAGAGGACGACACGATGGAGTTCACACGGCGTTTGCGCGGCGTGATGGAAAAGCGCGGCCTGCGCCAGGCCGACCTGGTGCGCCTGGCGGCCGAGCGCGGCGCGAAGCTGGGAAAGAGCCAGGTGAGCCAGTACGTGAGCGGCAAGACCTTCCCGCGCGCCGACGTGCTGAGGACGCTTGCGGAGGTGCTGGGCGTGGAGCCGGAGTGGCTTGCCGGCCAAGGCGGAGGCGGCTTCGCCCTTGTGCGGGAGGGGGCCGGCAAGGAAAGCGGAGCCGTCGGCACGCCACGCGCCGACGCAGCAGGCGAGAAAGGGAGCGCCATGCGCGAGATCAAGAAATCGACGAAGCTGGACAACGTGCTCTACGAGGTGCGCGGACCGGTGGTGGACGAGGCCGACCGGATGGAGGCGGCGGGCGCGACCATCCTCAAGCTCAACATCGGAAACCCCGCGCCCTTCGACTTCCGCGCCCCCGACGAGGTGGTGTTCGACATGAGCCGCCAGCTGGTCGAGTGCGAGGGCTACTCGTCGGCGAAGGGCCTGTTCTCCGCTCGCAAGGCCATCATGCAGTACTGCCAGCTCAAGCACATCGCCGGCGTGACGATGGACGACGTGTTCACTGGCAACGGCGTGAGCGAGCTCATCAATTTGAGCATGCTCGCGCTGCTCGACAACGGAGACGAGGTGCTGGTGCCCTCGCCCGACTATCCGCTGTGGACGGCGTGCGTGTCGCTGGCGGGCGGCACGCCTGTGCACTACGTGTGCGACGAGCAGGCCGAATGGTATCCGGATATGGATGACATCCGCAGCAAGGTGACCAGCCGCACCAAGGCGCTCGTCATCATCAACCCGAACAACCCCACAGGCTCGCTCTATCCCCGCGAGGTGCTGCAGGAACTGGTCGACATCGCGCGCGCCCACGACCTGATCATCTTCTCCGACGAGATATACGACCGCTTGGTCATGGACGGTCTGGAGCACATCTCCATCGCCTCGATGGCGCCCGACCTGTTCTGCGTGACCTTCAGCGGGCTTTCCAAGTCGCACATGGTGGCGGGCTACCGCATCGGCTGGATGGTGCTTTCGGGCGACAAGTCCCGCGCGCGGGACTACATTTTGGGCCTCAACATGCTCGCGAACATGCGCATGTGCTCGAACGTGCCGGGCCAGTCCATCGTGCAGACGGCGCTGGGCGGGCACCAGAGCGTGCGCAGCTATGTCGTGCCCGGCGGTCGCGTCCACGAACAGCGCGACTACGTGTATGAGGCGCTCAACGCCATCCCCGGCGTGAGCGCCGTCAAGCCGCGGGCGGGCTTCTACATCTTCCCCAAGCTGGACGCGGAGCGCTTCAACATCACCGACGACGAGCGGTTCGCGCTTGACCTTCTGCACGAGAAGAAGATCCTCGTCGTTTACGGCGGCGGGTTCAACTGGGCCAAGCCCGACCACTTTCGCGTGGTGTTCCTGCCGCGCATCGAGGTGCTGCAAGAGGCCATGGAGGCCCTCGCTGACTTTTTGTCCCATTACCGGCAGTAGGGGAGATCCCCTTTCCCTCACCGTGGGTGATCGTTCGCAATGCGGAAGCTCGACGTTCACCCAAACGAGGTGAATTCTCCTCGCCACCCGGCCAAAACGCCCGTTTCGCAGGTACCATGCGGCTTGCCGCAGCGCTGACGGAGCGCTGTGGGAGGGCCCGGCGACTCTGGGCAACGCCGTTGGAAGGGGAAGATCATGGGATCATGCATCGGACGCAGAACGTTTCTGAAAGGGGCCGCGGCCTCGGGGGCCGTTGCGCTCGCAGCAGGGCTTGCGGGGTGCGCCCCGTCTGCAGATGGGCAGGCGGGCCAAGTCGCTTCGAGGCAAGCGGCGCAGGGAGCGGGCCCGGAGACGCAGTCCTCCGCCAACATCACGCCGGTGGACGAATCGTTCGTCATCCAGCCCGTCGTTGAGTCGTCGGTTGCCGCCGACGAGACGCGCGAGGCCGATTACCTGGTCATAGGATCGGGCAACTGCGGCCTGCTCAGCGCGGCGCGCGCATCGGAACTGGGGCTTGACGTGGTGCTGATGGAGAAAGAGGCATCAACGGGCGGCTCCTCGTTCGGAACCGAGGCTCACTTCGCTCTGGACACGTGCGCGTACGTCAAGGAGCAGGGCATGGTCACGTGGACGCCGTCCGAAGCGGCCGACTACTTCAACCTGTACAACCAATTCCATTCGTCACAGACGCTGGTCATGTCGTTTCTGAACCATTGCAACGAACCTTACGACTGGTGGATAGGCAAGGGTGCGAAGGTCAACCAGCTGCTCACCTCGCTTGCTGGCCCCAACACGGGCGCGGGCATGTTCTTCGAGGGGAAGGCCGCCGCCCTGGCCGACATCGACCGCGCTGTCATAGAGGAAAACGGCGTGGTCGTGCTCACCGACACGCGGGCGACGAACCTTGTGGTCGACGACGAGGGGAAGGTGGTCGGCGCTTTGGCCGAGGGGGAGAATGGCACCGTGTTCGTCAAAGCGAAGGCGACCTTCGTGGGGACGGGCGGCTTCGGCAACAACCCCGATATGGTGAACGCCTACCTGGGGGAGCGCGGCAACGCGGCCATTGTGGGGGATGCCATGCTCTATCACAACGGCGATGGCATCAACATGATGCTCGGAGTTGGCGCGATCACCGGGGTGCTCGACAGCGTGCAGCCCGGCGGCATCCAGGTGGCCGACACCGATTACGAAGGTGATGTGACCAGGGCGGGCGGCGAGCCGTTTTTGTGGGTTAACCGATTCGGACAGCGGGTTGGCTGCGAGTACTGGACGAACCCCACTTATGGCTACGCGCTGGCGGCGTGGTCGCCCGGCTACTTCTTCTACACGCTGTTCGACGCGAGCTTGGTCAGGCGCATGGAAACCGAGGATTTCTTTTGCCAGTCGAAATACCTGCCCTACACCTACGACCCCGTTCCCGATATGGGCGAGCAGCTTGAGGCGGCCGTCAGCGCGGGGGCGGCGATCAAAGCCGACACGCTTGAAGAGTTGGCCGAGAAGGCATCCATTCCCTCCGATGCGCTCAAAGCCACGGTCGAGGCGTACAACGAGGCGTGCGAAGCTGGTTTTGATGCCGAGTTCTACAAGGATCCCTCGATGCTGCTTCCGCTTGCGGAGCCGCCGTACTACGCGCTCAAGCTGGAGTGCAACCGCCTGTCAACGCTGTGCGGCGTGATGATCGATTCCGACTGCAAGGTGCTTGACGAAAACGGCGAATGGATAGAAGGGCTGTTCGCGGGGGGATTGGACAGCGCGGGGTTCTTCATGGCAGACTACAACCACGCGTTTTCTGGATCGTGCAGCTCGTTCTCCTTCTTCACCGGCTTCCATGCCGCCGACGTGGCGGCCGCCTACGTGAAAGGGTGACCGGGTCGGAGATCTGTTCGGACAGCTGGACGGGCCTGTTGGCGCGCTGTGGGAAGGGACGCCTGCGACCGCCCCTTCCCATGCAACGCGTCTAGATGCAGTATAATGCCGGACCAAGGGGGGCTGGTCGGCGTTGCTCGGCAGGGAGAGGGCGCGATGAGGGGGAGAAAAATAACTCAGATCATTTTCGCGGGCGCAGGATTGTGCCTCCTGCTTTCGCTGCAGGCGTTCACCGTGTGCGAGCCGATATCGATCATCCACACCTTGCTTGCGGGCGAGCGGGACCGGATGCTGGTGACTGTGTGCTGCCAGGCTTCGTTCGCGGTAACGTTTCTGCTGGTCGCCTTGTGCCGGTGTCTCCTTAGCCGACTCTCCCGTCCCCCTTTTGCCGCCACGGTTGTGTTGCTGGCCTCGGGGTTCTCCCTCCTCATGTTTGGCGACGCGGCGGAGGGAGGGGGATCTCTCTCCGTCTCGTCAGGAGCGCTTCTTGGCGCTGGGCAGGCTCTGGGGTTTATATGCTGCACGCGGATATTCGCCTCCTTCGAGCTGAACTTGGCCAAAGCGCTCCTCATCGTGTCGTCGCTGTTCCCCATCATCCCGTTCTTCTTGACGGTTGCTTTCAACGCTGATGGGCTGTTTGTGGCATCGATGGTGGTGTTCTGCCTGTTCCCTCTGTCCATGATAATGCTGGCCGTTGCGCTGAGAACGGTTCCCCTGCGTCCTTTGCCCCAGGTCGCCGACGGGACACGCAGCGTGCACTACCGCGCGGTCGCGCGCAGGCTTGCGCCGTCTGCGGCCATGGCGTTTCTCCTTGGCCTTGTGGGTCCCGCCCTGGGGGCCTCTGCGGGCGTTCACATGGACAGCCTTGTGCGGGGCCTTATCTCCCAGGGCGCGAACACCGGCGCGGCGCTGGTGGCTCTGCTCATTTGGTTCGGCTTCAAGACCCGGGTGAGCGTACCCTATATCTGCTCAGCGGGCTTCCCTTTGCTGGCTACGATGCTCTTTGCCGCGCCTTACATAGGATCGGCGTACTGGCCCTTGCTGCTGTTCTGCGGCGACATGCTGTTTTGCCTTGTTTCCATAGCCGTCATGGTCACATGTCTGGAGACGGCGGAGGCGGAGCGGCTCGACGTGCTGGTGGTGTACGGCGCGTTCGCCTGCGTGATCTACCTTTCGCGTGTGGTCGGCCTGGGCGTGGGAGCGTTCGCGAACGGGATGGGGCCGCGCGGAGCGGCGGCGTTCGTTTCGCTGCTTTTGCTGTATGCTTTCTCACTTGCGTTTTACGCCGTTGCCAGGAGGGGTATGCGCGCGGGCGATCCGGTTCTTCGGAAAAGCGGCGCCCAGGCGCAGGATGCCGACGATGCCTTGCAGCGTGCGTGCGCATCCCTCCGGAAGCGTTTTGACCTCTCGCAGCGAGAGTACGAGGTCATGGTGCTCATCGTCAGAGGGCGCAACGTGCCGGCGATGGCCGAGCTGCTTTGCGTATCCAAGAACACCGTGCGCACTCATGTCAAAAGGGTGTATCGCGCGCTTGGCGTGCATTCGCGCCAAGAGCTCATAGACTTCGTGGAGGGTAGCGAACAGTGAGGGCTTTGCGCCCTGTGTGTCTTTCAGGCGCGGATGGGAGGAGAGCGTCGGACGGGGAGGGAGCGCCGGATGGCGAGAAATCACCGAAGTCGGAAGGTTTTCGAGACTCCGTCCCGTTATGGTAGAGGGAAATGCCTGGTCGGCAATGTTCGAACGCGTCAAGAGGCCCATTTGAACGCTCGCGACTTCCGACTTCGGTGATTTCTCGCCAGCGGGGGTCGCTCCTTTTTGTAGGGCCACTGTTGACATGGGCTGGGTCGCTCGCTGCGCAAAGCTCCGTAGGTGGGCGGGAAGACGACCAGGGGCGACAGGAGGGCAGCCTGCGGCCCTGGCCGTCTGCGTCGAACCTCCTCCTTTCGGCAGGCGAGGGGAGGGCAGGGGGCTTTCCGCCCTTGCCTTTCCAAGCGCTCAAGCGCTATACTATGCGAACAAGCGTTCCGGTAATGGGAGAGGGAAGGGAGGCGGCGTGGCCGAGGAGCGCACGTACCTGTGCATCGACCTGAAAAGCTTCTACGCGAGCGTCGAGTGCGCCGACCGCGGGCTTGACCCCTTCTCCGCCAACCTCGTGGTGGCCGATCCCGACCGCACGGAGAAGACCATCTGCCTGGCCGTCTCGCCGGCTTTGAAGGCCCTCGGGCTGCCGGGGCGTTGCCGCGTGTTCGACATCCCCGCAGGCACCGACTACATCATGGCCCGTCCGCGCATGCGGCGCTACATGGAGGTGTCGGCCGACATCTACTCCATCTACCTGCGCTACGTCTCGTCCGAGGACATCCATCCGTACTCCATAGACGAATGCTTCATCGACGCGACGCCCTACCTTTCGCTCTACCGCGTGGGCGCGCGCGAGTTCGCGAGCATGCTCATGGGCGCGGTGCGTGCCGAAACGGGGGTGGTCGCCGCAGCCGGCATCGGGCCGAACCTCTTTCTGGCGAAGGTGGCGCTCGACATTGCGGCGAAGCACGCAGACGACGGCATAGGCGTTGTGGACCAGGCGGAGTTCGAGCGCACCATCCAGCGGCACCGGCCCATCACCGACATCTGGAACATCGGCCCCGGCATTGCGCGGCGTCTGGCCAAGTACGGCGTGCGCGACCTGCGGGGCGTGTGCGAGCTGGACGAGCGCGAGCTTTACCGCGAGTTTGGCGTAAACGCCGAGTACCTCATCGACCACGCGCACGGGGTGGAGCCGTGCACCATCGCCGACATCCGCGCCTACGAGCCGGACGCGCACTCGCTCATGAACGGCCAGGTGCTGCCGTGCGGCTACACGCGCGAGGAGGCGCGCGACGTGCTGCGGGAGATGGTGGACCAGCTGGTGCTGGAGTTGGTGGAAAAGCGCCTGGTGGCCGGGTCTATCTCGCTGTATGTGGGCTACGAGAAGGGGGAGGCCGACCGCGCGCGGGAAGCGGCGGGGGAGTGGTTCGACGGCGGGCACGGTCGGCGTCGTGCCTCCGGCCGGCGGGGTTTGCCGCACACGGGCGGCTCGCGCAAACAGCCCGACCGCACGAACTCCCTCGCCAAGCTCCTGCCGCGCGTTTTGGCCCTGTACGACGAGACGACGCGCGCCGATGCGCCCGTCCGCCGCATCAACGTGGGCTTCGGCGGCGTGGTGCCCGAGGAGTTGGCCGCTGCGGACCTGTTCGCCGACGAGGCGGCCGAGGCCGAGGAACGGCGGCTCCAGGAGGCGGTGCTGGCCGTGAAGGGCAAGTTCGGGAAGAACGCGCTTCTGCGCGGCACAAGCCTCAAGGAGAAGTCCACCGCACGCGAGCGCAACGAGCAGATAGGGGGACACCATGCCTGATCCGTTCGGCTACGGCGCGGGCGGACGGCGGGCCGACGGAGGGCCTCGAGCCGACCGCGCGCGGCAGTTCATGCCCTTCGCGGCGCTGCGGGGCTACTACGACCTTCTCCGCGAGCGCGAACGGGTGCCGGAGCCGAAGCGCGAGCTTTCCGAAGAGGAGGCGCTTTCGCTCTCCCGCGCGTTCGCGCGCCTAAAGCGGAGGTGCATGGCGCGAGTGGTCTACCACGACGGCGAGGGGTACGTCGCCTTGCGCGGCATGGTGGCCGACATCGACGAGGCGGGCCGCGTCCTCACGCTCGTGCGCACCCGCATCCCCTTCGACGACATCCTGGAGCTGGAGTCCGAGGAGGAAGGGCGGCTGCCCTGACGCTTTCAACGCCAGATTTGACTGCCTTGGGCGCGAAGGATTTCGTCGGGATTGACGCGCGCCATGCGTTCGGGCATGTCGGGCGTGCGCCAGAGTCCGGTGCGGTACAGCGTGGACTTGCCCGAGCCGTTGACGCCCGCGAAGGCGATGCACCAGGGGCGCCCGCCCATCAGAACGCTCCTTGATCCACGAGCTCGCGTTGGCGGCATTGCAGGAAGTAGTCGGCGACGGCGAAGTAGAATCCGGCTTCCTCGTCGCTTTCGGCGTTCGCGATGGAGCGAGTGTCGGGGCGGGTGCGGAACGCCTCCTTTGCCGAAAGATAGAGCTCATGCAGATCGGGCTGCGCGGAGGCTGCGTCGGCGAAGTCGCAGGGAAGGGCCGATCGTTTCGGCCGGCCAGGTGCGGGATGCGATGCCTTGCGATGCGGCACGTCCTCCTCTCGAAGGATCCACGCCCTCCCGACTTTGCGCGCGGGAAGGGTTCCTTCGGATATGAGCGCACGTATGCGGGCGGGGGATACGCCGAGCAAGGAGGCGCTTTCGGCTACGGAGAGCATGGCGATCCTTTCTGCGCAGATGTCCTTCGTGCTCCTGCAACGTATCAAAGCCCTTGCGATACCGCAAGGGCTTTTCGGATCAGCTCTCTTCCTGGCGAAGCGGGGACAGGTACCTTCCGGTGACGCTGGCGGGGTTCGCGGCCACTTCCTCGGGCGTGCCGGCGGCCACGATGCGGCCGCCCTCCTCGCCGCCGCCGGGACCGAGGTCCACCACGTAGTCGGCGTTGGCTATGACGTCCAGGTCATGTTCGATGACCACGACGGTGGCCCCTTGCGCGACCAGGCGCTCGAACACCCCCAGCAGCGTGCGCACGTCAAGGGGGTGCAATCCGATGGTGGGCTCGTCGAACACGAACACGGCGTCGGTCTGCGTGCGGCCCATCTCGCTGGCGAGCTTCAAGCGCTGCGCCTCGCCGCCGGAGAGCGCCGGCGTGGCCTCGCCAAGGGTGAGGTAGCCAAGCCCCAGGTCGCAAAGCGTCTGCAGCTTGGCGCGCACGCGCGCAAGGTCGCCTGCGGCCCCAAGCGCCTCCTCCACGCTCATCGCCATGAGCTCAGGCAGCGACACGAGGTCCGTCGGCTCCGCGGCATGCGGGCGGCGGATGCGGTCGGCCTCGTCCCCGTAGCGCGATCCGCCGCATGCGGGGCAGGTGATGTCCACGTCGGGCAAAAACTGCACGTCCAGGCTGACCGACCCCGTGCCGTCGCAAACCGGGCAGCGCAGCTTGCCCGTGTTATACGAGAAGGCGCCCGCCTTAAGCCCTGCAGCCTTCGCATCCGCCGTGCGCGCCCAGGCACGGCGCAGCTCGTCGTGCGCGCCGGAGTAGGTGGCCACGGTGGAGCGCACGTTGATGCCGATGGGGGAGGCGTCGATGAGGTTTACGCGCGCAATGCCCGGCGCGTCGACGAGGCGCACGTGGGCGGGAAGCGGCGTGCCCGCCGCGCAGGCGGCGAGCGCCGGCACGAGGCTTTCCAGCACGAGCGTGGTCTTGCCCGAGCCCGACACGCCGGTGACCGCGGTGAGCCGTCCTCGCGGCACGTCCACGGAAAGCGGCTTCACCGTGTGCACGGCGTCCGTCTCTAGATGGATGCGCCCTTCGTCGAACACGTGAGCCGGCGCGACGGGGGTGCGCACGCGTACGGACTCGGCCCCCGACAGAAAGCCCCCGATGCGCGAGGCGGGGTCGGCCTCCACCTGGGCAACCGTGCCCTGCGCGACCACGTGCCCGCCGTTTGCGCCCGCGCCCGGCCCCAGCTCCACCAGCCAGTCGGCCGCCGCGAGGATGCGCGCGTCGTGGTCCACCATGACCACGGAGTTGCCGTCGGCCAAAAGGTCGCGCATGACGTCCAGCAACCCGTCGATGTTGGCCGGATGCAGGCCGATGGAGGGCTCGTCCAGCACGTAGAGCACGCCGGTCGTGCGGTTGCGCACGGCGCGGGCCAGCTGCACGCGCTGGCGCTCGCCCGTGGAGAGCGTGGAGCTGGCGCGGTCGAGCGAGAGGTAGGCAAGCCCCAGGTCCACCAGGCGCGCGGCCGTGCGCGAAAACGACTCGCAGATGCTTTTCGCCATCGGGCGCATCTCGGGCGGCAGCCCTGCGGGCACGTCCGCCACCCACTCCACCGCGTCCCCGAGCGTCATCTGCGTGGCCTCGGCCAGGTTGATGCCCGCCACCTGCGGTTTGCGCGCGTCCTCCGAAAGCCGCGTGCCGCCGCAGGCGCGGCAAGGCCCCTCTTTCAGAAACCGCGCCACGCGCGCAAGCCCCTTCTCGTCCTTCACCTTCGAAAGCGCGTTCTCCACGGTGCGCACAGCGTTGTAATAGGTGAAGTCGAGCTCGGCGAAGGCGTCGGTCTTCTTCGCCTTGTACAGGATGTGGCGCTTCTCGGCCGGTCCGTAAAACACGATGTGGCGCTCTTCGGGCGAAAGCTCGCGAAACGGCACGTCGGTGCGCACGCCCATCTCGCGCGCCACCTGCTTCATGAGGTCCCACATGAGCGTGTTCCATGGCGCGACGGCGCCCTCGTCGATGGAAAGCTCCTCGTCGGGCACGAGCGCGGACTCGTCCACTGTGCGCACGATTCCCGTGCCCTCGCAGGTAGGGCACGCGCCGTCGCTGTTGAAGGCGAGCTCTTCGGCGCCCGGACCGTGGAACTTTGCGCCGCACACGGGGCAGGCGATGGGCGCCTCGGCCGCCACGGCCAGCGTGGGCGGCACGCGGTGGCCGTTCGGGCACACGTGGCTGCCTGCGCGCGAGAACAGAAGGCGCAGGCTGTTCAGCAGTTCGGTGGACGTGCCGAACGTGCTGCGGACGCCGCCTGCGGCGGGGCGCTGGTGCAGCGCGAGGGCGGCGGGCACGTGCAGCACCTCGTCCACATCGGCGCGCGCCGCCTGCGAGAGGCGCCGGCGCGTGTAGGTGGAGAGCGCCTCGAGGTAGCGCCGCGAGCCTTCCGCGTACAGCACCCCGAGAGCGAGCGACGACTTGCCCGATCCCGACACGCCCGCTATGCCCACCAGGTGGTTTAAGGGTATGTCGACATCGATGCCCCGCAGGTTGTGCACTCGCGCGCCCCGCACGCGGATGCGGTCGGGGGCGGCCGCGCCGCCAGCCGCGTCATCGGATGGGATGTTCATGCGCGCTCCTCGAACGATCGGTTCTTGCTGCGACCATCCTAGTGCATCCCGGCCCCTTCGTCACGCGCTTGTCGCACGGGGGGCTTGCCGAGCGCGTCATGGGCGACCGCGTGATCGAGGCCCTGCGCGCGCTTGCGGATGGAGGCGTCGGTTCGAACGAGGACGTGCAAGAGTGATCCCGTCAGGGTGGAGCGTGCTTCAACAGGGCGAGGGTGCGAATCTTCGATTCCCAATCCGTCGCGAAGGAGGGCTTCCGATGGCGAGAATTCACCGAAATCGGAAGGTTTCAGTGGTGCGCTTCGCCTCGTCCTCCGAGAAAGGCCTGGTCGCTATCTTCGAGCCACCCTCGCGGCACGTGATTGCGGTGGGAGGTTTTCCGACTTCGGTGAATTCTCGCCATCGGAAGCCCCCTCTGCCAAGTTTCCGTTGATCTTTCGGATTCTCTTGCATGCAGAACCGGGTTTCGTGGTGGCTTCCGCAGCTGAACCGCCGGCGACGGGGCCGCCTCAGCGGCGGCTCAGTGGAGAGCGGACCCGTTTTCCGCTATCATGGGCGTCGGCATCGCGCAACGACCGGCGAAACGGGAGGCATTCGTGAACATCCAGGTGTTTGGAACCAAGAAGAGCTTCGACACGAAGAAGGCCCAGCGATACTTCAAGGAGCGGCGTATCAAGTTCCAGTTCATCGACTTGAAGGAGAAGGGCATGAGCAAAGGCGAGCTGGAATCCGCAGCCCGCGCGGTGGGCGGCGTGGACGCGCTCGTCGATCCCAAGGCCAAAGACCAGGACCTCGTGGCTCTGCTCGCGCACCTCGCCCCCGAGCAGAGATTCGACAAGCTTCTTGAGAACCAGCACGTCCTGGCCGAGCCCGTGGTGCGCAACGGCGGGCAGGCCACCGTCGGCTACGCGCCGGACGTGTGGAAGGGCTGGGAGTAGGCGCCGCGCGGCGGCCAAGGCTTCCGCAGCCCCCCTCGCCGCTGCTCGCAGAGCCTGCGCGCCGCCCGCCTAAGCCGAGCGCCGGAAGGGCGGGCGCGTGGGCTACAATGGGCGCATCGCGCAGAACCGTTTTGCAAGGAGGCCGGCATGGACAAAGCGCAGCGTCGCTACCTCGAGCTTCTCTCCCGATCATTCCCCACCGCCGCCAAAGCGTCGGCGGAGATCATCAACTTGAGCGCCATCTTGAACCTGCCGAAGGGCACTGAGTTCTTCGCTTCGGACATCCACGGCGAGTACGGGGCGTTCTCCCACATCCTGCGCAACGCCTCCGGATCCATCCGGCTCAAGATAGACGACGCGTTCGGCGACGAGCTCTCGCCTGAGGAGAAGCGCTCGCTGGCCACGCTCATCTACTACCCGCGCGAGAAGATGGAGCTGGTGCTCTCGCAGACCGACGACGCTCAGGAGTGGTACGCCGTCACGCTGCCGCGCCTTGTGGCCGTGTGCAAGCGGGCCGCCCGCAAGTACACGCGCTCGCGCGTGCGCCGCGCGCTGCCGGCGGATTTCGCCTACATCATCGAGGAGCTCATGACCGAGAAGAGCGACGGCGTGGACAAGCGGGCCTATTACGCGGCCATCATAGACGCGGTCATCCGCACGGGGCGCGGCGGTGCGCTCATTGAGGCTTTGTGCCTGCTCATCCAGCACCTCGCCATCGACCGCCTGCACATCGTGGGCGACATCTACGACCGCGGGCCCTACCCGCACGTCATCATGGACACGCTCATGGGCCAGCACTCGCTCGACATCCAGTGGGGCAACCACGACCTGGTGTGGATGGGCGCCTCGCTCGGGCAGCGCGGCTGCATCGCGCACGTCGTGCGCAACTGCGCGCGCTACGGCAACCTGTCCATCTTGGAGGACGCCTACGGCATCAACGTCTTGCCGCTTGCGTCGTTCGCGCGCGAGGCGTACGCAGAGGACCCCTGCGTGGCGTTCGGCCTCAAGGGCAGCCCCGATTTGCCGCCGCAGGAGCTGGAACTGAACGTGAAGATCCAAAAGGCCATGGCCATCATCCAGTTCAAGGTGGAGGCGCGGCTCATCGACGAGAACCCGGGCTTTGGTCTGGAGAGCCGCAAGCTTTTGGACAAGATTGACTTTGCGCGCGGCACCGTGGTGGTGGACGGAGTGGAGTACGCGCTCACCGACACGGTGTTTCCCACGGTGGACCCGGCCGACCCCTACCGCCTCACCCCCGAGGAGGAGGAGGTCATGTGCCGGCTCGAGCAGGCGTTCACGGGCTGCGAGAAGCTGCAGCGCCACATGCGCTTCTTCCTGGAGGCGGGAAGCCTCTACAAGGTCCACAACAGCAACCTGCTGTTCCACGCGTGCGTGCCGCTCAACGACGACGGCTCGCTCAAAGAGGTGGACGTGTTCGGCGAGAGGTGCAAGGGCCGCGCGCTCTACGACGTCATGGAGCGATGGGTGCGCGCCGCGTTCAACTCGCCCGACCCCGAGGAGCGCAAACGCGGGCGCGACCTCATGTGGTACATGTGGCTGGGGGAGGGTTCGCCTTTGTTCGCGAAGAGCAAGATGGCCACGTTCGAGCTTTACCTCATCGCCGAGAAAGAGGCGCGCAAGGAGGTCAAGAACCCCTTCTACACGTATTTGGACGACGAGCGCGTGATGCGCGGCGTCTTCGCGGACTTCGGACTTGATTTCGAGACGTCGCGCATCGTGTGCGGGCACGTGCCGGTGAAGGTGAAAGACGGCGAGGACCCGGTGAAGTGCGGCGGGCACGTGCTCACCATCGACGGCGGCTTCTCGCGGGCCTATCAGCCCACCACCGGCATCGCGGGTTACACGCTCATCTCCAACTCCTACGGTTTTGTGCTGGCAGCCCACGAGCCTTTGGAGTCCGCTCGCGCGGCCGTGGAGCGCGAGCTGGACATCCACTCGTCGCGGCGCGTGGTGGAGCGCGTGGAGAGGCGCACCCTCGTGGCCGACACCGACACCGGCGCCGAGCTCAAGCGCCAGATAGCGGACTTGGAGGAGCTTTTGGCCGCCTACCGCGCCGGCGACATCGCCGAGCGGGGGTAGGGACGTCGCGCTCGAAGGCGAAAGGCTTTCGTCCGTGAGTAAACTCGTAAATCCATCCGTGCTAAAATACGGATGGATTTTTTGCATGCGAAAAGAAAGCGAGATGCGCTATGGATGCGGTCGTGAATGGAAGGCTCGTCTTCGGACGCGATCAGATCGTAAGCTCGTCGCAGGCGGGGAAGAATTTCGGGGAGATGCGCAAGCGAGCCCGCAAGGAGCCTTTATACGTATCCGATCGAAACACCATCGACACGGTCATCGTCGATTACGAGATGTTCGAGAGCATGGCCGTGGAGCTTGAAGCGCTGCGCGAGCAACGGTTCTACGCGAGCGTCGCCCAGCGTTTGCGCGAGGGAGACGCCGATGCCGATCGGCGAAGCGTCAGCCTTGAGGAGGCGATGGGGGAGGAGAGCTACGCCGCATGGCTTCAACTCGACCCCGAAGCCATCTCCGATGAGGAGCTCTTTCAATGACGGGGCGCTTTGCCCTGAGGTTCTTCAACCGCGATGTTGAAAAAGAGTACCGGTCCCTTGACGGATCGGTGAGGCGACTTGTGGATATCGGGTTGGCGAAACTGCGGGTGCGGGCCGACGAATTGGGAAAGCCCCTCCATGACGAGCTTGCGGGATGCAAGGAGCTCAAATATCGCGAGGCTGGCATCAGAGTTGTGTACCGCATCGTTGGCGAAGAGGTTGAGATAGTCGAAGTCGTCGCCATCGGCGCACGGGACAAGGGCAAGGTGTTCTCGTCTGCCGCGAAGCGGCTCGGCTCCCCGTCCGGAAAGGACCGACGATGATGATCTCGCTGCGAAACGACGAGCTGTCCGTGCGCGTGTCGAGCGCGGGCGCGGAGCTGCGAAGCGTGGTGTGCGGCGGAGTGGAGCGCATGTGGTGCGGCGACCCTGCGGTGTGGGGACGGCGGGCACCGCTTCTGTTCCCGCTGATCGGACGGCTGCGCGACGGATGGTACGCGCTCGATGGAAAGCGCATCGACGCGCCGACGCACGGGTTTTGCCGCGACCGGGCGTTCGACGCTGAGCAGGTGTCGGACACCGAGGCGTGCTTCGCGACGGTCTCCGACGAACGGACGAGGGCCGTGTACCCGTTCGACTTCCGCCTGACCGTCCGCTTCGCGCTGGAGGGTTCGACCCTTGTGAAGACCCACGAGGTCGAGAACCTGGGCGGTGCGCCCATGCCCTTCGAATTGGGCGGTCACGAGGCGTACGCGACGCGGCTTTTCCCGGGGGAGCATATGGCGGACTACTTCGTGCGCTTCGAAGGCGTGGGCACGGAGGGCCTTGAGATGTTCGGCATGGACGAGGCGGGCATCCTCACGCTGCCGAAGACCGTCGTGCTGCTTGAGGACGGTTGCTTGACGAAAACGCCCGAGGAGCTGGGCATCGACACCATCGTGCTGGAAAACGTCCCCAACAGCGCGGTTGCGCTGGCAAGCGCGACGAACCCCTGCGAGGTGCGGGTGGAGTTCCCGGACTTTCCCTACCTGGGCATTTGGACGAAGGCGGGGCAGGGAGACGCCCGCTACCTGTGCATCGAGCCGTGGTCGGCGCTGCCCGACGCGCGGTTCTCCCCGCGAGAGCTGGCGGAAAAGCCCGGCGTGCGCGTGCTGAAGCCAGGCGAGCGCGTCGAGCTTTCGTATCGGATGGAGTTTCGGTAGAGGGCGGAGAAGGCGGGCTTTTCGCATGGTCGGGCCCCGGCGCGCGGGAAAGGCGCGCCGGGGCCCGTGCAAGGGAGGGGAAACGAGTGGTCTAACTCCAGGGCTCCTCGTTCACGACGTTTTGGCCGGCTATCTTGCCGCTCAAAAGCGCCATGCCAACGGCCGCGCCGCACAGCGGGTAACCGCGGAACCCGACGGGACCGCCTCGGTAGAGTCGCGGGATGGGCTGGGAATCGAGCGCTTTGAGCACATGCATGCCGGTGTCCACATGCGCGCCGCCCATCGTGTCCGTCACGGTCTGGTACATGCCCAGGCCGACGTAGGGACCGCCTTCGAATGCGAACACGTTCGTGCGCCCGAACTCGGGATCCTCGCCCCTGGCCGCCCCTTCGTTCCAGGCGTTGACCGTGGCCACGAGGCCTTCGGGGTCGATCCCCAGCTTCTCGGCCAGCTCTTCGAGGGTGTCCGCCTGTTCGTAGGCCACCTCGCCGGGCATGCCCCAGCCCAGATCGCCCCCGCCCACCTCGTCAGTGATGTGGAACATCTTGCCTTCGGGAGCCAATCCGAGCTGCTCTCCCACGCCGATGATGCCCGTCTCGTTTATGCGCCGTTTGCCGTAGATGTCGACGAGGACGTAGGGGACGTCCGGGTGAGGCGCGGAGTTGTGCATCATCTGCACGAAGGCATGGGCGGTTTGCCCGCGACCCTCCTCGTAGTCGCCCATGAGGTAGCCGGGCGCGTAGGCCATCTCCCAACCGTAGCTTGCGGCGCCGGCGTCAATGGCCATGTTCAGCGTCATGCCGTCGGCGAACTGCGTGCCCTGCGAGAGCACCTTGTTCTCCTGGATGTACATCCTCATGAGTTCGCGGTTCGCGCCGATGCCGCCGCCGGCGAGCACGACGCCTTTGCGGGCCTTGATGGTCTTGCCGCCTGCCACCACGCCGAACACCTCGCGCGTATCGGGGTCGAAAATGAGCTTCGTGGCCTGCGTCTTCATGCGCACATCGACGCCCGACGCCTCCACCTGCTTCCAAAGGTGGGTCCAGATGCCGCCTGCTTCCGTGTCGCTCCAATGCACGCGCGGCACCACGGGCTGGTTCGGCGCGAGGAACTCCTGGCCGCCCAGGCTCAAGCCGGGCGTCACCTCCAGCTGCTCGGGGAACGACACGCCTATGGAGGCGAGCCAGTCAACGATTTCGGCCGCGTTGTCGGCGTAGAGCCGCCAGAAGTCGACTATCCCGTCTCCGGCTTCGCACAGGTAGGCGTAGAACGCGTCTGCGTCGTCGTCAACTCCGAGCGTCGCCTGGAGCTTCGTCCCTGCGGCGCAGATGGCTTGGCCGCAGATGGACGTCGCTCCGCCGGCCACCGAGTTGGCCTCCAGCAGGATCACGCTCGAACCCGCCTTGTCAACTTCCAAGGCGGCCATGGAGCCGGCGCCGCCCGCGCCAACCACGACGACGTCGGTCTCCTCGTCCCAGCTGTCGGGAATGCCGCTTCCGGTTTGCGCGGCCTTGTCGCTTTGCGCCTGCGGGCTGCATCCAGAGAGCAAGCCGGACCCCATCAGCCCAAGCGCTCCCATGGCCGCCGCGCCTTTGATCAGGCCGCGCCTTGACACCGTGCCGTCAGGTCCGTCGGTTCTCGCCATGTTCCTCATCCCATCCTCCTCGGGTAGTTGTCTTATACGGACTGCCGGCATGAGTCCATGATAAGAAGCCGAAAAGGCCGATGGAATAGACGGAAGGGCCGTTGCGCAAACGGGATTGACACATACGCGAAACTGTCAAAAGCCGTCTGCGGCGGCAAGGTTGCGGATTATCGGTCGGACTCGAGATAGGGGAGGAGCAGCGATGGAATGCTGTCGCAGATCGTTCGCGCCACATCCTCGGGGTCTTCTTTGCAACCACCTTTGATCCATTCCAGCCCGTAGCCGAGCGCGCCTCTCGTCCAGATGTCGATGGAGTGCCTCACGTCGTCCGGGATGGTCTTGAGGCCGGTCTTCTCTTTGATCTCGTTCTCGAGCGAGAGCGAGCCGTATTCAACCATGAACTCGTGGATGGAGTTCTGCTGGTTGTAGGAGATCATGTTGACGATGAGCGCGCGATGCCCCTTGACGTAGCGGCACAGCAAAGCGGCCAGCTCTCGTCGATCGTGCCCTGCGAAGCCGCCGATGAGCGCGGCCTGGGCATCCACGCCGCGCCTCAGGACGTAGGCCATGGCCTCGTACTTGTCCCTGAAGTGGTTGTAGAACAGGGGTGGTGGCTCCGGCGGGCAGGGAGGCGGGCGATTGCGATCCATGCGAAAATGGAAGCCGACGGCGGTTGATGGTACCATGTGCCCGTTGGAAATCGAGCGCACAGGAGGAGCAATGGAGAAGGAGCTGTTCGAGTACGTTGCCGAGCGCGTTGAGGTGCTCGCCGTTTCGGGGGCCAGCAAGCAGGAGACGAAGGAGGCCGCGCTCGCGTGGAAGAGCGCCGTCGCAGACGCGGACGACGAGGCTGTTGAGACGGCTACCGCCAAACTCGTGGACTTCCTTGAGGGCCGCCCGAACACCGTTGACGGGGTTATCGCCTTCGCTCAAGGTCCCGCCGTGGAGATGTTCGGCAAGGAGGCGGCCGACCAGATCCTGGCCACGCAGCTTGAGCGCAAAGAGCGTGGCGAGAGGTACTGCGACTGCGACGCCTGCACCGCCGCAGTGGAGCTGCTCGCGAAGTTCGGGCGGATTTAGCGCACATCGATGTTGATTGCCGCCTCGTCGTTTGCAGCGTTTGCGGCTCCGTTCTTCCCTGGAAGAGTGGAGCCGCAAAAGGCGTTTCGAGGCGCAGGCGGACGATCTGAATCAGCCCTTGATTCGGGAGGGCTGGGAATGGTTGCGGAATCGGGCATTGTTTCGAAAGTCACTTCATTGCCATATTCCCCAATTCCAAGGCGGCGTCGACCACCTCATTGAACTCAATGCCGCGTGCGTACGGCGTGTCCTTGACGTATCTTTCCCAGACTCTCGCCATGGCATCGGAGGCTCGCACCTCCTCGATTCGGGCGGCGTAGTCGGCCATCAGGTTGGTTGATCCTCGTTTTGACGCTGTGGCGTCCAGCGCCTGTTTCAGCAGATCAACATCAATGGAGTCTCGTTTGGTTCTCATGAACGTAAATATGTCGTAGAAGTCCCTTCCTCGGGTGTTGCCGGATCCCCTCCTTACCACGGTCTCGAGCTTTTCGGCGAGGATGGTTACGAGCGGGTAGGATAGCACCCCGACAGTGCCTCCGTCGAGCATGAGCGGGTAGTTGAACTCTACCTGTCTCGGCGTGATGGCGTCGCCCGTGGTGATGTCGAGTTTGAGGGGCGCGTCAATCCTGCCGTAGCGCACCCTGATGTGCGCGCGCCAGTTGGCGTATTCGCCTTCGTCGTGGATAGGAGCGATGCGCTTGAGCTCGTACTCCATGCCGTCGTCGATCCGGACAGCGCATATATCTCGGACCGCCTCGCGCACGCTCTCCTCGTCCATGTCAATGCCGGTAACCGTCGCGTCCATGTCCATCGTCGTTCTGCGCGCCATTCCCGTGATCGCCGCGATGAGCATACCGCCTTTGAGGATGAACTTGTCGGCGTAGTTGCTCCGCGAAAGACGCAGGAGTAGATGCTCGAAAAGATACATGTTCAGAACCTCTTGCGCTCTGAGACCGTGCTTTTTCGAGATTGCCCTGACCTTGCCCCGCAGGCTCGAATCGTTCCTGATTTCGGTTGTCATGTCAGTACCTCCAGATAGGTCTGCAACTCGTTTCTCACGCCCACTGCTTCGCACATCTTTGAGAGGCGCGCCAGATCGCGCTTCTCCATTTTGAAATAGCCGCCTATGGCGTCGCGGACGAGCTGCGCGTCGGCCTCTCCCTTGGACCTCTCCTTTATGAGGTCGGCTATGGAGCGTTCGGCGTCATAGCATCGGGTCCGGTTGCCCATGGGAGTTTTCACCTCGATGAGGCCAAGGCCGTGCAGTTTGGGGGAAACGTGGTGGATGCGGATGCCCGGGTTTTCGTCCTTCAAGCTTTTCGGGTTGTACCCGTGCGGAACGGTGACGTCGAGCGAGAACGGCGCTCTGTCGGAAAGCCCCAGCAGATAGAGAGCGCTTCCGTGGGACAAGATGCACTTTTTCCATCGAGCGCACACCGCCGTGAATTCGTCATCGAACACGTTCGCGCTGCAGTACACGCCACGCGTGAGCTTGTCGATGACGCCGCGCTTGTAGGCGTGTTCGACAAGGCCTGGCGTGAAGCCCGCCTCGCTAAGCTGCGCTGCGGCGGCTACGCCGCCCAGCCTGTCGATATATTTCACAAGTCTGTCAGTTTTCATTCTTGCTCCTAAGATTATTAGACACATATTGTAGCAAAATGTGTCTAATAATCTGTAACAGGGCATTTACGTTACGCGAATCAGAGTTTGGTTGCGAGAATGTGAACCTGAGCTAAACTTGATTTCTGTGTATATAAATGTGAATTTCAATACTATGAGCCCACGCTTCCAGAAAAGTTTTGGGAAGGACGGGGCATCGTAGCTTGCTATTTCAGAAAGGAGCATGGTGCCGCAAAAGTTGCCGCAAATAACCCGCCCTCAGCTTTCTGTTTGTGAAAAGGGGTTCATCTGATTCGAATGAACCCCTTTTTTAATCTTCGGAAACGTTGATTTTTAGGACAAGGCGTTGCGAGGCGGTTTGCCCAGCGAATCACTCCCACTCGATCGTTCCGATAGGCTTGGGCGTCAGGTCGTAGACCACGCGGCAGATGCCGGGGACCTCGTCTAGGATGCGCGCGGTGATGCGCTTGAGCAGCGCCCAGTCAAGCTCCGGCACTTCGGCGGTCATGGCGTCCACGGTGTTCACCGCGCGGATGATGGCCGGCCACTCGTAGGCGCGCACGCCGTCGCGCACGCCGGTGGCGCGGAAGTCGGGCACGCTCACGAAGTACTGCCACACGCGGCCCTCCAGGCCGGCGGCGGCGAACTCCTCGCGCAGGATGGCGTCGGCCTCGCGCAGCGCCTTCAGACGGTCGCGCGTGATGGCGCCCAGGCAGCGCACGCCCAGACCAGGACCGGGGAAGGGTTGGCGCTCCACCATGTTCTCGGGCAGCCCCAGCGCCCGGCCGACCACGCGCACCTCGTCTTTGAACAGCAGTTTCACCGGCTCCACCAGTTCAAACTGCAAGTCGTCAGGCAAGCCGCCCACATTGTGATGCGCCTTCACGCCATCGGACTCCAAGATGTCGGGGTAGATGGTGCCCTGCGCGAGGAAGCCCACCTCGCCCGCCACCTTGCGCGCCTCCTCCTCGAACACGCGGATGAACTCGGCGCCGATGATCTTGCGCTTGGCCTCGGGCTCGGCCACGCCCGCCAGCAAGTCGAGGAAGCGGTCGGCGGCGTCCACGTACACGAGGTTGGCGTCCATCTGGCCCTGGAACACGTCCACCACCTGCTCGCTTTCGCCCTTGCGCATGAGGCCGTGGTTCACATGCACGCACACGAGCTGCTTGCCGATGGCTTTGATGAGAAGCGCCGCCACCACGGAGGAGTCCACGCCGCCGGAGAGCGCCAAGAGCACCTTGCCGTCGCCCACCTGGGCGCGCAGGGATTCCACCTGCTCGTCTATGAACGCGTTCGCCAACTCGGGCGTGGTGATGCGCTGCATGTCGTCGGGACGCTTGTTGGGATCCATGGGGCCTCCTCGCTTTCCGTGAACGGCTGGCCGCGCGGCCAGCTTTCTTGCTGCCTGCGATTATACCAGCGCCAGGCCGAGGGACATGCTCTCAATATCGCGGCAACTGCGCGCCTTTCGGCTTTTCGGGAGGACGCGCTTACGCGAAGGAGGTTAGGTACGCTTCCGGAGTCATCTTCGGCACCGAAGAACCCGCAAAGGCCTTTTCATCTCGGCTGAGGATGAAATCGCAGCTTTCGATTTCGGCAATTGCCCGTGCTATCCCATCCTCGAAGTCGGGTTCGTCGCTCACCAGCGCGTTTTGACATACGCTTCGATTCGTGTCGGCTACGGCGAAACCGTCCATGAAAAACGCTATCCATCCGCGCCTCAAGTCATCGGGCATGTCTTTGCGAGCTATACAATAGAAGTCCTTTAAGGAAGATGGACTCACGATGCCGGCTAGTTCCCCTTCCTCGGCACGTCGAAGTGTCTCCGCTGCCGCCTTCCCTCCCGGACGATGCTCTAGAGCAAGATCAAGCAGGAAGTTCGTGTCGAGAAAAACCCTAACCACGGTCGCTCAACTCTTCTTTCAACTTTTCGGGAGAAAGATCTTCCAAGTGCGCGGACCTCGGCGTCTTCGCTCTGAGCTCTTTGAAGCGGGAAACAAGCGTGTCATGCGGCGTTTCGGCATTCGAAGGGCGTGGCACTTCTCCGGTTCGGGCGATGTTGCCCCACACGATGCGGATGACGTCCGACTGCTTCAAACCGGCACGTTGGATGAAAAAATCAGCTCGCTCTTTCGTTTCTTCGTCAACGCGTCCGGCTATAAGCGATGTTGCCACAGGCGGACCCCTTCCGTATGCTAGTACCATTTACTGTTAACAGGTTACAGCATACGGCAGGGCAGACAGGCTCTCAAGCGCTTTCGGCGCGAGCGGAATGCGCTAAAGGTGGTCTTATGGTTTGTCTCAAAGCGCCAACCGCCTCCCTGTATATGACACCGTGTCATATACAGGGAGGCGGTTTTGTGGGATACTGACCGCGACGGAATTTCGGCGCGGCGCGTCGGTGCGGCGCGGACGGCGGGGAAGGGGGAGCATGTTCGGCATCTTGACCACGGCCTACCTGTTTCTCGGCGGCGCCGGGGCGGGAGCCGTCATGCTCGCGGCGCTCGCCGACCTTGCCTGGGTGCGCGAGCCGTTCGGCTCGCGGGCGCGCGTATCGCTGGACGAGGCGCAGCCGGCCGAGCGCATGGTGGCGTTCGGCTTGCTGGCGGGATTGCTTGCGCTCGTGCTGGGCGCGGGCTGCCTTTTGCTCGACCTCGGACGGCCCGACCGCCTGGACGCGTTCCTGACCAGCGTCGTGCCCTCGCTCATTGCGACGGGCGCGTACGCGGTGGCGGCGCTTGCGGCATGCGGGGCGTTCCTTGCGGCTGTGCGGTTCGCCTACCTGCCGGCCGTGCCGCGCGGGGCGGTGGCCGCGGTGGAGGTTGCGGCTGTTGCCTTGGCGTTTGTGGTCATGCTCTACACCGGCCTGCTTTTGCAGGACACCGTGGGCGTGGCCCTGTGGCGCACGCCGCTCGTGCCGGCGCTGTTCGCGCTGTCGTCGCTGTCGTGCGGCGTCGCTGTGCTTTTGGCCTGCGCGCGCTTCGCGGGGCCGCACGATGCGGAGGCTGCCCTTCTCGTGCGGCGTCTCGTGCGTTTCGACTTGGCCGTCATCGCGCTTGAAGCCGTGTGCGGTGCGCTGTTCGCAGGCTTCGCGTTGGCAAGCGACCATCCGGCGGCGTCCGCCTCGGCCGCGAGCCTTGTGGCGGGCGAGCAGGCGGTTTTGTGGTGGGCGGGTTTCGCGGCCTGCGGGATTGCGGCGCCGCTTGCGTTGGAGGCGCTGTCCGCGCGCATGTCGGCAAACGTCGCGCGTGCGGTGTGCGCTTTCGCCGCAGTGTTCGTGCTGGTCGGCGGATTCTGCTTGCGCGCCTCCGTCGTGGAAGCCGGCGCGCATCGCGCTTTGGAGTTGCAGGAATCGCCAGACGTGTCGGCGCTTGCGTTGGAATAGGAGCAGGAAAAGACCCGTGGCCCTTTTCGAGATCAACGAGAAAAGCAGCATCCCCATCTGGCTGCAGCTGAAGAACCGCTTCATCTACCTCATCACGTCGGGGTACTACAAGCCGGGCGACCAGCTGCCCACGGTGCGGGGGTTGGCGGCCGAGGTCGAGGTGAACTACAACACCGTGAGCAAGGTGTACATGAGCCTTGAGCAGGACGGCTACATCCAGTCGAAGCGCCGGCAGGGCGCGTTCGTGCTGGATGTGAGCGGCAAGCCGGGCGTGAGCATATCCTCCACGGCCGAGATAGTGACGCAGGAGTACCTCAAGCGCTGCTTCGAGCTGGGCATGTCGCTGGAGGATATTGAGGAGCAGTTCGAGCGTAGCGTTCGCGAGGCAAGGAAGAGGCAGGGCGCCGCCGAGTGAGCGGCCGTTCGCGCGAAGGGAGCAGGGGCATGAAGCGCAGCAAGCAGACAGAGGTGTGCGCCGCATCGGCGAGCACGGCGGTTCCAGGGGCGGCGTCTGTCGCGGGCAACGTGCCAGCTGGCTTGGGAAACCCTTGGCCGGCGGGTGCTGCGCGCCTCGACACGGGGCGTCCACGCGCGTCGCGCAACGGCGCTGTGGTGTTTGCCGTGGTGGTGTTCGTCATCGCGTTTTCCCTGGTGCTGGCTGTGGCGCAGGTCGCGTTCGGCGGCATTGGGCTGGCGGCGCTCGTGACGGCGGCGGTCGTCGGGTGGCTGGCCTCGTCGTCTGTCCATATCGTGTTGGAGTGGGAGAAGGCGGTTGTGCTGCGCTTCGGCAAGTTCAACCGTGTGGCGGGGCCGGGCGTTGTGTTCACCTGGCCTATCGTTGAGTTCTACACGCTGCGCGTGGACCAGCGCGTGTCGGCCACGTATTTCGGCGCGGAGGAGACGCTCACCTCCGACCTTGTGCCCATCAACGTGGACGCCGTCCTGTTCTGGATGGTGTGGAGCGCGAAGAACGCGGCCGTGGAGGTGGAGGACTACGCGGCCGCCGTGTCGTGGATCGCGCAGACCGCCATGCGCAAGGCCATCGGGCGCGCCACCGTGGCCGAGGTGGCCACGCGCCGCGACCAGCTGGACGAGGAGCTCAAAGAGGTTATAGAGGAGAAGCTCAACCCCTGGGGCATTACCATCATTGATGTGGAAATCCGCGACATCGTGGTGCCCAAGGAGCTGCAGGCCGCCATGGCGCAGGAGGCCGTGGCCGAGCGCAAGCGCAACGCCCGCATGGTGCTGGCCGAGGCCGAGAAGGACATCTCCGAGATGCTTACGGATGCCGCCGAGGTCTACGGCGGCGAGGGCGACGCCATGCGACTGCGCACCATGCACCTGGCTTACGAGAGCGTGGAGGAGTCCGGCGGCACGCTCGTGGTGCCGAGCGCGTTTTCCGAAGGCTTCGTGGAGCAGCCGGGGAAGGGCGAGGCGAAGGGGGAGTAGGTTCCGGGGAGGGGCGTCGCGGCCCTCTCGCTTGCCGCGACCGACGAGCAGCGCATCGCCTCCCATGCGGAGTGGGGCATGGAGGAGGTGGAGCCAAGCGACTACCTGCCCGAGGGCCGCAAGCGCAAGCGCGACGCCTACGAGCGTGGATCGGTCCATTGTGTGGGCTGTGTTCGAACATGACTTCCCCAAACTCGCAAAAGCATGCGAAACCTATTGCGGCGATTGCGATATTGATTTAAGGACAAGCAAGCAATAGTGGTGGCTTTTGCTCTCTGCACGTCTTGTCGCAAAGGGCTTTGAAAGCTAAGTTGAAGAAAAGCGCAGCGGGCGAAAGAGCGTTTCGCTTCTGCACTTTTCTTCGTGCGTGTCATGCGTTTTGCAAAAACGCCTTTTATGCAACTCTTTTCATTGGTTTTAAAGCACCAGTTCAGACACTATATCCTCAAAATAGAATAACTCTCTGTCATAGTTTGTCATACATTGTTATTGATAATCATAGTGACGTATGGCAGACTATGACAAAGAGGAGATCGGCCGATTTCTGACAGGGGGATCCAGGGGCGCTATGGCTTGATCCGCGCATCGCCGCCGAAATCGGCGGGCCGTTCGCGGAACCGCTGCCTTTGCCTTGGCATCCCGAAGCATTCTTACAACGAGGATGGAGGAGGGTCTATGTCGGAAACAAGAGGCACGCGCAGAGGACTTACCCGGAGGGGCTTTCTGAAAACGACGGGTGCCGTTGCGGGTGCAACGACGCTCGGCGCGGCTCTTTCAAGCACTGTGGCCCTTGCGAACGAACCCGAAGGCGCCTCTGCCGGCTCTGAGACGAAGCATTTCACCACCTGGTGCCGGGGCAATTGCGGAAGTTCTTGCTGCAACCTCAACGTGGGCGTTCGCGAAGGGAAGGTCGTATCCGTGATGCCTCAGGCATTTGCGGACTCGGATCCTGAAACGAAGGGGCGCGCCCGCGGTTGCCTTCGGGGGATCAGCAATTTGCAGCGCATGTATGCTCCTGAGCGCCTTCAGTATCCGCTGCGCCGTGTGGAAGGGACGGCGCGAGGAGAGGGGCAATGGGAGAGGGTGTCGTGGGACGATGCGATCAGCGAGATAGCCGAGAAATGGAGGGGCTATCTTGACGAGTACGGCCCGGGCGCTGTGGCACGCTGCTCGATTTACGGCAGTTACGGTCATCTGAATGGCCTGGCCAGCATCGCGTGGACCAGGCTCCAGAAAGTGATCGGCATGTCAACGCTGTCGAACGGCGCCGATATGGCGCTGATCTACACGGCTCAGTCTTTCGCGGGATCGCTCAGCATGGGAAGCGACGGGCCGGCTCTGGTGAACAGCGTGAGGAACATCATCATCTGGGGGTCCAATCCGGTTGAAACCCTTCCACACGAATGGCGCTACTTGGTTCAGGCGCAGCAGCGGGGAGCGGTGGTCACCGTCATAGACGCGCGAATATCTCCGACCGCTTGCAAGGCCGACAAGGTTGTCACCGTGCGTCCCGCAAGCGATCCTGCGCTCACCTGCGGCGTGTGCAAATGCCTTATCGACAATGATCTCATCGACGTCGGTTTCCTACTTGAACAGAGCGTCGCTCCTTGCTTGGTGCAGGAAGACGGCACGTTTTTGCGCCAGCCGGATGGGGAATTCAGCGTGTGGAGCGAGAGCGAGGGTCGGGTGGTTCCCGCTTCGCAAGCGCAGGATCCGGCGCTTAAGGGGGATTACCTTCATGAAGGAAAGGTCGTTAGGACGGCTTTCGACCTTTTGGTCGAGCGCGTTTCCGAGTGGACGCTCGAGCGAACCGCCAAGGTGTGCGACTGCTCGGAAGACGACATCGTATGGATTGCCCGCGCATTCGCCGATGGCCCTACGACGACGATGGTGGGCAATGGGGCCGCTCACTACACGAACAGCCATGCGCTGTTCACGGGAACGTTCACGGCAACCATTCTTTCGGGCAATTTGTTCAAACCCGGTGCCGGCTGGGGGCAGACAGGCCTCGCCGGAGACGCCACCTGGTTCCCTGGAACGTCGTACGCATCTCCTGAGAACGCTATAACGGCTCCCACCTATTCAATCCTCGATCTCCCCGAGATCATGGAAACCGGGTCGTATCTAGGGAAACAGGCTCCCATCAAGAGCGTGCTGTTTCATGCTGGAAACCCTTTGGGCAACACTCCCAACCGACAGGCGATGATCAAGGCGCTGGAGAGCGTCGAGCTTTTGGTGGCTGTGGATATGTCCATGACCGACACTGCCCGTTATGCGGACATCGTCCTCCCGTGCGTCCATTGGTTCGAGTCCGAAGACGTCGGGAACAAAGCGTACCTTCCTTACGCACGCATGGGGGAGCAGGCGGTCGATCCTCAGTTCGAGCAGAAAACCGATTTCGAGATAGCCCGGATGATCGGCAGGGCGATGGGCGAGGAGAAAGCTTTCGAGGAATCCGAAAACGAGGTGCTCGTCCATGCCGTCGATACGTCCACTCCAGCCGATGTCGACGGGAACAAGATAACGTACGAGCGCTTGAAGGCCGAGAAGAACATTCGCGTTGTGGCAGACGGTTACTACGACACGAAATGCAAGACGAAAGAAGGCCGGCTCTTGTTCTATTGGGAAAAACCCCGTCCCCGCATAGCAGGCAAGACCATTGATGAAGAACTGGAGCGCATGGTGTATTTCGAGCCACCTGGAGAAGCGTGGCCGGAAGATGTGGAAGGGTATGGGCGCAATGCTTTGGCGGAAAAGTACCCTCTCATATTCATGAGTCTGCACACGCGCTTCACCACGCACACCACGTACAATCATGCAGACTGGCTCGTTGAGATCAGGCCCAATCCCCACGTGTTCATCAATCCATCGGATGCGAAGAGTCGCGGCATAGAAGACGGGGACTTGGTCAAGGTGTTCAATGATCGGGGATATGTGGTCGTTGAAGCCTATTACGACGGAGGAATGCGACCTGGGATGGTCAGCGTTCCACATGGTTGGGAAGGCGATCAGTTCGTGGAGGGCCATTACCAAGATCTGACCAGCAACATAAGCCATCCGTTCGATGACAACGAATGTTATTACGATTGTCTGTGCGAGGTTGAGAAGTTCGAGGGAGGCGACCAGTAATGCGCATGGGAATGGTTATCGACCTGCATAGATGCATAGGATGCCACACATGCTCCGTGGCCTGCAAAGAGAGCAACAACATCCCATCCGGTGTGTGGTGGAACAGGGTGCTGACTGACGGAGGAAGCCATATCGATGCTGCTTCGGGCGAGTGGCCGAATGCCTCGATCTCGTTTCTGCCGGTAAGCTGTCAGCACTGCGACAACCCCGCTTGCGTGAAAGTGTGTCCGGTGGGAGCGACGTACAAAGATGCCGAAACGGGGATCGTGCGCCAAGACTACGACAAGTGCATCGGATGCCGCATGTGCATGGCGGCATGCCCTTACAATGGTGTTCGCTCGTTCAACTGGGAAGAGCCGAAGTACTCTGTCGAGTTCGCCGTAGGCGACGACGATGTTCCAACGCATCAAAAGCATGTGGTGGAGAAGTGCACGTTTTGCTACCAACGACAAGCACGCGGCGAGGAGCCGGCTTGCATGGTGATGTGCCCTCCACGGGCGCGCTATTTCGGTGACCTTGACGATCCTGAATCGGAAGTATCGCGCCTTGTTCGCGAGCGCGAGCATACGCAGCTGCTGTCCGAAGAGGGTACGAAGCCCTCTGTCTATTACCTCGTCTAGGCTTTCAAGGAGGCAATCATGTCTGAGAACACTGGGACGGCGGCGCCGTCCAAGGCCCCTGCGGCCAGATTCGGGGGCAAAGGACTCAACGTCGCCATCGTTGTGGCGGCTATCGTGACCGTGGCAGGACTTGCGCTGTGGGGCATGCAGCTTTCCGGCGGCATGGTGCAGACCGGCATGCGCAATCTGGACTCTTGGGGACTCTATATCACCATGTTCATGTTCCTGGTGGGTCTGTCGGCCGGCGGCCTCATCATCTCGAGCGCACCGCGCGTGTTTGGGCTGGAGGGGTTCGGCGGTATTTCGAAGATCGCCGTGTGGACGAGCATCTGCTGCACAGTGCTCGCCATCGGTTACGTGGTGGTGGACCTTGGGCAGCCGCTTCGCCTGTGGGAGCTGTTCGCCTATTCCAACCTGGGATCTCCTTTGATGTGGGACATCCTTGTGCTGGGCACTTACTTGGTGCTGTCGATCGTCTACCTGTGGGCCATGCTGCGCCACGAAGGCGGCAAGGGGTCGGCCAAGGCCCTGCGCGCCATCAGCGCCCTTGCCCTTGTGTGTGCGGTGCTCGTGCACTCGGTGACGGCGTGGATCTTCGGACTGCAGGCCGGACGCGAGATGTGGCACACGGCGCTTCTGGCTCCGTGGTTCGTGTCAAGCGCGCTCGTATGCGGTGTGGCGCTTGTGCTGCTGGTGGTGATGGCGCTGCGTCGCGCAGGTTACCTGGAGCTTGACCAGCGGTATGTGGTAAAGATGGTGAAGCTGCTCGGCGTGTTCGTATGCGTGGACCTGTACTTCTTCGGATGCGATCTGTTGACCGAGGGCTTTCCGGCGGGCGAGGGCCTGGAGGTCGTGGGCATGCTCGTGTCCGGTCCGCTCGCACCGTTCTTCTGGATCGAGGTTGTTGGCTGTGCACTCTGCGCGGTCGTGGCTTTCGTGCCGGCGCTGCGCACCAATCCGCTCATCGTTGCAGCCTCGCTTCTGGCCATTGCGGGCATCTTCTGCAAGCGCGTGCAGCTTCTGGTGGGCGGTTTTCAGCTGCCGAATCTGGACTACGCCGGTGCGATGTCGCAGTACACGGTGACAGGCTGGGAGTCCGGCATGGAGGGTGCGTACGCAGGTATGGTGTATTGGCCGACAGCGCTTGAGTTCGGCGTGATGCTGGGCGTGGTGGGCCTGGGCGCGCTCATGCTGCTGCTAGGGTTGAAGTACCTGCCCCTGCAGCCGAGCGACCGCGCTCGTTAGGGCTGCGGATACGATGGGCCGCCGATCCGGCGGCCCATCGCTGCATGAAAGTACGACATCGAGGAGGCAATCGGTGTTTCGGAAAACGACGGGTCGTCCTACCTTGGATGCGTGGCTTGCGGAGTACCGGGCGATCGAGGAGGAGTTCGTGTGCGCGCGCGAGAGCGAGGGCGTGGCATTCGAGCCATACGGAGTCGGGTTGACGCGTGTGGTCGATCTGCGTCGCATGCTGCGGGAACGCGGCGCGCGTTTCATGAACGGCGGCGCCAGCATTTCGTCTGGTTTCCTGTCGAGTGCCTGCGAGGCGTGCGTAGGCGATTGCGGCAGCCGCACCTTCTACATCAACCTGCGCTGCAACCGCGATTGCTACTTTTGCTTCAATCCCAATCAGATCGACTTCGAGGAGCATTGCCTACGCGACACACCATGGCGCGAGGATCTGGAGGCATTCGCACGGTCGGGCGTCGCAGTGACCCACATCGGCCTCACTGGCGGCGAACCGCTGCTCGTGCGTGACGAGGCGCTGGCGTTCTTCCGCTGCGCCCGTGAACTTTGCCCCGATGCCCATTTGCGTTTGTACACGTCGGGCCTTGGGTTAGACGAGGCGTTTTGTCGCGAAGCCGCCGCATGCGGCTTGGACGAGATCCGTTTCAGCGTCAAGTTAGACGAGGGCGAAAGCTCCGTTGCCAAGACCCTTGCCGGCATAAGGATAGCGCGTCGGTGCATTCCTGACGTCATGGTTGAGATGCCGGTCGCCCCTGACGAAGGCGAACGGATGGAGCGGTTGCTTGTTGAGCTTGACGAGGCGGGCGTGCGCGGCGTCAACCTGCTGGAGTTCTGCTACCCGTTTCGTAACTGGAACGAGTTCTCGCGACGCGGCTACCGGGTGAAGAACCCGCCGTTCGAAGTGCTTTACGAGTACGGCTACGCAGGCGGATTGCCTATCGCTGGAAGCGAGGAGGCGTGCCTTGAGCTCGTTCTGTTCGCGCTGGACGAAGGGCTGCGCATAGGGGTGCAGTACTGCTCGCTCGACAACAAGAACCGCGACCAGGTGCTGCAGGCAAACCGCTCCGTCGCGCTCGATCCGGCGCTCTACGAGCTGGGAGGCGACTGCTTTTACCATGCAGCGAAGGCGTTCGACGGAGACGTCGGGGTCGCGCGGCGTGTGCTGAGCGAGCGGCATGCCTTCTTCACTGAGGACGATGAGGGGTGCGTGACCTTCCATCCGCGCTTCGCCGCCGAGGTCGCAGCTGCCGGAGTCGCAGTGGCCCACTCATGGAACATCGTGGAGCGGCAAAGTGGAGCTGCGGTCGTGCGTGAGCTGAAGCTTGCTTTATGGGATGAAGAGGGGGTTGGCCGGCCATGGTCCGCAAGGCTCTCATGACCCTTGCCGCGTTCCTGCTTGCGTGCGCGGCGGTGTACGGCGCCGGCTCTCTGGCGGAGCCCGCCACGGGGATCGCCCCCATCGAGGCGGGCGCCCCCTGCCCGGCCGCCGGGTGCGCTTCGGGGGAG
>DXCU01000098.1 GCA_019115845.1 Candidatus Rubneribacter avistercoris | reverse complement strand
GGCGGGGGCGTCGATCCTCTGGGCATGCCCGCTTCCGGCGTATATACTGATGCCGAAGCGAAACGGCGCTGCCGATGGAGGTTGTCGCGTCGTTTACGGAACGTTCGGCACGGAAAGCGGGTCGTTTTATGGAGAACTTCGAATTTGTATCGCCGACGCATTTCGTGTTCGGCAAGGGAGCGGAAGAGCAGGTGGGCGAGAAGCTGGCCGAGCGCGGTGCGAAGCGCGTGCTGTTGCACTTCGGCGGGCAGAGCGCGGTCAAGAGCGGGCTTATCGACCGCGTGCGCGCCTCGCTTGACGCGGCGGGCGTCGAGCGCGTGGAGCTGGGCGGCGTGCGTCCGAATCCCGAGATCACGCTTGTGCGCGAGGGCGTGGCGCTGTGCAAGGAGCACGGCGTGGACTGGGTGTTGGCCGTGGGCGGCGGCTCGGTTATCGACTCGGCCAAGGCCGTGGCCGTGGGCGCGCGCTACGACGGCGACGTATGGGACTTCTTCGAGACGAAGCGCCAGACCAACGACGTGCTGCCCATCGCCGTGGTGCTGACCATTCCCGCCGCCGGCAGCGAGGCGTCCAAGAACACCGTGGTGAGCAACGACGCGCTGCAAATGAAGTCGGGCTATCCCAACAACGCGCAGCGCCCGAAGCTCGCGTTCATGAACCCCGAGCTCACGTTCACCCTGCCGCCGTTCCAGACGGCCGCAGGGCTCACGGACATGTTCTGCCATCTGCTGGAGCGCTTCTTCGACGACGTGGGCGCGGTGCCGGTGACGGACAATCTGTGCCTGTCGCTCATGAGGACGGTGCGCGCCGAGGCTCCGCGCGTGCTGGCCGAGCCGGACAACTACGACGCCCGTGCGAACGTCATGTGGGCGGGAATGCTCTGCCACCAGGGCCTGGCCGGCGTCGGTCGCCACGAGGACTGGGCCACGCACGGCTTGGAGCATGAGCTGTCCGCGCTCTATCCCGAGATCACGCACGGCGCGGGGCTGGCCGTGATGTTCCCGGCGTGGATGGAGTTCGTCTGCGACGCCAACCCGGAGCGCTTCGCCTTCTACGGCCGCGAGGTGTTCGGCCTTGCGCCCACCGGCGACGCCATGGCCGACGCGCTGTCCGCCATCGACGAGACGCGCTCGTTCTTCGCCTCGCTCGGCATGCCCACCACGCTCGCTGAACTGGACGTGGAGGAGGGCGACATCGAAAAACTCATCCCCACGCTTAAAGCGAACAAGGGCGAACCTTTCGGCAGCTTCAAGAAACTCTCCATGGACGACGCCCGCGCCATCTACCGCCTAGCGCTGTAAGCGCAGAGTGTGACAGCAGGTGACAGCAGCAGGTGACAGCAGGACGGGGATAATGTCACTGGATGGTGACAGCAGCAGGACGGGTGACAGCAGGACGGGGATAATGTCACGATTGACAGCAGGACGGGGATAATGTCACTAGGTGACAGCAGGGTGACAGCAGGACGGGGTGACAGCAGGATGGTGACAGCAGGACGGGGATAATGTCACCATATTATCGGAGCGATTCGTGGAGAGTGAGGGCAAATGACGCGAGCGGGGCGACGAATAGCGCAGTCGGATATATACCACGTTGTTGAACGTGGCGCTGGTAGAAGAGTGCTGTTCGAAGACGATGGCGATAGGAAATTCTTCCTGGAAAAACTCCACGATTACGCTCAAGATAACAAGGTTTCACTTTTGGCAATGTGTCTTATGGACAACCACGTGCATCTGCTGCTGAAGGGGAAAATGGATGACCTCGTTTGTCTTATGAGGTCGCTGAACACATCGTTTGCGCGCCACTACAATGGAAAGCATGGCCACGTCGGGCCGGTGTTCCAAGACCGATTTGCGAGCTATCCCGTCGAGGAAGACGCCTATCTCATGGAGGTTGTGCGTTATATTCACCTGAACCCCGACAGAGCGGGAATCGGCAGGTGCGACAACTACCGTTGGAGTAGCTATGCTGCCTACTTAAAGGAGCATCCTGCGAAAGAGTTGGAAGACATCCTCGATATGTTCGGTGGGCGCGATGCGTTTGTCGCTTTTCACTCGGAAGATGGTGTAGAGGTTGGCCTAACCGACATTCGCGTCAAGAACGACCAGATTCTTGTGGCGCGAAAAGCCGTGTCCGATGGCGAGGCGGTAGACCTTGCGCGCGATCTGTTTGGCGATAAGTTTTCGACCTGCATTGCCTCTATGGGGAAAGCCGACCGTGATCGGGCGTTGCAAAAACTGCGAATGCACGGACTGTCCGTGAGGCAGATAGAGCGCCTGACCGGAATTGGACGCGGGGTCATCCAGAGGTGCAAGGTTTAGGTAAGTGACGTTATCCCCGTCCTGCTGTCACCCTGCTGTCACCACCGCTGTCACCATCCGTCCCGCTGTCACCGAGCTGCGGAAAATTTTAGTCAAATCGCGCTTTCGATAGTTCATTGGTGCTACGAACTCTATGACGCAGAATGGGGATAACGCCATCTTCGGGATACGGTATGCCTCGGCGGTGACGTTATCCCCGTCCTGCTGTCACGAGAGCAACACAACCTCCTGCGGCTTTTTGATGCCACTGGGCCATTCCGCGTCATTATCAACCCCTTAACACTGCTCACTCGTTCTGCTAGTATATAGTCAAATATCAGACAGTCCAATATTTTCCACAAAGGAGGGCGGCGATGCAGCGTGAGGATGTGCGGGCGTATGTGAACCGCTACTGCAAGCTGCGCGACGTGCAGTTTTCCGCTTACGAGCTGTACGCGCGCAAGCATGGCCTGACCGCCAAAGAGCTGTTCGTGCTCGATCTTGTCTGGTTCGCACCGGACGGATGCCTGCAATCGGAGATTTGCGAGCGGCTTTCGGCAACGCGGCAAACAGTGAGCGCCATCGTCAAGAAGTTCATGAAGAAGGGCTATGTGGAGTTGTCCGAGCTGGCAGCGGACCGTCGCAGCAAGATCGTCCGCCTCACGCCTGCGGGCGTCGAGTATGTGCGTGCCATCATACCGCCGGCAGCCGACGCCGAGATCGACGCCATGGCCGAGCTTTCGGGGGAGGACATCGCCGAGCTCGTGCGTTTGACCACCCTGTTCTCCAGTCACATGAAACGCAAGTTCGACGAGATCCCGGAGGTGGGGGAATGATCATCAATACCGGAGCGCGCACGGACACCGTGCAGTTCTACACCGAGTGGCTTTTGCGTCGCTTCTCCGAAGGGTACGTGCTTGTGCGCAACCCGCTGTTCCCGAACAAGGTGAACCGCTACGAACTGACGCCTGACAAGGTGGACTGCGTGGTGTTCTGCTCGAAGAACTACCGCCCCATTTTGCCTCGGCTGCACGAGATCACCGACCGGTTCAACACCTATTTCCACTACACCATCACCGCGTACGGCAAAGACGTCGAGCCGGGCGTGCCGTCTGTCGAGGAGAGCATGGAGACGCTTGTCGAGCTGTCGGCGCTGGTGGGCAAACAGCGCGTCGCGTGGCGCTACGACCCGGTGCTGCTCACGCGCGACTACACCGTAGAGCGTCACTGCGAGACGTTCGAACGCATGGCAGGCGTGCTGGTGCCGCACATTGACCGCTGCATCTTCAGCTTCGTGGAGATGTACAAGAAGCTGGACGCCAACATGCCCGAGATCATCCCGCTCACCGAGGCCGACCGCGACACGTTGGCGAAAAGCCTGGGCGACACGGCGCGCCGCCACGGTATCCGCCTGCAAACCTGTGGCACGAACGGGGATTTCTCGCGTTACGGCATCCATGCGAGCGGCTGCATGACGCTTGAAGCGCTGGGGAAGGCGAACGGCGTGGCGTTTCGCACCCTCAAGCACAAGGGCCTGCGCGAGGGTTGCCACTGCATCGAGAGCCGCGACATCGGCGCGTACGACACGTGCCTGAACGGCTGCAAGTACTGCTATGCGAACAAGAATCCGCAGAAAGCGTTCGAGAACCGCAAGCTGCACGACCCCGCCTCGTCGCTGCTGCTAGGGCATGTGCGACCCGCCGACGACGTTTCGCAAGGGGCCCAGCGGTCGTTTCTGGCGAAGAAGCAGCCGAACGCCACCACCTTGCTCGACTTGTGATCCGAGCGGATGCGGGGCCGGGGCCGCGCTGCGCCCTGCGCCCGCGCCGTTCGCCCCGCGTCCCGCGTCATCCGAATCGCGCTCCGCGCTTCCGGGGCCGCGTCCGTGCCGTTCGCCCCGTCCCGCGCGTCCGCGTCATCCGAACCGTATTATCGCCGAAGGAGAGCCTATGGAATTCGCCGAAGTCATCAACAAGAGAAGGACCAGCCGTGAGTGGACGGACGAAGACGTTAACTTCGCCGCCATCGAGCGCATCATCGAGGCGGGCATGAAGGCGCCCTCATGGGATCATTACCGTTCTTGGCAGTTCATCGTGTTGCGAACGCGCGAGGAGAAGGAGCGCGCGTTCGCCTATGCCAAGCGCGTCGTGCAGCGTTTCAACGCGCGCCGCTACGAAGGGCGCACGCTTGATCTGGCGCAGCAGATGTACGCCTATGCCATGCCGCGACAGTACACCATGCTGGTGGAGTGCCCGTGCGTCATTGTGCCGTTGTTCAGGTGCTCGAAGCTGAACGCCGAATGGGTCAGCAAGCTCAATCCGCTGGCAACTGCCTGGTGCGTAGCGGAGAACATCATGTTGGCGACCGTCAACGAGGGGCTTGGCTACTCGCTGCGCATTCCGCTGAACAGGGAGCACGATGTGGTGCTGGAAATGCTGGGCGTGCCGAAGGGGTGGATGACGCCGTGCTTTATCGGCATCGGGCGCCCGAAGCCCGACGAGCGGCTTCCCGAGCAGTACGGCACGAGTCCCGAGGGGCACATCCACCTGGGGGCATGGTGACGGCGGCGCCGCGCGGGGCGGAGGCGGGCGCGACGCCTATGGCCGCCGGCGCACCCGCAGCTCCCGCCGCGCCTGCAGCCGCCAATGCCCCCGGCGCCGCTGCGCCCGCAGCTAGCGGCTCCCTCGTCGTGCGGGAGGTGGAGGTCAAGAGCGTGCTGTCGAAATCGAACCTGCCGGTGTGCGAGTACTCCGTGAACCCGTACGTGGGCTGCACGCACGGATGCCGGTACTGCTATGCGTCGTTCATGAAGCGCTTCACCGGCCACGACGAGCCGTGGGGCGCGTTTTTGGACGCGAAGCGCTGGCCGCCCCTCAAGCATCCCGAGCGTTACGCGGGCAAAGAGCTGTTCATCGGCTCGGTCACCGATCCGTACCTTCCGCAGGAGGAAACCTACGGACGCACCCGCGCTCTGCTGGAAGAGCTGCGGGGCAGCGGCGCGAAGCTCTCCATCGCCACGAAGAGCGATCTGGTGCTGCGCGATCTCGACCTTATTTGCACGTTTCCCGACGCGCGCGTGAGCTGGTCCATCAACACGCTTGACGAGGACTTCCGGCGCGATATGGACAACGCGACGTCCATCGAGCGGCGCCTTGCCGCCATGGAAGCGTTCCATAACGCCGGCGTGCGCACCACCTGCTTCATCTCGCCCATCTTCCCCGGCATCACCGACGTGGAGGCCATCATCCGCCGCGCGTGCGAACGCTGCAACCTCGTGTGGCTGGAAAACCTCAACCTGCGCGGCGGCTACAAGGCGGCCATCTTGGACTACATCCGCCAAACGCGTCCCCGCTTGGTGCCGCTCTACGACGAGATCTACCGCCGGGGCAGTCGTGCGTACTGGGAGGGGCTTGATGCGCGGCTGCGGCAGTTCACCGCCGAGGAGGGGCTGCCCTATGTCACCAACGACGACAGCATGCGCCGTCCCTTCGATGCGCCGCCTGTGGTGGTGAACTACTTCTATCACGAACAAATCAAGAAATCGGCCAAGAAGGAGGGTGGTCGGCATGCCTGAACTGCCGGAGGTGGAAACGGTGCGGCGCGTGATCGAGCCGCAGGTGAGGGGTCGCGCGGTGGAGGCCGTCGAGGTGAATCGTCCGGACGTGGTCGCGCACCCCTCCGCCGAGGCGTTCGCGGACGCGCTTGCCGAGCAGAGAGCGTGACAGCAGCGTGACAGCAGGACGGGGATAGCGTGACAGCAGGACGGGGATAACGTCACCATGCCGTCGGGTGACGTTATCCCCGTCCTGCCGTCACGCTCCGGGTGTGGCGTGCGGGTGCGCGCAGATGGGTGCGGGCGCCTGTCGCAGATGCGCGCTCGCGCGTGGCGCGCGGCTGTATCCCGTCGTCACTCGCCGCCTACAAGGGCGTTCATGATGCCGGATACGATGCTGATGACGATGGACGCCACAAAGGCGCTGCCGAACGTGGCGATGGCGATGCCCACCTGGAAGATGCCATTTGCCAGCCACGCGGCCACGTAGAGCATGAGCGTGTTCACCACCAGATAGAAAATGCCCAGCGTAATGACGGTGATAGGCAGGCTGAGCACCTGCATGACCGGCTTCACGCTGATGTTGATGAGCGACAGCACCAGGCCGAACAGCGCGATGGCCGTCCACGCCTCCGTGCCTCCCACAACCTCGATGCCGGGCACCAGCCACACGGCCACGCCCACGGCGACGGCGGTGACCAACCAGCGAATGATGAATCTCATAGGGCGTCCTTTCGCGCGGATGCCCCGACTATAGCCCGCAAACACGCGTGCCGAACGGAACGGTCAACCAACCGTTACCGCTCGGCACGGAACGCGAACGCGCTTTCGGGCTAGAATCGCAAGCTCAAGCAGGAGAGGCCGCCGTCGAGCTTGCGGTACTCGGACGTGTCCACCGTGAGCGTCTTGTAACCGGCGTCCTGCACGGCCGCCAAGACGGCGGGGTAGCCCTCGGGCACGATGACGGTGCCGTTCACCCAGATGCAGTTCGCGGCGTACGCCTCGTCCTCGGGGATCTCGATGCGGTGGTACTGCTGGAAATCGGGCTTGTCCACGAACTCGCCGGACACCAGCATGTTGCCGTCCTCCAGGTAGTTCACCCCGGTCTTGAGGTGCAGCACGTGCTCAAGCGGCACTTCGGAGCCTTCAAGGCCCCAACCTTCCAAAATCTCGAAGAACTGGCGGATGCCCTCCTCGTTGGTGCGGGCGGAGCGGCCCACGTAGAAGTGGTCGCCCACCATCATGACGTCGCCGCCGTCCAGCGTGCCCGGTGCTACGATGCGTTTCACGTGCGCATCGTCGAAGAACTGGCGCACGGCGGGCTCGATCTCGTCCTTCTCGCCGTTGCGGCTGGCCGCGCCCGGGTTGGTGATGATGGCGCCCTTGCGCGTGATGACGGCCGGGTCCTCCACGAAGCAGGAGTCGGGGAACTCTTCGAGCGCCGGCAGCACCGTCACCTCCACGCCGCACTGCTTGAGCGCGGCGATGTAGTCGTCGTGCTGCTTGCAGGCCAGCTCGTAGTCGGGTGCGCCCAGCTCGGGGGCCGATGTGATGCCTTCCGTGAGGGAGCGAGCGGGGCGCCGGACGATGACGTTTGTGAACTTGGTCATGAGGGAATCCTTCTTTCGTCGATGAGGTGCGTACGTGGTGCGTATACTATAGTGCAGTTTTGGTCGAAGCAACGGATGAGGTTTCATGGCGAATCGAAAACGGCGGGACAAGAAGGGACGCCCTTTGGCGAGCGCGGGGCGTGCGAATGCGTCGGGCGCGGGGCTGCCGCGCGCGAAGAGGTTGCGCGCGTCGGACGGAGGGCATGCGGATCGGGCGCGCTCGGAGGGCCGGAATGCGCAGCCGAACGCGGGCGGGGGCGGGCTTTCGTGCCCCGTCGAGCGGGCGTGCGGGGCGTGCCAGCACGTGGGCCAACCTTACGCCGAGCAGCTGGCGGCCAAGGACGCGCATGTGGCGCAACTGTTCGCCGACGTGGCGCCTTCAGAGGCGTTGCGGCCGATTCTGGGGATGGAGGATCCTTATCACTACCGCAACAAGGTGGTGTCGCCCTACGCGCCGGGCCGCCGGTTGGCCGGCGGCGGGAAGGGGGATTGCGGTCGAGGACGCGCGCGTGCGGCGGGCGGTGACCGTGCCCGGGGCCGGAGCCGCGACGGGGCGCCGCGCCGCGAGATCCTCTGCGGCATGTACGCCGCCGGGTCGCACCGCATCGTGCCCACCGACGGCTGCCTCATCGAGAACAAGGAGGCCAAGCGCATCATCCTCGCCATCCGCGACCTCATGGGCCGTTTCGGCCTTGCGCCCTATGACGAGGACGCGCATGCGGGCTTTCTGCGGCACGCCGTGGTGCGCGTGGGCCACGAAAGCGGGGAGGTGCTGGTCACGCTTGTGACGAATGGTTCGGCCTTTCCCGCCTCGCGCGCGTTCTGCCGCGAGCTTGTTCGCCGCTGCCCTGCTGTCACCACCATCGTGCAGAACGTGAACGAACGCCAGACCAACGTCATCCTCGGGCAACGCGAGCAGCGGCTCTACGGCCCCGGCTTCATCCTGGACACGCTGTGCGGCTTGAGCTTCCGCATCTCGTCGCAGTCGTTCTACCAGGTGAACGCTGCGCAGACCGAGGTGCTGTACGAAACGGCCGTTGACCTTGCGGGGTTCACGGGCGCAGAGCGCGCCATCGACGCTTACTGCGGCACGGGCACCATCGGCCTGGTCGCCGCCAAGCGCGGCGCGGCGCAGGTGACGGGCGTGGACACGGTGGCGTCGGCCATTCGCGACGCGCGTGAGAACGCGCGGCACAACGGGGTGGAGAACGCGCGCTTCGTGGTGGGGGATGCGGGCGACTTCATGCGCGAGCTGGCCCGTGCGGGCGAGTCCGTCGAGGTGCTGCTCATGGATCCGCCGCGCGCCGGGGCGAGCGAGACGTTTTTGGAGGCGGCGGCCGCGCTTGCGCCCGCGCGCATCGTCTACATCTCCTGCAACCCCCAAACTCAAGTGCGCGACCTGCGGTTTTTGCGCGACCGTGGCTATGTTGCCCGCGTTGTGCAGCCTGTTGACATGTTCCCTCACACCGATCACGTCGAGTGCGTGGCATTGGTGTCGCGGGCCAATGAATGAGGAGCCGAAAAGCGCAGGCAGTAAGGCGCTTTTTTTTGGGGGGGGGGTTGGGGCCGTTTGGAGACAGCCCTGGCCCCAACCCCGCATTTCGCGTCCGTTTGTCCCATGGAAGCGCGCCGCAGGGCGGGCGGAGGGGTGAGCGCGGGAAGGCCGATTGGCGCGGCAAGCAAGAAGAGCCGCGACAGTTTGAAAGCGCCCGGGCCATGTTGGGGGCAGGGGCCAGCGCGAAGAGGCAAAAGAGGGTCCGCCGCGCCGTGCGTTTCGCGCGCACCGAAGACAAGCGCAAGCGTCGGATGCTTGCCGATTGAGGAGGAATTGGATGGAAACGGTCAAGGTGGTTGCAGCGGTGATTTGCGATTCGCCGCAAGATAAGAAATCGATATTCGCCACGGCCAGGGGCTACGGCGAGTTCAAGGGCCTATGGGAGTTCCCCGGCGGAAAGATCGAAGAAGGCGAAACGCCAGAGCAGGCGCTTGTAAGGGAAATACGGGAAGAGCTGGACGCGGAGATCGCTGTTGGCGATCTGATAGGGACCGTTGAGTATGACTACCCGACGTTTCACCTTTCGATGGATTGCTTCTGGTGCGATGTGGTCGATGGGGAATTGAAGCTTCTGGAAGCCGAGGATGCCAAATGGTTGTCGAAGGATGCGCTGCATAGCGTTCGGTGGCTTCCGGCGGATATAGCCCTTATCGAGGAGATTGAGAAGCAGATGGGTTGACCGAGGCGAGCCGATGGCCTCAAGCACAAGGCGTCCGAATTTCGCGCTTTGTGCGCCTCCCGCGCGTTCCTTGGTTGGAGTATCATGGTTGCGCGGCGCTTCGGCCATGCCGGACGGCGTCTTTTGACCTCTGATGAGAGGTGACGCCGGCAGGCGCTTGGGCGACGGTTGCGTTCTTCGCAGTTTTCGCAACGGGAACTGCGACGATGTCTGCCGCACCTCTGCCGCATCCGCTCCGACGATAGGAGGGCTTCCATGTCCGAAACCGTTCCGCTTGTGGATCGCGCGGCGGCGACGCTTGCCGAGCGCAACTTGGCAAGCGCCGAGACACCGGCGCTGCTCATGGTGTCGGGTGGCTCGGACTCCACGGCGCTTGCGTACGTGGCGTGCGAGCTGCGCGAACGTGGTGCGCTCGGTCAGCTGGCCATGCTGCATGTGAACCACCGGCTGCGCGGCGAGGACGCCGACGCCGACGCACGCTTCGTGGCGCAGCTGGCCGAGCTTCTGGATGTGCCTTTGTTCTCGTGCGAGATCGACATCGCCGCCGAGGCCGCGCGCACTGGCGAGAACGTGGAGGCTGTCGCGCGCCACGAGCGCTATCTTGTGGCCAACGAGGCGCTTGAAAGCTTGTGCCTGCATGCTGCCGCGCCGCTTGCGGACGGGCGCATCCTCACGGCGCACACGGCCGACGACCGCGTGGAAAGTTTCTACATGCGCTCCATCGTGGGCACGGGACCGGGGGGTTTTCGCGCCATGCGCTACCGCAACGGGCCGGTCGTGCGGCCGCTTCTGGATGTGAGCCGCGATGATTTGCGCGCTTACCTGTCGCAGCGCGAACGCGCGGGGCTGCCGACGACGTGCGACGAGACGGGCGCGCTCTGGCGCGAGGATGCCACCAACGCCCACACCGACCGCTTCCGCGCCTACGTGCGCCACGAAATAGTGCCGCGTGCCAAAGAACGCAACCCTCAGCTGCTCGACGTGCTCGTGCGCACCATGAACCTCATTGCCGACGAGGACGACTTGTTTGATGACATGGCCGCCGAAAGGGAACGTCGCTATGCGGAAGCTATCGAACCGGATGATCCCTCGGCAGGTTGTGTGTGCGCTTCCGGTCTGGGAACCGAGCCGCTGCCCCTTGCGCGGCGCACGGTGGTGCGCGTGCTGCAGCGAATGCTCGGTCCCGACGCGCGCGTGGAAACGGCGTCGGTCGATGCGGTGCTGGCCGCTTATGACCGAGCCGCCGAAGGCCGTCCCATCGGCGGCTATGTGGCCAACATTCAAGGTGATCTGGCTGTGAGCGCCAACAAGCGAGGCGTGCGCATAGAACCCATGGCCGCCTATCGCGCCCGCCGAAAACGCAACCGGTAGGCGAGTGCGCCTGCGACGGGCGGACGGCGCCTGGCGTCTGCGCCCCAACCTTCGTCACGCGCCTCTTTCGAAGTGTCGCGCAGCAGCGACGACGACCTGCGGGTGTGGCAGGCGCAACGGGCGCGACGCGTTGCCGCGACGGTGGCTCGCGGATGTAGCAGGCGCAACGCGTTGCTGCGGCGGTGGCTCGCGGATGTAGCAGGCGCAACGGGCACGGTGCGCCGTCGCGACGGTGGCCTGCGGGCACCGCAGGTGCTGTGCGCCACGGCAACTTGCGGGCGTCACGGGTGCCGCACCCCGTCGCGACGGCGGACTGCCCCGCCCAACGGTAAGGGACCCGAAGATTTTCATCGATGTTTTACCGTTACGAGCATAAGGATGCGAAGGAAAGGCGCGGAGAGAAGCGAAATACACGTTTTCGACGCTCATCTGGTCAAAATCGGGGCAAGTCGGGGGAATTTTGGGGACTTGACCCATCTTCCGTCAGTAAAATCCCAGGTCACGTTTTTTCATGTGGGAAAAACGACGCGCCATTTCCCCGACTTGCCCCGATTTTGACCAACTCAGGAAAATCTCCCGCTTTTCGAAACAAAAAAGCGGCCAGCAATTGGACGGGCGGGAGCCGGACGGCCGGGGATCGGACGGCCGGAAGCCGGGCGTTAGTCGGACGGCCGGCAATCGGATGGACGAGAGCCGGGCGGTCGGGAGCCGGACGGCTGGGGGTTGGGTGAGCGGGAGCCGGGCGGTTGGGGACTGGGCGGTCGGAAGCTGGGTGAGCGGGAGCCGGGCGGCCGGAGGCCGGACGGCCAGGGGCCGGAGGGTCGGAGCCAAGGTCGGGGGCCGGGCGAACGGACGAGCGGGAGCCGGCGGGCGCGGGCGCACGAGGGGGGCGAAAGCGAGACGCGACGAGTGTGCGTGGAGCGCAGTTGCGCAGCAAGCCGTCCGCAGTTGCGCAGCGTGCGCGTGAGGGCATGCGGAATGCGCTACAATAGCGCGCATGGAAAACGAACAGCACATCCAGCCCATCGGGGCGACTTCCGAAAATGCCGCGCCCGTTGCCCCTGCTCTCGACGTCGTTTTGGCGAGCGGATCCCCTCGTCGCAAGCAGTTGCTCGCGGATGCCGGCGTCAAGTTCGCCGTGCGCGTGTCCGAGGTGGACGAGGCGCTCGACGCCGACCAGTTGGCCGACCCGCATGAGGCCGTCAAGAAGCTGGCCGAGCGCAAGGCGGGCGCCGTCGTGCAGGAGGTGCTGGCCGAGGGCTACACCGGCATGGCCGCCATCCTCGGCGCCGACACCATGGTGGTGCTTGACGGCGAGATCTTCGGCAAGCCTGCCAGCCTCTCGCATGCCAAGCACATGCTGCGTCGCTTGTCGGGCCGCACCCATGAGGTGCTCACCGCTGTGTCCGTGTGGATGGTGGCGGCGCCTGACCCGGAGCAGGTGTCGCTTGGCTTCCGCACGTTCGTCGATGCCGCACGGGTGACGTTTCGCGATCTTTCAGACGAGGAGATCGCCGACTACCTGCGCAAAGGCGAGTCGTTCGACAAGGCGGGCGCGTATGCCGTCCAAGGCGCCGGGGCCGATCTTGTCGCGCGGGTCGAAGGCGATCTCGACACCGTCATCGGATTGCCGGTCAACCGGCTTCTCCGCGAGTTCCCCGACTTGAAAACGTCGTGCTAGGCGCGCTTCCCGTCTATCAAATCCCCAGTTCCTGCGCCAAATGTAATTATCATGGCATGTGGGGCGGCGTTACCGTCTCGTCGCCTTTTCGCAAAGGCGCAATGGTACACTTACCAAGTTCAAGGTAGGCATCGGGGCGTTTTCGCCCAAGGTTGTGCGGCTGCACGGCCAAGGATCGATGCGGAAAGCGACGAAGAGGTCAAGACCGTGCACAAGGACATCGCGGAGATTCTGTTCACCGAGGAGGAGATCGCTCGGCGTGTGGGCGAGATCGGATCGGCGATCACGAGGGATTACGCGGACGTGGCCGAGGAGGGCGTCGTTTTGGTTTCGGTCCTTCGCGGCGCCGCTATCTTCATGGCGGACTTGGCGCGGGCGATCGATCTGCCCGTCGAGATGGACTACATGGCCATCTCGTCGTATGGCAACGGGGCGAAAAGCTCCGGCGTCGTGCGCATCCTCAAGGACCTTTCGTCCGAGATAGCGGGGCGGCACGTCATTGTGGCCGAGGACATCCTCGATTCCGGTCTTACCCTGAAGTACCTGCTGAAGAACCTGTCGTCGCGAGGACCGGCTTCTCTGACGGTGGCTACGTTGCTGCGCAAGCGAACGTTGGCGCAAGCGGACATCGATTGCGCGTACGTCGGCTTCGAATGCCCCGACCAGTTCATCGTGGGTTATGGGCTGGATTTTGCGGAGCGTTACCGCAACTTGCCTTACATCGGCGTTCTGAAGTCGGAGGTTTACTAGCAAGGCGCTGCGGGGCTCATGCGGCGGCTTGGCGCCGGAAGGGCGTCTGTCAGGCAAGGTTGCGCGGCAGACGCGTTTCGCTCGACGCCCGTCCGCATGTCCGCGCGTCCGTTGGGATAAGGAAAGCAAGGCTTTATGGCACAGCAAAACAAACAGTCGCAATTCCAGCAGCCCAATCCCAGGACGACCATCGTCTCGGTCGTCCTGTTCATGATCATCGCGTTTTTCGTGGGCCAGCAGTTCGTTTCCATGTCCTCATCCAACACCACGCCCACCGACAAGCTCATCACGTCGGAGTTCGTGCAGGCTGTCGAGCAGGATCGGGCGACGAAGGTGGTGTTCAACGCTGGCGACTACACGGTGTCGGGCACGTACTATCCCGCCATCACGGCAGGCTCGACGGCAGCCGATGCGTTCAACGAGGCGTTCCAGGCCCTGAACGCGAAAATGGCCACGGTCAAAAACCCCGATACGGGCAAAGCGCTTGGCGGCGTGGGCACTGTCGATCTCGGCGCCGCCACGTTGGGCTCCGAGCGCAACTTCACTTCCACGTACGCGGGCGGCTCCCTCGACAACCTCATGGCGGAGCACCCCAGCATCTCCTACGAGGTGCAGCTTCCCAGCGCTTGGGGCGACATCCTGGTGGCGCTGCTCCCCGTCGCTTTGGTCGGCGTGCTGTTCTTCTTCTTTTTCTCGCAGATGCAGAAGGCCAACAACTCGCAGATGAACTTCGGCAAGAACAAGGCGAAGAAAAGCGTCGAGGAGCGTCCGGATGTGAAGTTCGACGACGTGGCGGGCGTGGACGAGGCCGTAGAGGAAATGCAAGAGATCAAGGATTTTCTGGCCAATCCCGCAAAGTACCAGTCCATGGGTGCGAAGATTCCGCGCGGCTGCCTTTTGGTGGGCCCCCCGGGCACCGGCAAGACGCTTTTGGCGAAGGCCGTGGCCGGCGAGGCGGGCGTGCCGTTCTTCAGCATCTCGGGCTCCGACTTCGTGGAGATGTTCGTGGGCGTGGGCGCGAGCCGCGTGCGCGACCTGTTCAAGGACGCGAAGGAGGCGTCGCCCTCCATCATCTTCATCGACGAGATCGATGCGGTTGGCCGCCAGCGCGGCACGGG
>DXCU01000097.1 GCA_019115845.1 Candidatus Rubneribacter avistercoris | reverse complement strand
GGAGAAGTTTCGTATGTGGTTCGGGTCGGTGCTCATGTCCTGTCTTTCGCAACACGGGACGCGCCGGCTGACGGGCGCGGCGCGTCTCCTCAGGTCGTTCGATCACACATTCTAGCAGCGCGGGGGGCGTAGGGCACCGGACGGCATCACAACTCCACGGCGGCGTGGTCGACGTTGTAGCCCTCCTCGCTCACCACGAGGACGGCCTTCGACGAATCCCCGTCCGGGCACAGGACCCACGGGCCGTCCGAGGGGAACTCGACGTTGGCCACGCCGCCTGCGGTTTTGCATTCGGCCACCCGCACGGGAACGAACGACGACCCGTCCTCCGAGGTGAAGCGCGGCTCGCACACGACCACGCTTAGGGCCGAGGCGTTCACCGTCGCAGAGGCGCCCACGGTTTGCGCGCCAGGAAAGCCCTGCGAGGGCGCGTCGTAGACGGCCTTCTCCTCGGAATGGCAGCTTGCGCAATCCTGCGACGCGTCCACCACCTCGTGAGCAGCCGGCGAGCAGCCGGCAAGCGACAAGGCCAGGGCGGCGGACGAGAGGAGGGCGGGCAAAGCGGGCAGGGCGCGTTTCGCGAAGGCCATGGGCGGTCGTCCTTTCAAGAAAAATACGCGGTTTCCAAGATTTCCCGTGAAAACGGGCGTGTCCTTTGCTATTCTAACGCATTGCGTATCCAGCGGCACGTGCGCGCGATGGGTTCAACCATCGCCGGATCGGCAGACGAGGCTGCGTTTTCACGATTCGTCTCGCTGGATGGCCGATAGGCTGACGGAGCAGGGAAATCCCGCCTGGCTCCACCATGCGCCATCGCCCAAGGCGGGCGGGGTCCTGCCGGAGTGCGCGCATGGCCGTCGGACATCCCCGCGCGAGCATGCTTCGCCGGATGCGCACGGGGCCGCAAGGTCCCGCGCACGTACGGAAAACGATTTATTGGAGGAAGCACGCACATGGCCAACATCAAGAGCCAGAAGAAGCGCATCATCACCAACGAGAAGGCCCGCATGCGCAACCGCGCGGTGAAAAGCGAGCTTAAAACCGCCACGCGCCACGTGAAGGACGCCGTGGCCGCCGGCAACGGCGCCGAGGCCTACGCCGCCGCGTTGGCCGCCTGCCGTCTGATGGACAAGGCGGCTTCGAAGGGCGTCATCCACAAGAACCAGGCCGCCAACCGCAAGAGCGGCATCATGCGCCTGGCCAACACCGTGGTGACCGACGCCGACCGCGCCGCTTACGTCAAGCCTCCCAAGAAGGAGCAGAAGACCGGCTCGAAGAAGGCCGAGCGCAAGGCCGCCCGCCTCGCCGAGCTTGAGGCGGCCGCCAAGGAGAAGGCGAAGCGCCGCGAGAAGCAGCTCAAGATGGAGGCCGAGGCCAAGGCTCGCAAGGCCAAGGAAGCCGAGGAGGCCGCCAAAGCCGAGGCTGCCGAGGCTGAGGCTGAAGGCGCCGAGGAAGCCGCCGAGTAGACGATCCATCGGAGGTCGCAGCGCGATCCGTCCGCATATCAAGAGCGAGAAAGCCCCGGCGCGCCGGGGCTTTCTCGCATGTCGGGTCCTTGCCGTATCGAACGCCGGCCCTAGCGGGCCGCAACGAAGAGCACCCAGTCGAGGAACGCGGCGTCCGGATCCGATCCGCTTTTCATGGCCTGCTCGGCGTCGCGAGCCGACACAAGGGCCCTCCGCAGCTCCTCGGCGGAGAAACCCCGCGCCCATCGAACGTGGTTCTTCACGCGCCAATCGGGCGCCTTGAGCGCGGCGGCCACCCCGCGCGGGTTGCCTCGGTCGGCCAGGGAGCGGGCGCACACCAGCTCGCGCAAGCGCGTCGTGCACATGGCCAGGAGCGCATGCGGCGAAACCGACTCCATGCGCCCCAGATACAGCAGGCATCTGCGAACGTCGCGCGCGGAGAAGGCGTCGACAAACTCCCACGGCTTCACCTCGGCCGTGCGGCTGACCAGCGAGATGACCTCGCTCTCGTTCACCGCGTCGCCGCCGCGGTGCGCAAGGGCGATCTTTTTGAGCTCGCTGTCCAAGCGCACCGTGTCCTCGCCCGCCAGCTCCACCAGCTTCGCGGCGGCGCCTTCCGTGAGGACGATGCCGTGGCCTGCGGCCATCGAGCGGACCGCACGGGGAAGCTCGTGGCGCTTGAGGGGGGCGCAGTCTATGACGGCGGTCTTGCCGTGCTTGGCCACGGCCTTGTACAGCCGCGTGTTCTTCGCCAGCTTCTCGGCGGAAAGCGCGAGCACGGTGGTGCTGCACGGCGCGTCAAGGTAGGAAACCACCGCCTCGGCGTCGGCCTTCCTCAGCTTGTCGGCCGCGCGCACCTCCACCAGGCGCACAGGGCTGGCGAAGGGAACCGTGTTGCATGCCGCCACGATGTCGGCCCCCGAGGCGACCTCGCCGTCGAACTCGTCGGAATTGAACGACAGGTCACCCAGGGAAGAGAGCCGCGCCCGCAGGCGCTTTGCCACGGTGGCCCGTTTGAGCGCATCCTCCCCGCACGCCAGGTACACGGGAAGCAGCGGGGCGCTCTGTTCGCTTTTGTCGGTCATGGGGCCATTCTACCGCAGCGTCCGCACCTCGATGCGGTCGGGTCCCAATTTGCACGAAACGTCCCCTTGCAGATCCGTCCTGAACACGGAGGCGCCCGCAGCCTCCAGAAGCCCTATCGTCTCGGGCGCGGGATGGCCGTAGCGGTTGTTCTCCCCCGCGCTCACCAGCGCTATGCTCGGCGACAAGGCGGCGGCCGTCTTATCGTCCAGGGCGTTTTTCGAACCGTGGTGGCCCACCTTGTAGATGTCGACGTGCCCCACCGCGCCCTCCTCGACGAGCCGCCCCAGCTGCTCGCGCTCCGCGTCGCCAACGAACAGGGCGCTCCAGTCGGCCGCGCCGTCGCCGTCCACGTCCGCCTTTGCCGCAAGGCACAGGCTGTCGGCGTTGCCGCCCTCGTCAGCGAAGCGGTCGGGCCACACCACCTCGAGCCCGAACGCCCCCACGTCCAGCCCATCGCCCTTCGACAGCCCTTGGACTCCGTCGGCGCCCACCAATTTGGCGGCATCCTCCACCAAATCCTCGCACGATGCGCAGCCGCATGAGAGCGCGTCGTTCGCAACAAGGACGCGCCCCACCTCCACAACGCCCGCAAGCGACCCAAGCGCCCCCTTGTGGTCGTCGTCCCCATGCGTGACCACCACGGCGTCCAGCCTCATAACCCCGTGGCGCGCGAGCGCCTCCCGCAGCAAGCCCTCCTGGTTGCCCGTGTCCACGAGCACGGCCGCCCCGCGGCTGCGGATAAGAAACGCGTCGCCTTGACCCACGTCCAGCATCACCACCTCGTCCCCGGCAAGCCGGGGCAGCACCAGCGCGCAGGCGGCGAGCGCGCAGGCGCACAGGGCGCAGGCCGCAGCGAGCGCCCGTTTGCGCGGAGCCGGCCACATAACCCACAGCGCAACCGCCATCGCCGCCGACAGGGCGAGCGCGGCCGGAACGGGCAGCGACGCCGGAACGCTCGCATGCGGAATGCAGGCGAGCGCCGACACGGCACGCACCATGGCCTCGGCCCCGCCGCAGGCGAGAGTCAGCAGGAAACCGGATGCGGCCGGTGCAGCCAAAGCGGCCAGCACCGCCGCCAGACCAACCGAGCACACCGGCGCGAACAAGGGCGCAACCACCGCGTTCGCAATCGGCGACGCCAGCGGAACCTGAGAGAACATCGCGGCCGACAGCGGCGTGGCCAGGATGCTCGACGCGCCGGTGAGGGCCAGCGCCTCGCCGGCGAAGCGCGGAAGACGGGGGAAGAGGCGCGCGAGCCAGGCCGTGCCCAAGCCCGCGAACAGCACGATGCCCAGCGTCGAGAGCGCGGAGAGCGCAAAGGACACGGACAGCGCCGTATGCGGCTTTACGACGATGCACCCGACCATGCACGCGGCGAGCGCGCTGAGAGCGGCGGGCCGGCGCCGGGCGGCGAACGAGAGCATTCCCGCGAAGGCCATGACGGCCGCCCTCACGGCCGAGGGCGGAGCCGCTGACAGCACAAGGTAGCCCAGCAGCAGGAGCGCCTGGAGAACCTGGGCGATCGCACGGGGAACCCGCAAGGCGCGCAGAAGGGACGAGGCGAACGCCGAGACGATGGAGAGGTGGGCGCCCGACACCGCCACCACATGCGCGAGGCCCGTTGCCTGGAAGGACCGGTACACATCATCGTCCAAGCTGCCGCGCCAGCCGCACACCAAGGCGGCCAGCACGCCCGACGCCGCGTCGCCGCGTTCGGCGAGCAGGTCCACGGCGCCGTTGCGAACGGAAAGAAGCCCCGCCGCCAGGCCGCCCTCCTCCCCCGGCGCAACCTCGTCCACGCGAACCTGCGCAACGGCGCCCTGGCGCCAGCAATACGCGGCCGAAGAGCCGGAGGGGGCCGCCAGGGACGCCTCGGCCTCGAACACGTCTCCGTAGCGGGGAACGCCGCACTCCCCCGACAGCCGCACCTGCGCCACATGCGACGACCCGTCCGGAAGCGTCGCGCGCGCAAGGCAGCTTGCGCCGTACAATCCCTCGCTTCCGTCCGCCAGCGCAAAGAACCGGCATCGGCCGAACACCCCCGCCGCCGCCTCTTGGGAGGCATGCTGCGCCGCGCCCGCCCATGCTCCGCAGCACGCCCCCAAAGCTGCGCCCAGAACGAGCGCCCATGCGAGCACGGCGCGGCGGCGCCAAAGCGCCGCCGTCGCCGCACCTGCGGCCGCAAGGCCGCCGAGGCCGACCAAAAGGCACGCCGAAACGCCCCATCCTTGCGCCGATAGCAACACGATGGCGCAAGACGCCCACAAACCGAGCGCGCACGCGAGCGCGGGGGGCAGCGCAGGGCGAGGAGGGAGGGTTCGGCCTTGGCCCGCCCCCTCCCCCGCAAGCTCGGCTTCGGCGACGAACACCGCCCGTCCGCGCCGGCGCGACGGAAGCCCGACCGCGCAAAGCCGCTCGACCGCCCTGCGGCCGCGCGCGGACAGGCGCCCTACCCAACGCATATGGAGTCCGCCAACTCGGCGTACTTCTTGTCGCCGATTCCCGACACCCGCTTGAGATCCTCTATGGTGGAAAACGGGCCGTTGGCCTCGCGATCGGCCACGATCTTGGCCGCCGTGGACGGACCGACGCCCGGCAAGACGTCCAGCTCCTCGGCCGAGGCCGTGTTGATGTTCACCTTGCCGCCGCCCGTTCCGGCAGACCCCGACGACGCCGACCCTCCGGAATCCGCCTGAGGCTGCGGGGGCGCCTGAAGCTCCTCGATGGTGGGGACCATCACCTGCTCGCCGTCGACGAGCACCCGCGCCAGGTTGAGCGCGTCGGCAGCGGCCCCTTCGGCGAACCCGCCGGCGGCGTCCACCGCGTCTTGAACGCGCGACCCCTCGGGCACCTCCCGCACGCCGGGCTCCCGCACCGCACCGCCCACGTGCACGACCACGGTGGCCGCCTCCTGCGGCGGCTGGCTTTCCTGCGACCCTTCCGCACCTGCCGCCTCCTGAGCGGCTTCGCCCTTCGAGACGCTGAACCCCTCCGACGACAGCGTTTTGGCCACGCCTCCGCCCGCTATCGCGATCACCGCCAGCGCCAACGCGGTCAACCCCACCAGCACCGGCAGGCGCGCCCCGCTCATATGGGCTTTGGCTCGCAGAGACTCGGCGTCTTCGGCAAACGACACGGCATGCTCCCTTCCCTCGAGGACAAGAGCATACCAAGCGCGCCTTGCGCGGACATGGCGCACATCCAGCGCGCTTCCGCGCGGATCCGACGCGCTTCCAACGCGGTCCCCGCGGAAAACCGACGCGCCGCCAACGCAAAGCGGGCGCGAATCCCATGCGGATCCAGCGCGAATCCAACGCGGTTCCAGCGCGGCCCCTGCGGAAACGCGCGGAAAGCGGACTTCTAACGCGCCGCCTCGGCCGTCGCGTGCGCACGACGGGTCCGGGGCCGGTAGGCGGCGCACGCGTAGTCGCGGACCTCGGCGGCGTCGGCCAGCTCGCCCACCCAGCGCTCGATGGGAAGGGCGTCCTCGGCCTCCAGCACGACGGGCAGTTTCGCATGCGTCTCGGGAGAGCGCGGCATGAACAGCGTGCAGCAGTCGGGCGCGTCCTGCGACGATATGTCGAACGTGCCCAAACGCTGCGCCTCGCCGATGATCTCCAGCTTGTCCGTGCCGATGAGCGGGCGGAACACCGGAAGCTCCACCACCGCGTCGGTGCAGCGGATGTTGTCGAGGGTCTGCGAAGCCACCTGCCCCAGGCTCTCGCCCGTCACAAGGGCCCCCGCGCCCTCGCGGCGGGCAATCTCCTCGGCCACCTTGAACATGAGCCGGCGGTACATGATGATGCGCAGGGAGGGCGGGGCCGAGAGCGCTATCTCGCGCTGGCAGTCGCCGAAGGGCACCGTGTGCACGCGCGCGATGCAGCCGGTGCGCTCCAGCACGCGGGCGATGTCGTCCACCAGGTACTCGCTTGCATCAGAGGTCTGCGGGCGGCCGGAGAAGTGCACGCCCACGCACACCGCCCCCCGCCGCGCCATCCGCCAGGCGGCCACCGGGGAGTCGATGCCCGACGACAGCAGGCACGCCACGGTGCCCGAGCTGCCCACCGGAAGCCCGCCGATGCCCGGCAGGGAGCGTGCGTACACGTAGGCGGCCCCCTGGACCACCTCCACGCCGACGGTGAGGTCGGGATCCTTCATGCGCACCCGTTTGTCCGGATACGCCGCGCACAAGGCGGCGCCCACTATGCGGTTCATGTCCATGGAGCCAATCTCGAAGTCCGTGTGGTTGCGCCGGGCCGCCACCTTGAACGACGAGAACTCCCCCGCCTCGTCCATGGCCGCGCGCGCCGCCCGGACCATCTCGTCCAAGTCGCGGGGGCACTTGAACCCGCACGACACGCGGGCCGTGCCGGGCACCTGTCCTATCAGGTCGGCGACGGCCTTCGCCGTCTCCCAGCCCGTCCCCTCCTTCAAGAACACGCACAGACGCCCCGCAATCCGGTGGATCGTCACCACGGGGAACGCCCCCAGCAGCGCCTCCAGGTTCTTGAGCAGCCTTGTCTCGAACGTTGCGCGGTTGTGGCCTTTGAGTCCTATCTCATGGTAATGGACCAGGCAGATGCGTTGGAATTCAGTCATGGGAAACCCCTCGGGCGACGCGCGTCTCGCGAACGAAAGCGCGCAGGTTGACGTGCAAGTCAGCGCGAACGGCCCCAGCGTCGAAGATTGCCCGCCACGCCGCCGCACGCGCTTTCGCACGCAAGGACGCTCTCGCAAGGGGCAAGGTTCGGTGCTGGGGCCGTTCGCGGTGTCGGCAAGCTCCGCTGGCCGCAGGCCAGCCAAGCTCTAGTGGTTCTTGATGTCGATGCTGGCCGGGTCGTAGGACACCTCGCCGCGGGCGATCTCGCCGAAAGCCAGCGACAGCGGCTTCTTGTCCGCCGCGCGCGCTATCTCCACAGCCGTCTGCAGCTGGATGGCGCGGTCGCGCTGGCCCCGCATCATGTCGTTGATGTCGTGGGCGCGCTTGGACGCCAAGGCGCACAGCAAAAACCGGTCGTTGTCGGTCCGGTCCAGCAGTTCGTCGATCTTCGGTTCGATGATGCTCATGTCGTGTCTCAACCTCGTGTCTTCTCGGCTTGCTCGTTCACATAGGCCGTCAACGCCGCAACGGCCTCCTCCAGATCGTCGTTCACAAGCCGTATATCATACTCCATTTTGCGCGAAAGCTCCACCTTCGCCGCAGCCAAGCGGGCCGCCACCGCCTCGTCGGACTCCGTGCCCCTTCCGCGCAGGCGCGCTTCCAGCTCTTCGAGCGAGGGAGGCTCGATGAACACCAAGTGCGCCGAAGGGAAGCGCTCACGCACCTGGAATCCGCCTTGCACGTCTATCTCGAGCACCACCTGGTCTCCCCGGGCGATATGCTCCTCCGCGCCTTTGCGGGGCGTCCCGTAGCGGTTGCCGTCGTAGGTGGCCCATTCCAAAAGCCCGTCGTCGTCCACAAGGCGTTGGAACTCCTCGTCGGACACGAACAGGTAGTGGACGCCGTCGACCTCCCCTTCCCGCGGCTCTCTTGTGGTGACCGAGATGGACACCCAGACGTCGGGGACCTCCTGCACAAGACGGGCCACCAGCGTGCCCTTGCCGGCACCCGATGGCCCAGATACGACGAACAGGTTTCCGTTGCGCACGGAACTAACCAAGACGCTCCAGCAAAGCGCTCTGCTGGCGCTCGCCCAAACCGCGCAGGCGGCGGCTCTCGGCGATCTGCAGCTCCTTCATGATCTTCTCAGCCTTGGCCTTGCCGTAGCCGGGAAGCGTCTCGATGAGCGTGGAGACCTTCATGCGGCCCACGACGGAATCGTCCTTCATCTCGAGAACCTGCTCAAGAGTGAGCTTGCCGGACTTCAGGTCGTCGCGAACCTCCGCGCGCTTGATGCGGGCGGCCTTCGCCTTCTCCAAAGCGGCCTGGCGCTCTTCGGGGCTGAGTTGAGGAATAGCCATCTGTTTCTCTCCTTCGTGTTCCGTGAAGCGATGCGCCGATACTAGCATGCAATCGCTTGTTTCACCTTGTCATTTGCCGGAAATTCAAAAAAATTCAAGGGGCGGGCACACATTGTAGGCGCAAACCGCCTCCCTGTCGACCCCCCGTCGGCCAATCGTCATCTTCCCAGACCGCCTCCGAAAACCTCTAAAAGCACGCGGCCCGGTCGGAAAGGCGCGGCGCTCACAGCTCCGACACGATGGCCTCGAACGCCGCAGCCGGATCGGGCGCCTGGGTGATGGGACGGCCGATGACGATGTGCGAGGCCCCGTTCCCAAACGCCTGCGCCGGCGTGGCGACGCGGCTCTGATCGCCCTTGTCGGCGCCTGCGGGACGCACGCCCGGCGTGACGATGTAGGCGTCGGGTCCGAGGATCTCGCGCAGGCGCGCGGCCTCCTGCGGCGAGGCCACCACGCCGGAGATGCCGGCGCGCTTGGCCTGCTCGGCCAGCACCACCACCTGGTCGGCCATGGCGCGGGAGACGCCCGTCTCGGCGAGCGCCGCGTCGTTCATGCTCGTGAGCACCGTGATGCCGAGAGTGGCGGGCACGTCGTGGCCGTACTCGGCCGCTGCGCGCTCGGCACCCCTCTGCGCCGCCGCCATCATGTCCACGCCGCCCACCGTGTGCATGGTGAGCATGTCGGCCCCGCTGCCGGCGGCGGCGTACGCGGCGCCCTCCACCTGGTGCGGGATGTCGTGGAACTTGAGGTCGAGGAACACCTTGAAGCCGCGCTCCTTAAGGGCGTAGACGATGGCCGGGCCGTTCGCGTAGAACAGCGTCATGCCCACCTTCATCCACGTGGCCTTGCCTTGCAGCGCGTCCGCGAGGTCGAAGGCCTCCTCGATGCCGCAATCGAGCGCCACGATCACGCGGTCGCGCGCCGGGACGCTTTCGAACGAACTCACCATTCCAACGCTCCTATCAGCTCGTTGACGTCTTTCACGCCGTGCCTCTCGCAATACTGCGCCATCCCGTCGATGATCTCGACCGTGGCGCAAGGGTTAACGAAGTTCGCCGTTCCCACAGCCACCGCCGTGGCCCCGGCCAGCATGAACTCGACGGCGTCGGTCGCATTCGCGATGCCGCCCATCCCGAGCAGCGGCACGTCCACCGCCTTGTGGCACTCCCACACCATGCGCAGCGCCACCGGCTTCACGGCCGGGCCCGACAGGCCGCCCACGCCGCGCGCAAGCTCGGGGCGGCGGTGCTCCGCGTCGATGGCCATGCCCATGAGCGTGTTGATGAGCGACAGGGCATCGGCTCCAGCGGACACCGCGGCACGGGCGATCTCGGTGACGTCGGTGACGTTCGGCGTGAGCTTCACGACGAGCGGGCGCTTCGTGGCGGCGCGGCACCGGGATACGACCGCCTCGACGCTGTCCGTGCACGTGCCGATGGTCATGCCGCCCGCATCCACGTTCGGGCACGAGATGTTCACCTCGTACGCGTCCACCGGCGCGTCTTCCAACGCCTCGATCACCTGCACGTACTCGTCGAAACTGTGGCCTGACACGTTCACGATGACCGTCGCGCCGCGCTCGGCCAGCCACGGCAGATCGCATTCCTTCAAGTGCGCCACGCCGGGGTTCTGAAGCCCAATGGAGTTGAGCATGCCCGAAGGCGTCTCGGCGATGCGGGGACTGGCGTTGCCCGCCCACCCGTTCAGCGACACGCCCTTCGTCGTGACGGCGCCGAGGCCCGCCACATCCACGAAGTCCCCGTACTCGCGCCCGGCGGCGAACGTCCCCGAAGCCACCGTCACCGGGTTCTTCATCTCCAACCCGCCCAGATTCACACGCATGTTCACCGAAGTCGGAACAGGGCGGCGGGGACACCCCTCCACCAAGCGAGTTCCGCAGCGAATCGAACAGTCCTGCGGACTGTTCGACCGAGCGAGGACTGTCCGAGCGACTGGAGGGGTGTCCCCGCCGCCCGCCCGAACAGGTTGCGTTGCGTTGAAGCTATCGCCCATCTACCATACCACCTTCCGCGCATCGAACACGGGGCCGTCGACGCAGGCCCGCTGCTTGCCGTCCACCGTGTCCACCACGCACGACAGGCATGCTCCCACGCCGCAGGCCATGCGCTTCTCCATGGACACCTCGCAGGGCACGCCCGCCTCGGCGGCCATGCCGGCCACGATCTTCATAAGGGGCTCGGGGCCGCACACGGCCAGATAGTCGTACGGCTCCCCCGCTTCTGCAGCTTCCGCGAGCGCTTCGGCGACGAGCGAGGTGCAGAAGCCCTCGCGTCCGAAGCTGCCGTCGTCGGTGGCGCAGCGCGGCGGCTCGTCCAGCAGCGCCTCGTAGCGGCCGCGACACGTGAGCGCCGCCTCGGTCTGCGCGCCCAGCACCACGTCAGTGCGCACGCCGGCGCTAATCAGACTCTCGCACAGCATGAAAAGCGGCGCAGCACCCACGCCGCCGCCCACGAGGAGGGCGCGACGCGCGTTCGCGGGAGGCTGCCACCCGCGGCCCACCGGCCCGATGAGCTCGGCGCCGGAGAGGTGCTCGGCTCGCTCGGGCTCGATGCGCGTCATGTGGTCGGTGCCGAAGCCCACCGATTGGTAGAGCACCTCGAGCGTGCCGGCCGCCGCATCGCGCGCGTACACCGAGAACGGGCGGCGCAGGATGTGCGCCTCCATACTCGGCACCTTCATGTGCACGAACTGCCCCGGCTCGATGCTCGCCGCGATATGCGAGGCCGCGAGTTCCATGAGGTAGAGGTTCGGGCCGACTTCCTCGTTGGCGAGGATGCGGGCCCGCTCGTTGACGAGTGCCACATTCGTCCTTTCACTTTTCGCCGCCGCCCGTGCGAGCGCGGCGCGCGTTTTCGTCTCTCGGCCGACGATTGTATCATCTGCGCGCGCTTCATGCGGCTGACAAGCCAAAATGCAGGGAATGTGCACGCCGGGACGACGGAAGGAGCGAACGGCGGGGCCTACCGCCTGCGTCGCACGGGAGCACAGGCGTGGCGAGGCCGCGCGAATCGGCGCTCCCCGTACCGGCGGAACGCGAACGACACGAGCAGCTGCGCTGCGACGGCCGCGAGCGCGCCCACGAGAAGGCCGGCCAGCACGTCGGTGGGATAGTGCACCACGAGATAGCAGCGGGCAGCGCCCATGACCAGCATGACGAGCGAGCCGCCCAGCACTGTCTTCCAATTCCGATACGCCAGCATGAGCGCCGCCATCGCCGCCGAGGCCGCGGTCATGTGCCCGGAGGGGAACGAGAACCCGTCCTCGGGCGCGGCGCCGGCGAAGCGCCACCAGTCGAGGAAGAGCGCGGACGACTCGAACGGCCGCGGCCGCGCGACGAGGTCCTTGAGCACGATGTTCGTGGCGAGCGCGCCCAGGCAGATGGCGACGAACATGACCGTCCCGGCACGTCGCGTGCGTTTGAACACCATAAGCACGAAGGCCAGCGCGAAGAAGCATGCGCCCTTCTCGCCTACGAAGCTCACCGCCTCGAACAGGGGCGTGAGCGCGAAGCCCCCGCATTCTGCGAGCGCATGCAGCGCCCCCAAGATCGTCGCATCGAACGCGGCGAACGTGTCGTTCAGCCACGCGGCCATCAGGGTTGTTTCCATCGAACCGTCCTTTCGCCTCACGGATGCTGCGGATCCCTTGCGGGTCCGAGCCTCCATGAAACGACGCGCGCCTCCCGGCGGCAAGCCACGATGCGTCGCACGGGCGACACGGTGCGTGACCTCCGCAGCCGACCAGGGGTTACGAGCGCAGAATACGGTAGCCGACGACGACCTTCGCCAGGAGCAGCACGAACATGAGCGTTGTGGCGTAGGGCTGCATGGTGGAGGCGAACAGGACGACGGCCAGCGCCTGCACCGCGAACCCGACGAGGGCGACGATGCGGGCCGCGCGGCGCGAGCCCGCAGCTGCCAGCACGATCTCCACCGCGCCCACGAACATGAGCGAGACGACGGCCGCCGCCATGACGGCGAACGACGCGCCGAAATCCACGGACGCGCCGTAGTCGGCCAGGTTCGCCATGCGCACGAACGAGCCGTCGTCCACGCCGTATAGCGGAATGAACGCGAACACGACGGCCAGCACGTCGAGCAGGCCGAACGACAGCATGCCGCTGCTGCGCGCCGTCGAGCGGCGCTCGTCGCGGGCGAGCACGATGAGGTCGTCGGTGGACAGGAGGTCGTCCACCGACACGTCGAACAGGCGCGCGACGGCCTGCAGCGAGTCGAGGTTGGGCGAGCCGCCGCCCGTCTCCCACTTCGACACGGCCGTGCGCGACACGTACAGCCTGGCGGCAAGCTGCTCCTGGGTCAGGCCGCGCTCGGTGCGCAGCGCTTTCAGCTTCTCTCCGAAATCCATGTGCATGCCTCCTTTCGGCCTTCAGAATGGCCGACCCGCGCCGTCGCGGCAAGACACGATCCGTGTCATCGCCCTTCCTTGCCGATCGCAGACTTGCGCGAAACCGCGCAGATCGTGAGGCTCGCGTCGTCGAAGGGCGCGCCCGCCGCGTCGCCGACCAGCTCCACCGCTTCGAAGCCGGCTTCTTCGAGCTCCGCCGAGAGCGTTGCGGGCGTGAAGTACGTGTTCCACAGATGGTAGGATGTCGCGCCCTCGGACGCGATCACCGCGATCTGCTCAAGCGACACGCATTCGGAGAAGCGGCGGCATCGCTGCACCTCGAAGTGCGGGCCCGCGTTCCAGAACCCTCCTGCGGGATGCTCCTCCCACGTCGTGCGCTCCTCGAAGGCCTCGAGCTTGCGCCGCGAGAACACGTCGAGCGCGAGCGCGCCGCCCGGCCGCAACCGCTCGCGAACGCGACGCAGCACGACGCGGCGCTCGTCGGACGAGAGCGCGCCGTAGTCGCAGTAGATCATGACGGCGATGTCGAAGGAGCCGTCCAGGTCGAGCTCGAGGTAGTTCCGGCACCGGTAGTCGATGGCGAGCCCCTGCTCGTTCGCGGAGCGCCGCGCATGGTCGAGCGAGCGCGGCGAGAGATCGACGCCCGTCACCGCATAGCCCGCGCGCGCGAAGCGCTCGGCGTACAATCCGGGACCGCAGCCCAGGTCGAGCAAACGCGGATGCGTCGCCGGAGGCGCGGTGGCGCATATCCAGTCGACCGAGCGGTCCATGAACGCGAAGCTTCGGCTGGCCCCCTCGAACTCGGGGTCGAGATGCGCCGCCAGCATGCCGCGCGATATGTGCTCGTCGTCCCAGAACGCCGCATCGGTGCGTTCGTACAGCGCGGGAGGTTTCATCAGGTCGTGCAGATCGCCGAACAGCGTCACGGGCGCTCCTTCTTCGACGGTTCGTCAGCATTCGCAGCGATCATTCTACCATCTGATATCATGCTGTTTCCGAACATGATGCCGCGACCGAAGGAGCACCGTGGAGAAGCTGCCGCCCATCGAGAAAGTGTACGAAGCATGGTCCGCCGTCGCCGACGGACGCGTCGCGCTGCACCCCGACGAGCGGCGCGCGGCGATCGCCTCCTCGAACGGCGCGAAGACCTACACCGTGGCTTGGAACGAAAACGGCTCGACGTACTCGTCGAACGACAACGCCACGTACTGGCAAGGCTATGCTGGCTACCCCGTCATCGCCGTGCTCATGCTGCAAGGCAGGCTTCCGCTCGACCGCGCTGCAGCCGACGGGTTCGCGCAGGTGGACTGGACCGATCTCAACGAGCGCTGCAAGCGCGACTACGCGGCCGCCGTGCGCGCCGTCGTCGACGAGCGCAGCCTCGATGCCGTTCGAGTCGAAGCGGCGGCGCGGAAAGCCTTCGACGCCCTGGGCGCGCTCGACATCGTCGTCAAACAGGGGTCGGCCAGACCGCCGAAGTCCCCGAAGGCGTGAGGAAGAATTCTGATCGAGCGAGGGCGCGTCAGCCGATGCGCCCTCGTTTCTATGTTTCAGTCCGTTGCTTTCCAAGCAGCATCAAGAGCCGTCATGCACGAGCTTGAGGCCGATGACGCAAGCGATGAGGCCGACGATGAGCAGCACCTTCGCCACCGAGACCGGCTCGGTTCCCGAGAACATGCCGTAGGCGACCGTGAGGGAGGCGCCGAGCCCACCCAGACGGCGCACGCGGTGCCTGCGGGCAGCGTTTTGACGGCGTAGGACAGGCCGACCATGCTCAACGCCAGCGCAACCAGGAACACGATCAAAGGCGCCAGCCTGGTGAACCCCTCCGCGCGCCCGAGCGCTGTGGCCCACACCGCTTCCAGAACGCCCGATGCGATAAGAACGACCCATGCCATGAGAAGACCCCCTTCGTAGGCTATGCGCCGTCTTTTCGATCCTGGTACGGCTGCCCTCGTCAGGGAATCATGGAGAATCGCGAAACGCATCAAGTGTAGCAGATCGCCTTTTCGTAGCATGCCTCGCGCAGGTGCTCGCCCGTGATCTCCATGATGCTCTCGCTCTCGATCAGCTTGAAACCGCGGCGCCCAGGGCGCTCGCTAGCGCAACTCCAACATGCCTCTGATGGAAGCGAGGATGGAGCGCAACGTTTCGTCGTCTGCGACGCCCAGATACTCGAATCCGCGTTGGCAAACGTCGATCGTTCTCAGCAGCTCGACGCATGCGAAGCCGATGGAACGACCCGAGCACGTAGCAGGCACGTGGAGTGGATAACCGTTGTCTTTCGTGGTCGTCGGGACAACCGCCACGAGATTCGCTCGCGAATTGAACCCGTACCCGCTCACCACGACGGCCGGACGGAGCTTTGCCGGCTCATGTCCGACCGACGGGTTGAAATCAACCAGAATCACATCGCCCTGCTCGAGGCTCATTCAACCACCTCGCGTCCCACGTCTTTGCCCCAATCGCATTCGCTCGGTTGGTAATCTCCCGTGTACCCCTCGAAAAGATCGTCTATCGAAACATACGGGACGTCGAGACAACGGCGATGCTCGGAACCCTCCGGCCGAACGAGCAAAAACGAGCCTCTTTCGTCATGGACGACATGCATCGAAAGCCGAGCACCTACATCAACGCCCAAGCGTTCGCACAGATCTTTGGGAATGCGGACGGCGCGCGACGTCCCCCACGAGCACAGCTGGGTAATCTTGTCTGCAACCAACGACATGAGCACCCTCCTTTCAAGATATCTTTACAGATATCTTATCATGAAAGGAACATTGGGGCAAGATGAAGCGGACAGGTTTCCGGGTCCCGCCCGCCGTTCATCTCGACAACTACCTTACCCCCATTGGGGCAGGTCCTGCAGGGCCACGGCCGTGAGACCGCCGAGGCGGGCCACCTCCATGCCGGCCACCATGGCTTGGGCGCCGGCGAGGTTCGTCACGTGGGTCACGCCGTGCTTCACGGCCTCGAGGCGCAGCTCGTAGCCGTCGGCGCGCGTGGCGTGGCCGAACGGCGTGTTGATCATGAGCGCGATGTCCCCGGCGGCGATCATGTCGCGCACGTTGCCCTCGCCCTCGTGGATCTTCCTCACCTGCTCGCACTCCACGCCGGCCGCCCGCAACGTGCGGGCCGTGCCGCCTGTGGCCACGATGCGAAAGCCCAGACGCGCGATGTCGCGGGCGATGGGCACGATGGCGCGCTTGTCGCGGTCGCACACGCTGACGAACACCGTGCCGCCCTCGGGCAGCGCGTAGCTGATGGCCAGCTGCGTCTTCGCGAACGCCGCCGGGAAGTTGCGCGCGATGCCCATGACCTCGCCGGTGGACTTCATCTCGGGGCCGAGCACCGTGTCGGCGCCGGGGAAGCGGCCGAAGGGCATGACGGCTTCCTTCACGCTGAAATGCTCGAGCCGGCGGTCGTCGGGCGGCATCCCTAAGTCGGCCAGCTTCTCCCCCGCCATGATGCGCGCGGCGACCTTCGCCAGCGGAACGCCCGTCGCCTTCGAGGCGAACGGCACCGTGCGGCTGGCGCGCGGGTTCGCCTCGATGATGTAGATGACCTGGTCTTTGATGGCGAACTGGATATTGATGAGCCCCACCACGCCCAGGCGCAGCGCCAAGCGGCGCGCGATGGCGCGCAGCTGCGCCTGCACGGCCTCGGACAGCGCGAACGGCGGCGTGCAGCAGGCCGAGTCTCCCGAGTGGATGCCGGCCATCTCGATGTGCTCGAGCACGCCGCCCACGTACGCCTGCTCGCCATCGCAAAGCGCGTCGAGGTCCACCTCCACGGCGCCTTCCAAAAACCGGTCCAGGTACACCGGGTGATCGGGCGTGATCTTGGCGGCCTCGGTCATGTACTTCTCCAGCTGGGCGCCGTCGTAGACGATGCCCATGCCACGCCCGCCCAGCACGTAGCTGGGGCGCACGAGCAAAGGAAAGCCTATCTGGTCGGCCACGACGCACGCCTCCTGGTAGGTGGAGGCCATGCCGGCAGCGGGGTACGCGATGGAAAGCTCGTCCAGAATAGCGCTGAACCGGTCGCGGTCCTCGGCCAGATCGATAGCCTCCGGCGAGGTGCCCATGATGGGCACGCCGGCTGCGGCCAGGGCGTTCGCCAGCTTGAGCGGCGTTTGCCCGCCAAGGGTGACCACCACGCCGTCGGGCCGCTCCGCATCCACCACATCCATCACGTCCTCGAACGTGAGCGGTTCGAAGTAGAGCTTGTCGGAGGTGTCGTAGTCGGTGGACACCGTTTCCGGGTTGCAGTTCACCATGATGGTCTCGAACCCGGCCTCGGCAAGCGCGTAGGAGGCGTGCACGCAGCAGTAGTCGAACTCGATGCCCTGACCGATGCGGTTCGGGCCCGCGCCCAGGATCATGACGCGTTTGCGCGTGCGCGGGCCGGGCGCTTCCGTCTCGTCGGCGTCGTAGGTTTTGTAGCGGTAGGCCGTGGTGCTCAGAAACTCCGCCGCGCAGGTGTCAACCGTTTTGAATGCCGGCACCACGTGCAGCATCTTGCGGCACGTGCGCACGGTGGCCTCGTCGGAACCCGTGAGGCGCGCGATCTGCACGTCTGACAACCCATAGCGTTTGAGCAGGCGGAACGCATCGGCGTCAAGCTCGTCGAGCGCCTTGCCGCGCAGGTTCTCCTGCACGCGCACCACATCGGCCATGCGCGCCACGAAAAACGGGTCCACCCCGCTTTTCGCGCTCACGCGCTCGACCGGCCAGCCGCGGCGCAGCGCCTCGGCCAGATAGAACACGCGGTCGGCGGTGGGACGGCGCACGAGGCCCTCCAGCTCGGCGTCGGGAAGCGCGCCCTCGTTACCCGCGCCGTCCGCGCCCAGTCCCGCGCGGCCGTTCTCCAGCGAGCGCAGGGCCTTGCCGAGCGCCTCCTCGAACGTGCGGCCGATGGCCATGACCTCGCCGACGGCCTTCATGCGGGTGGACAGCGTGTCGTCGGCGCCTTGGAACTTCTCGAACGCGAAGCGCGGCACCTTCACCACGCAGTAGTCGATGGACGGCTCGAAGCAGGCAGGCGTGACCTTGGTGACGTCGTTCACGATCTCGTCAAGCGTGTAGCCCACGGCCAGCTTCGCCGCCGCCTTCGCGATGGGGAAACCGGTGGCCTTCGAGGCCAACGCCGAGGAGCGCGACACGCGCGGGTTCATCTCGATGACGATCATGCGGCCGTTTTCAGGATTCACGGCGAACTGCACGTTCGAACCGCCCGTCTCCACGCCGATCTTCTCCAAAATGGCGAGCGACGCTGCGCGCATGCGCTGGTACTCCACATCCGAGAGCGTCTGCGCGGGGGCCACGGTGATGGAATCGCCCGTGTGCACGCCCATGGCGTCGAAGTTCTCGATGGAGCACACGTCGATGCCGTTGCCGGCGGCATCGCGCATCACCTCCATCTCGAACTCCTTCCACCCCTCGATGCTCTCCTCCACGAGCACCTCGCCGGCCGGCGAGAGCTCCAGACCCTGGCCCACGATGAGGGCAAGCTCGTCGCGGTCGTGCGCAATGCCGCCGCCCGCGCCGCCGAGCGTGAACGAGGGGCGCAGCACCACGGGGTAGCCGATCTCGTCCACGATAGCTTCGGCGTCGGCCACGGAGTAGGCGTAGCCCGAGCGCGCCGTCTCGATCCCCAGATCGGCCATGCAGTCGTTGAAGAGCCTGCGGTCCTCGCCGCGCTCGATGGCCTCAAGGTCGCAGCCGATCATCTCCACGCCGTGCTTGTCCAGCACGCCGGATTTCGCCAGCTCCACCGCGGTGTTGAGGCCGGTTTGCCCGCCGAGCGTAGGCAGCAGCGCGTCGGGCCGCTCGCGTTCGATGACTTGCTCCACAAACTCGGCCGTGATGGGTTCCACGTAGGTGCGGTCGGCCAGCTCGGGATCGGTCATGATGGTGGCGGGGTT
>DXCU01000096.1 GCA_019115845.1 Candidatus Rubneribacter avistercoris | reverse complement strand
CCCAGCCCCGTCCGCCTCCGCGTCCTGCTTCATCCACCGTTCGAGCGTCTTCGTGCTGACGCCAAGGCGCCGCGCCGCCTCCTTGCATGTGAGCGTCCCCGCAAGGCGCTTTCCCCTGACGGCCTGGTACGCCTGCGGACGCGGAATGGCCGGCCGCCCGAACCTCACGCCGCGCGCCTTTGCGGCGGCTATCCCCTCGGCCTGGCGCTGCCGGGTGTTCTCGCGCTCCATCTGGGCGACGTAGCTCAATATCTGCAGCACGACGTCGGCCAGAAACGCCCCGGTCACATCGTCGCGTCGCTCCCGCGTGTTGAGCAGCGGCATGTCCAGCACCACGATGGCCGCCCCCTTCTCCTTGGTGATGCGCCGCCATTCCTCCAACGTCTCGTCGTAGTCGCGCCCCAGACGGTCGATGCTCTTCACCACCAGCACGTCTCCCGCCCGCAGCTTGCGAAGGAGCGCTCGGTACCCCGGCCGGGCAAAGTCCCTCCCGCTGGCCTTGTCGGCGTAGATGTTCGCGCTGACCACCGGAAACGCCCTCAGCGCGTCAAGCTGCCGGGCAAGGTTCTGATCGCGCGCCGAAACGCGCGCGTAGCCGTACACCTTGCCGGACGCCTTCTCTTCTTCCCGTTTTGCCACAGCTGTCCCTCTTGCGTTCTTTCTGCCGCCTCGTGCGCGGCGGCCGCGCCGTCAACGCGAAGCGCGCCACGCCCTCGCACGCCCGCGCCCATAGCGTAGTCAAAACGAAAAAGGCTCCCGGACGCATTCGTCCGGGAGCCTTTCGCTCGGTGCGAAGAGCGGCGCGTCTACGACGCGAACAGCTCGATCGTGTCGCCTTCCTTGAGCGTGACCATGGCCTTCTTCCAGGAGCGGGTCTTGCCTTCCTTGTAGCGAACGCGCTTGGTCTTGGGCTTCACGTTCAGGGTGTTCACCTTGACCACCGTCACGTCGAAGATGGCCTCGATGGCCTGGCGGACCTCAATCTTGTTGGCGTCCTTGGCAACCTCGAACGTGTAGGTGTTCTTCTCCATCATGTCGTAGCTGTGCTCCGTGATGATGGGGCGGATGATGATCTCGCGAGGATCCTTCATTATGCGAGCACCTCCTCGATGCGGCTCAGCGTGCCCGCCGTCAGGACGAGCGCCTTGTTGTCGATCAGGTCATAGGTGTTGATCGCGGTCACCGGAAGGACGTTCACCGTGGGGATGTTGCGGAACGACAGGTAGGTGTTCACCGCGTCGTCGGCCACCACGATGGTCGTGCGTCCCTCGATGCCCAGCGCTTTGAGCGCAGCCACCGCGTCTTTGGTGCGCGGCTTCTCGAAAGAGAAGTCCTCCACCACGTACAGCTGCCCGTCGGCCAGCTTGGCGGACAGCGCCGAACGCATGGCCAGCTTGACCTCCTTCTTGTTCACGCGGAACGCGTAGGAACGCGGATGCGGGCCGAACACCACGCCGCCGCCGGTCCACTGGGGCGAGCGGATGGAGCCCTGGCGGGCGCGACCCGTACCCTTCTGGCGCCACGGCTTCTTGCCGCCGCCGCGCACCTGGCCGCGGGTCTTGGTGTCGTGCGTGCCACGGCGCCAGGATGCGCGCTGCGCGCGAACCACCTGGTGCATGACGGGCACGTTCGGCTCGATGCCGAACACGGAGGGAGCCAGCTCGGCCGATCCGGCCTTCTGTCCCTTCGCGTCTTTGATGTCGATAGTCGTCATGTTGTTCAAGCTCCTTATTTCGATTCGCGCTCTACGCCATGCGGACGCGAACGATGCCGTTCTTGCCACCGGGGATGGCACCCTTCACCAGGATGAGGTTCTGCTCCTCGTCGATGCGCACCACCTCGAGATTGCGCACGGTCACGGTGTCGCAGCCCATGCGTCCCGGAAGCTTGACGCCCTTGAACACGCGCGAAGGCGTGGCGCACTGGCCGATGGAGCCCGGAGCGCGATGAAAGTGCGCGCCGTGGCCGCCCGGGCCGCCGCGGAAGCCCCAGCGCTTCATGACGCCGGCGAAGCCCTTGCCCTTGGACTTGCCCTGGACGTCCACCTTCTTCACGTCGGCGAACGCGGCCACCGTCTGCAGGTCGCCCACCTTGTACTCGGAGGCGTCCTCCACGCGAACCTCGCGCAGGTAGCGCGTGGGCGCGGTGCCCTGCTTGGCGAAATGGCCGCCCATGGGCTTGTTCACGCGGTACTCGCCGCTTTTCTTGTACGTGCGCACCGTGCCGAAGCCCAGCTGCACGGCCTCGTAGCCGTCCGTGGCCTTCGTCTTGACCTGGCACACCTTGTTCGGCTCGGCCTGGATCACCGTCACGGGGATGACGCGGTCGTCCTCGCCGAAGATCTGGGTCATGCCGATTTTCTTACCGTAGATGGCGTTGATCATGTCGCACATCCCCCTTTACAGCTTGATCTCGATGTCGACGCCGGCGGGGAGATCGAGGCGCATCAGGGAGTCAACCGTGTTCGGGGTGGGCTCCAGGATGTCGATGAGGCGCTTGTGCGTGCGCATCTCGAACTGCTCGCGCGAGTCTTTGTCAACGTGCGGCCCGCGCACGACGCAGTACAGGTTGCGCTCCGTCGGCAGCGGAATGGGGCCGGACACCTTGGCACCCGTCTTCTGGGCGGTGTCGACGATGAGCTTCGTGGACTGGTCCACAATCTCATGGTCGTAGCCCTTCAGGCGAATGCGAATCTTCTGATTAGCCACTTGCTTTACCTCCAACTATGCTTGCGAGCACGCCCTAGGCGTTGCCGCCGGCCTTGCTGACAATCTCCTCCGCCACGCTCTTGGGAACCGGCTGGTAGGAGTCGAACTGCATCGTGTACACGGCGCGACCCTGCGTGCCGGAGCGAAGGTCGGTGGCGTAGCCGAACATCTGGCCCAGGGGAACCTTGGCCTCGATGACCACGGCGTTGCCGCGACGCTCCTGACCCTGGATCATGCCGCGACGGCTGGGGATGTCGCCCATGACGAAACCGGTGTACTCCTCGGGCGTCTCCACCTCGACGGCCATGACAGGCTCGAGGATGACCGGGTTCGACTTGCGCAGCGCGTCCTTGATGGCCATAGAGCCCGCCACCTTGAAGGCGGCCTCGGAGGAGTCCACCTCGTGGTAGGAGCCGTCCACCAGCTCAACGCGCACGTCCTCCACGGGGTAGCCCGCCAGCACGCCGGAGTTCAGAGCCTCCTGGATGCCCTTGTCCACAGACGGGATGTACTCCTTGGGCACCACGCCGCCCACGATCTTGTTCTCGAAGGCGTAGCCCTCGCCCGGCTCCTGCGGGTACATGTTGATGACGGCATGGCCGTACTGGCCGCGACCGCCGGACTGGCGCACGAACTTGCCCTCGGCGCCCATGACCTCGTGGCCCGGACGCTCGCGGTAGGCCACCTGCGGCTTGCCCACGTTGGCCTCAACCTTGAACTCACGCAGCAGGCGGTCGACGATGATCTCCAGGTGCAGCTCGCCCATGCCGGCGATGATGGTCTGGCCGGTCTCATGGTTGGTGGACACGCGGAAGGTGGGGTCCTCCTCGGCGAGCTTGGCCAGGGCCACGCCCATCTTGTCCTGCTCGGCCTTCGTCTTGGGCTCGATGGCGATGTCGATGACCGGCTCGGCGAACTCCATGGACTCCAGCACGATGGGGGCGCTCTCGTCGCAGAGCGTGTCGCCGGTGGACGTGGCCTTCAGGCCCACCACCGCCACGATGTCGCCGGCGGAGCAGGAGTCGATGTCCACGCGCTGGTTGGAGTGCATCTGCAGAAGGCGCCCGATGCGCTCCTTCTTGTCCTTCACCGCGTTGATCACGTAGCTGCCCGAGTCGAGCGAGCCCGAGTACACGCGCAGGTAGGTGAGCTTGCCCACGAACGGGTCCGTCATGATCTTGAAGGCCAGGGCCGCAAACGGCGCCTTCGGATCGGCCGGACGCTCGCCCTCCTCGCCGGTGGCGGGGTCGATGCCCTTGATGGCGGGGATGTCCACCGGGCTGGGCAGGTAGTCCACCACGGCGTCCAACAGCTCCTGCACGCCTTTGTTCTTGTAGGCCGAACCCACGAACACCGGGTTGATCTGGCAAGCGATGACGCCCTTGCGCAGGGCGGCCTTCAGCTCCTCGACCGTGACGTCCTCCTCCATGAGGACCTTCTCCATAAGCTCGTCGTCGCAGTCGGCGGCGGCCTCAAGCAGCTCCTGATGGCGCAGCTCGGCCTCCTCGGCGAACTCGGCCGGGATGGCGTCCATGGGCTCGGGGTAGGTCATGCCCTTCTCGTCGGCCTTGAAGTCCCAAGCCGTCATGGTCACCAGGTCGATGACGCCCCAGAAGCCGTCCTCGGCGCCCATGGGGATCTGCGCGGCCACAGCGTTGGCGCCCAGGCGGTCGCGCATAGTCTCGATGGCGTGCGCGAAGTCGGCGCCCACGCGGTCGTACTTGTTGATGAAGGCGATGCGGGGCACGCCGTAGCGCTCGGCCTGGCGCCACACCGTCTCGGACTGCGGCTGCACGCCGGCCACGGCGTCGAACACCGCCACGGTGCCGTCGAGCACGCGCAGGGAGCGCTCCACCTCGGAGGTGAAGTCCACGTGGCCGGGCGTGTCGATGATCTGGAAGCGGTACTCCACGTCGTCCTTCGTCCAGAAGCACGTGGTGGCGGCGGCGGTGATGGTCACGCCGCGCTCCTGCTCCTGCACCATCCAGTCCATCGTCGCGGCGCCGTCGTGCACCTCGCCGATCTTGTGGGTCTTGCCCGTGTAGTAGAGGATGCGCTCGGTCGTGGTGGTCTTGCCCGCATCGATGTGGGCCATGATGCCGAAGTTGCGCGTCTGCTTCAGAGAGGTTTTAGCCATGATGCGCGGCCCCCTTAGAAGCGGTAGTGCGAGAACGCACGGTTCGACTCGGCCATCTTGTACAGATCCTCGCGCTTCTTCACCGACGCGCCCGTGTTCTCGGCGGCGTCCATGATCTCGGCGGCCAGGCGCTGCATCATGGTGTGCTCCTTGCGCTTGCGCGAGAAGTCCACGATCCAGCGGATAGCCAGCGTGGTGGCGCGACGGGAGTTGACCTCCATCGGCACCTGGTAGGTGGCGCCGCCCACGCGCTTGGGCTTGACCTCCAGCGTGGGGCGCACGTTGTCCATGGCCTTCTTGAACACGGCCAGCGGGTCCCCGCCGGTCTTCTCCTCGATGATGTCGAAGGCACCGTAGACGATGCGCTCGGCCAGGGACTTCTTGCCGTCAAGCAGGATCTTGTTGATCAGCTGCGTGACCAGGCGGTTGTTGTACTTGGCGTCCGGCTGCACTTCGCGGCGGACGGCTGCTGCACGACGCGGCATGTGTTACTCCTTCTTGTTCCTGCGCGCTTCGGGGCGGCTTCCCCGCCGCTCATTAGGCCCCGCCTGCACCCCCTTCGGGCGTCGGCGGCTGTGCGGCCCGCGCGTCTTAACGGGTTGTTACTTCGGGCGCTTGGCGCCGTAGCGGCTGCGGGCCTGACGGCGGCTGTCCACCGCAGCGCAGTCGAGCGCCGCGCGGATGACCTTGTAGCGCACGCCGGGCAGGTCCTTCACGCGGCCGCCGCGGATGAGCACCATGGAGTGCTCCTGCAGGTTGTGGCCGATGCCCGGGATGTAGGCGGTCACCTCCATGCCGTTGACCAGGCGCACGCGGCAGACCTTGCGCAGAGCCGAGTTCGGCTTCCTCGGCGTGGTCGTGTACACGCGGGTGCACACGCCGCGCTTCTGCGGGTTGCCCTTCAGAGCCGGCGTCTTCTTCTTGTCGACCGACTTCTTGCGGCCCTTGCGGACCAGCTGGTTGATGGTAGGCAAAGCTTCTCTCCTTCTACCTCTTGCTTGCTTGTCGTTTCCGTGTGCGTTCAGCTGATGCGCACACAAAAACAAGCATCCCCTGAGGGACGCGAACGAGAACTCTACCATCCGCATACGAGGTTGTCAAACGCCACGCATCCGGGTGTATCTATTCCTCTTGACAAACGTTTACGCAGGTGAATCGCCAGCAGCCCGGGAAACGTGGGATTCTTTGCCTTATGTTCCGGAAGTTTTTCACGTTTCGGAGCGCGCCAGCACGGGCTTTCGGGGCAAAGCGCGCGTTTTTCTCCTCATCGGCTTTCCTATCCTTTGGCGCTTTGGGCGATGAGGGCCTCCACGAGGCGGGCGGTGCCCTCGAGGTCGGACACGGCTATGCGCTCGTCTGTGGAGTGGTAGGCCTCCATGCCGATGCCCAAGGTGAGGGCGGGCACGCCGCGGGCGCACAGCACGTTCGCGTCGGCACCGCCGCCGGAACGGCGCAGGCGCGGCTCGAGGCCGGCCGCGCGGGCCGCGGCGACCGCGCGGCGCACGGGCTCGTCGTCCTCGGCGTAGCGCACGGCGTCGTAGCTTTTCGTCCATTCGACCTCCACCGAGCCGCCGAAACGCGCGGCGGCGTCCCGGAGGGCGGCGGTCATGGCGGCCTTCTGGCCCTCGGCGCGCTCGGGCGCAAGCGAGCGGCACTCACCTGTGATCTCGCAGGCGTCCGGCACCACGTTCGTCTCGCGTCCGCCGCGGATGGTGCCGACGTTGGCCGTGGTGGCCTCGTCGATGCGGCCAAGGGGCATGGCGTCCACGGCCGCAGCCGCCATGGCGATGGCCGAAACGCCCTCCTCCGGCGCCACGCCCGCATGCGCCGCGCGGCCCGCGAAGCGCGCGGAGAACGCCCAGTGGCACGGAGCGCCGACGATGACGGTGCCGGGCGCGCCGTCGGCGTCCAGCACGTAGCACGGAGCGCCGGCGGGCAGCTCGGAGGCATTAAGCGCGCTCGAGCCCAGAAGATGCAGCTCCTCGCAGGTGGTGAGCAGCACGGTGATGTCGGGCCGGGGCGCGTCCGCCTCCACTGCGCAGCGCACGCCCTCGAGGATGGCCGCCACGCCGGCCTTGTCGTCGGCGGACAGGATGGTGTCGCCGGCCGAGCGAACCGCGCCGCCTTCCACGACAGGCTCTATGCCCGCGCACGGCCGCACGGTGTCAAGATGCGCCGAGAGCGCAAGCGCGCCGGCAACGGTGCCGGGCAGATGCGCGATAAGGTTGCCCGTGTCCGACCCCGTCCGCGCGGCCGAGTCGTCGAAGCGCACCGAAAAGCCCAGATCACACAGCTCCTCGGCGCAGCGGGCGGCCATCGCTGCCTCGTGGCGCGAGGGGCTTTCGATGCGGACGAGCTCAAAAAAGAGGCTCATCAGGCGGTTCGGGTTCATGGCTCTCCTTCCGACGGGGCGCACCGCGGCGGGCGAGACGGGCCGCGTCGAGACGGCAAGCCGCCGCCCGACCCGACAAGTCGCCCGCCCGGCGAAATTGATACCGAAGCGGTTCGCTCCATTATAATGCGAAGCGGGCCGGCGCGCGACGCAATCCCGGAAACGGAACCGAAGGCGCGTCCCGCGCGCCGACTGCGGATCTTGAGGAAGGAGAGCCCCATGCTGCGCGACACCATAGCCGCCTGCCGAAGCTACCGCCGATTCGACGAGTCCGCGCGCATCGGGCGCGAGCTGCTGGAATCGTGGGTGGACGGCGCCCGCCTTGCGGCCTCGAGCGGCAACGCCCAGCCGCTGCGCTTCCGCATAGTGTCCGACGAGCGGGAATGCGCGGAGGTGTTCGCCTGCTGCGCCTGGGCGCGCGCACTGCCCGACTGGGACGGGCCAAAGCCCGGCGAGCGCCCAGGCGGCTACATCGTCGTCTGCTGCGACCGGGATCGCTCGCTCGCCGACGCGTTCACCTTCTGGGACGAGGGCATAGCCGCCCAAACCATCATGTTGCAAGCCGCGGAGGCCGGGTTCGGCGGCTGCATCGTGGGATCGTTCAAGAAGCGCGGCGTGGCGGAGGCGCTCGGCATCGACGCGGAGCGGTTCAGGCCCGACCTCGTGCTCGCGCTCGGCCGACCCGCCGAAAAGGTGCGCTTGGAGGCTGCGGCCCCGGACGGCCCCACCGCCTACTGGCGCGACGACGAGGGCGTTCACCACGTGCCGAAGCGCCCGCTCGCAGACGTGGTGCTGTGACGCGGCCGGGGCGCCTGCGCGCTAAGCCACCGCGTCCTGCGCCTCGCGCCGGGCGTCCAGGCGGCGGTTGCGGAAGTACACGGCCCAGTTGAACCCCACGCACGCGAGGTTGATCACGTAGACGGCCAGCACCCAGTTCAGCGTCCCCGACGCGAACTTCGCCGCGATACCGGCCGCGTACCCCGCCGTGATGAGCGCGATGAACTGCCAGCTTGTTCCGACAGCCGTGCCCGCCTTGTAGTTTTTGTACCCGTTGATCGGCCACGACAGGCCGAAGCAGACGAGCATCGCCGCCTCCAGAACCTCCGCCATGCGCTCCTCGTCCCTCGCTTTCCGCATCCCGCGCGCCCTGCGCGCGCTTTCCGTCGCCTGTGTCCCGCGCGCCCTGCGCGCTTCCCGCGCGCTCCGCGCCCGAACGACGGCCGTCCGCCTTTCGCGCCCCAGCGTACGCTTCGGCCCCCCTTATCGTCTAATATATCTTTCAGCTTTAAATGATATGATGAAAATTATTGATTTTGAGAGCATGCGAGGAGGCGGACGGTGGAGCTTCAGCAGCTTCGGTACTTCGAGGAGGTGGCGCGCACGCAGCACGTCACGAACAGCGCGCGGAGGCTCAACGTGGCCCAGCCCGCGCTCACGCAGTCCATCAAGCGGCTTGAGCGCGAGCTGGGAGTGAGGCTGCTCGAGCGCGTCGGGCGCAACGTGCGCCTCACGCCCTGCGGCGAGGCGCTGCGCGACCGCGTGGGGCCTGTGCTGGCCGCGCTCGACGCGCTGCCCGATGAGCTGGCCGAGGTCGCCGGGCGCGAGCGGACCACCGTGCGCCTGGCGATAGAGTCGGCCTCGGGCATGGCCGTCGAGGCCATTGCGGATTGGCGCGCCGACCACGCGGACGCGCGTTTCGTCGTCATGCAGGACGCCGCCTCGCAGCGCTGGGACGTGCGACTTCGCACGGTGCACGGCGGCGCGGACCGCGCGGACCGGGGTTTCGAGGCCGCCCGCTTCGTCGAGCGCATCGGGGTGGCGGTGCCGGCCGACCGCAAGATCGCCGGCCCCCTTGCCCTTGAGGAGCTTGCCGGCGAGCCGTTCATCTGCCTGGCCGGCAGCCGCGCGTTCCGCTCGCTGTGCGACGAGCTGTGCGCGCAAGCCGGCTTCGCGCCGCACGTGGCGTTTGAAAGCGACAGCCCCGCCGTGGTGAGGGGCATGATAGGACTGGGCCTGGGCGTGGGGTTTTGGCCCGAGCGCAGCTGGGGCGGCCTGGGCGAGGGCAGCGCGCGGCTCGCTGCGCTGGCCGACGCGCGGTTCGTCCGCACGCTCGAGATCTCGCAGGCCGAGGCGGACGGGCGTGAGGAAGCCGCCGCGTTCCGCAGCTTCCTCGTCTCGTTCTTCGAAAAGCGCTGGCGCGAACCCTCTCAGCTGGGTGCGTAGGCTTGGCGAAGCGCGGGCTACGCGCCCAGTATCTTGGCGGCCACCTGCTTCTTGCGGCTCAGCACGCCGGGCATCCACGTGCCGCCCTCGCCCGTGCATTCGATGTCGAACACGCGGTTGACGATGCGGCGGTTGCCCTCGCAGAGAAGCTGGCTGCCCTCGGCCACGATGTCGGTGACCATGAGCAGCACGAACTCGTAGCCGTGGACGTCCTTCAGGCGGCGCATCTCCTCGCGGATCTCCTGCTCGCGCTTCATGACGCCGGGCAAATCCACCGTTTCGCGCTGGGCGATGAGCACCGTGGCGTCGCCAAGCTGAAACTCCTTGGAGTCCGCTCCCACCAGCTTCTCCACGGGCATGTTCGCCTCTCCCCCGCGGCAGCGGAACACCGACAGCCCGAACTCCACGGGGTCGACCCCCAGGATGCCGGCCAGATGCTCCACCTGCTCGCGGTCCACGTAGGTGGCGGTGGGCGACTTGAGCACCACCGTGTCGGTCATGATGGCCGACAGCAGCACCGCGGCGATGGCGGGAGGTATCTCCACGTCGAAACGGCGGAACTCCATGGTGACGATGGTGGCGCTGGAGCCCACGGGCAGGTTCGTGAACTTGATGGGGGACGTGGTGGTGACATCGCCGATGCGGTGGTGGTCGACGATCTCCACCACCTCGGCCTCCTCGATGCCGGGAACGGCCTGGCGCGTCTCGTTGTGGTCCACCAAGATGACGCGGCGGCGCGGGCGCACGGCCACGTCCGAGCGCGTGACGATGCCGATGGCGAACCCGTTAGGGTCAAGCACCACGGCCTCGCGCAGCGCGCTGGCCATGAGGTCCTCGACGGCTTCCTTGAGCAGGCCGTCCTTGTCCAGCACGAGCACGTCCGTCTCGATGATGTCCTCCACCTTCTGGCCGAGCGAGGCGATGAGGTCGCCCGCCACCGCCATCTCGTTGGCGCCCCCCGCCTCCAGCACATCGGTGGCGGCGATGTAGCGCTCCGCGATCATGCGCGTGGTGACAAGGCCGCGGTAGGTGCCGTCGTCGTTGGTGACCACAAGCGCGCGGATGTTGTGCTGGCGCAGGAGCCGCCCCGCCTCCAAAAGCGTGGCGTTGCGGCTGATGGAAATAGGGTCGGGCGTCATCACGTCAAGCACGCGCGCGTGGATGTGCCCGATGACGTCGGGGGCGGGAAGCCCGTTGCTCTCCAGCACCCACGCCGTCTCCGGCGGAAGCGGCCCCAGGCGCGCGGGCTGATAGGAGTGCGCCGGGCGGCCGGAGGCCTCCTCGCGGCGCGCGAGCTCGTTTTTGAGGTAGGCGTAGCCCACGGCCGAGCAGATGGCGTCGTTGTCGGGGTTCCTGTGTCCCACCACGATGATCGGCGAGGATGCCGGCATAGTTGCGCTCCTTCGGGAGTCCGACCCGCCGCAGGCGGACCGGGATCGTTCGGTTTCACGGGGCGCGCGACGCGCAGCATGCGCAGACGCGACGGGGCCTAGTATAGCGCGCAAGCGCGCGGGGACCGCGTTTCACCACCGAATCTCGCGAAAGTGGGCGGGACCCGCGCCGATTCCGCAACGCGGGCCCCGCCCGATCTTGGCCGATCTTGCCCAAGCCCCATCCGAGGCGGCGCGGGCCTGGCGCCTTCGCCTCCCTACTCGCCCAGGTGCGCGGCCGCGCGGCCGGCCTGCAGGCCGAAGCAGGCTCCCGCGCCCGTCGCGGCACCCTGGCAGTACACGTTCCCAAGCGCCGGGCGGAGAGCTATCTCGCCCACGGCGTACACGCCCTCTATGGGGTCGCCGTACTGGTCGAGCAGCTGGGAGTCGGCGTTGACGATGAACGTGGTCACCGGATCGTACGCAAGCCACGGCACGTTGGCGAACGCGTAGAAGGGCGGCGTGTCGAGCGGGAACGGCTGCCCGGTGCCCTGGCCGTACAGCACGTCGCGTCCAAAGGCCGAATCGACGCCCGTCGCGCTCATGTCCTCGTTGTAGCGCGCCATGGCACCCGGCAGGTCGGGCGCGCCCAGCTTCTCGGCCAGCTCCTCATACGTGTCGGCTTGGACGAACAGGTCCTTGTTCTCTTCGAACACCCCCAAAGGCTTGCCGGCCGCAGCGGCCAGATCGTACGCCTTCTGATCCATGATCTGGTAGTTGAAGTACTCCCCGTCTTTCATGGGCTGGTCGAGCAGGGCGCGCGTCATGGCGTTGCCGATGAACATGCCCTCGTTCACGTAGCGCTTTCCGTCGGCGTTGACCTTCACGGCGCCGTAGACGAAAAGGTTCGCGTACCCGTTCATGTCGCTGGCCGTCGGATGCATGCCCTCGTTCGCGTAGATCCAGGGGATGCCGTCGAACTGCGCGCCCAGGTTGAACGCGGCGTAGTGCATGAGGCCGGTGTGCGCGGGGCAGGCCATGCTCTTGATGGCCGACAGGCCCTTCATGCACTTTTCGAGCAGGTCGGGGCAGCTGGTGAAGCCTCCCGTGGCAATGATGACGGCCTTGCTCGCGCGGATCCTGGTTTCCGTGCCGCCCTTCTTCGCGACGACGCCCACCACCTTGCCGCCGTCCGTCACCAGCCGCTGCCCCTCGGTCTCGAAGCGGTAGTCCGCGCCGGCCGCCTGGGCGGCGTCCGTCAGTTTTTGCTGATGGTCCTTGGGGTCGAGCGTGAGCGTGCGCGGGATGCTGCTGCCGGGAGCCTTCGTGATGGCCTCGCTGAGCTTGGCAACCCCCAGTTCCTGGAGCACAAGGGAGTACTCGTGGCCAAGCTCCCCGTAGCGGCGCACCACGTCCTCGTCGATGTCCGCACCCCAAGCTTTGAGGTCCGAGACAAGCGCGTCGGGAGTGTCCTTCACGCCCTCGGCCCGCTGCTCCTCCGAATCGACGAGCGTCATGTAGCCGCCGCACAGCGACGTGGAGGAGAAGGCGGTGTTCGGCATGCTCTCCAGCACGATGACCTTGACGCCTTCCTTCGCCGCCGCGTACGCCGCCGCGCCGCCCGCGCCGCCGGCGCCCACCACCACGACGTCGGCCTCCTCGTCCCATGCCAGGGCATCCCCGGTCGCGCCAGCCTGTGCAGACCCCTGCCCGTCGGCAGCGGTCTGCGGCGCGCATCCGAACAGCGCGGCCCCCACAGCTGCGGTCCCCACAGCCGCCGCCCCCAAAACGAAATCCCTTCGCGTCCTCTCCATCTTGTCCCTCCTTGCTCGAAGATGCCCTCTCCAAAGGCGGCTTCGGCGCCGCCCCAAGGACAACGTAGGCGCCTTGGCAGGAAAAGGTAAGGGGCAGATGGGGGCGAAACGGGCGCAAACCCTTTACCCCGAAAAGGGTGAATGGTTGTTGAGCAGCCCTTTCAGGTCGTCTCGGGAATGGACGCCCAGCTTCCTGTAGAGGTTTCGGGTATGGGTTTTCACGGTGTCCTCGCTGACGAACAGCTCTGCGGCCACGGCCCTGCGCGACTTGCCCAAAGCAAGGAGCACCAGTACCTCGCGCTCGCGCTCGGTGAGGTCGAACGAGGACGCTGCGTCCATCAGGGCTTCGCGGTGGGCCCGCTCGCCCGCCGCCACGCCGAGGTCCGCGTCGGCGCGCTTCGCCAACGCGTTCGAAACGATGAAGAACACGTACACGGCCACCAGCGCCACGACGAACAGGGCGTTGCCGTAATCCTGGAGGAGGGGAAGCGCGCGGGCGGCCGCAGCCGACGAGGCGAGCTCGGCAAACGACTGCAGGAAGAAGAACAGCGCGAACGGGGCGAACCCCTTGGAAGATGACTCCGACGCCCAAAACGCGAACATGGCGAAGTAGAAATAGTACGCCCCCCGTTATGCACAAAGTGTTCGTCACCGACAAGGGCCAGGGGGCTATGGGCAGAAGCAGGAAGGCCGCCGCGACGACGGGGAGGGCCACCTGCATGAGAACCGGCCGGAACCCCTTCGTTTCAACGAAGGGCGCCGACGCCGCCAACGCAGGGGCTATGACCAGCAGCGTGGCTACGGAGAGCAGATCGTTGCCGAGCGAAGGTCCTTGGTGGACGATCTTACTCATGAACCCGAACGCGCACCCGACCACCACGGCAAGGACGTAGTAGCCCGCATCGGCTCCCTTCACACCCCGCCGCGGCCCCTTTTCGCAAGCGGGCGCCGCTAAGGGCAAGGTCCGGCACAGCAGCGCCGGCGAGGCAAGCGGCAGCAGCACCATGAGCGAGCGCGCAACCTGGTCGGGCAGCAGCAACAGCGCGCTGTCGACAACGGCAAGGCCGACCGACGCCAGGGCAAGGCACACCATGACGTCCAACGCCCGCATCCCGCCGAAAGCGCGGTGCCACAACGCAAGGAATCCCGCATGCGCCGCCCCGATAACCGCATAGCCGATAGGAAGGAGAAGCCCGTTCCCGCCGTCCCCGATGCAGACGAACCCCAAAGACGCAGCCACCCCGACGCCGAACGACCCCGCGCGCGCAGCGCGGACGGACAGCCGGCGCAAAGGCCGGGAGGCAGCGAGCAGCACCAAGAACGCGAGGGCGCATCCAAGAAGCTGCAGCATCCCCCATTCGCGAAACGCATCGAAGAACAGGCTCGTTCTTGGAATGTAGCGGACGGGCCACATGAGGGCGAAGCCCAGCCACCACGGCCACGCGTGCCGCACGTTGCGCGCCACAGCATGCCGCACGAACCGAAACCGGGCAGACACGACACCTCCTTGGCAGATGATGCTGGATGGTACCGAAGAGCGGCGCCTTTGTCCACACCTGCGCAGCCGGCGGCCGGGCGCATGATAGAATGGCGGATCACCAAACGGCTGGAAGGACGGCTTCATGGAAACGATCGGACTGACCGACATCATCGGGCCTATCATGGTGGGGCCCTCCAGCTCGCACACGGCGGGCGCCCTGCGCATCGCCTCCATGGCGCGGGGGCTGTGCCTGGATGCGCCGGTGCGCGTGGAGTTTTCGCTTCTAGGATCGTTCGCGCACACGCTTTCCGGCCACGGCACCGACAAGGCGCTCGTGGCGGGCATGCTGGGCCTGACCGCCGACGACCTGCGCATTCGCGACTCATTCGCACTGGCCGAGCAGGCGGGGCTTTCGTTTTCCTTCCATCCGCTGCCCGACTCGGACGACTACGACCACCCCAACACCATCGACATCCGCGCAACCGACGCCGCCGGCAACGAGATGAGCGTGCGCGGCGAGAGCGTAGGCGGCGGCGCGGCGGTCATCCGACGCATCGACGGCATAGAGGTGTACGTGACCGGGGAGAGCACGAGCGTGGTGGTGCGGCAGCGCGACGTGGCCGGCGTGCTCGCGCACATCGCGCGCAGCTTAGGCGACCGGGGAGTCAACATCGCCACCGCGCGCATGTTCCGCGAGCGGCGCGGCCAGGTGGCCTACACCGTGCTGGAGACCGACCACGACGTGGACGCGCTTGCCAAGGCGGCCATCGAAAGCCACCCCGCCGTGCGCGACGTGCGCGTCATACCCGGCACCGCCTGCGGCCCGGCGCGAAACACGCAGGGCGGGTCCGGGGCTGCAGCCGGCGCGCCCGGGACCGATGCGGCCGATGCGGCCGACGATGCGCTGCGGCGGTTTTCCGAGTTGGACTTCCCCACCGGCGCGGCCCTTCTGTCCTGGTGCGAGCGGAACGGGGCGCGCATTTCCGAAGCGTTCCTCGCACGCGAGGAGGCGCTTGCCGCCAGCCTGGGGCGCGCCACCTTCCCGCAACGCTACCTGCGCACGGCGCTGTCCGTGATGCGCGAGGCGGCCACGGCACCTGCGCGCGAGGCGCTGCCCTCCATGGGCGGCCTCTTGGGAGGCGAGGCGCGCAAGCTTTCCCAGCTGAGCGTTGAGGGAAAGTCGCTTTGCGACGACCAGCTGGCCGCCGCCATCGCTTTCGCAATGGCGGTGCTGGAAACGAACGCCTCCATGGGGCGCATCGTGGCGGCCCCCACCGCTGGGTCGGCCGGCGTGCTACCTGGCGTGCTGCTTGCCCTTCAACAGTCAAAGGGCTACACCGACGATCAGCTGGTGCAGGGGCTTGCCTGCGCGGCGGCCGTGGGATACCTCATCACGCGCAACGCCACGGTATCGGGCGCGGAGGGCGGCTGCCAGGCCGAGGTGGGCTCGGCGGCGGCCATGGCGGCCGCAGCGGCGGTGGAGCTGGCGGGCGGCACCCCCGCCCAATGCTTGGACGCCGCCGGCAACGCGCTCATGAGCCTCATGGGACTGGTATGCGACCCGGTGGCGGGGCTGGTGGAGGTGCCGTGCCAGAAGCGCAACGCCGCCGGAGCCGCCGTGGCCCTCGCGAGCGCCCAGATCGCGCTCGCCGGCATCGGCAACCTGGTGGGGTTCGACCAAACGGTGGAAGCCATGGACAAGGTGGGGCGCGCCCTCCCCTTCGAGCTGCGCGAAAGCGCCCTCGGCGGCATCGCCGCCACCCCCGCCGCCTGCGCCTGGTGCGCGGGGTGCGTAAGCGGGGCGTAGAACGCAACGGAGAAGCCGCACCAACCGGGCGACGTCCACCGACGCCGACGCACCGGTTTTCCCGCTTCGCTCCCCGCAGCATGGTATAATCAGGCCATAATTAAGGAAAGGAGTTTATCATGCCCACCTGCGTGCCCATCAAGGATATGAAAGACACGGCCGCTTTCGCCCGAACGGTTGAGCAGGCGGCCACCCCCGTCACCGTTACCCGCAACGGCTACGACGCCTTCGTCGTCATGCGCAGCGACGATTACGAGGCGCTGCAGGAGGAATTGGCTCGCATGCGCCTTATGGAGCGCGTCGCCCGCGCGGAACACGAATTCGCCACCGGTCGCTATGCGGACGGCGCGTCGTTCGTTAAGGACATAAGGGAGCGTTATGGCCTATGAGTTCATGATGCTCGACGGAGCACAGCATGATTACGAGGGCATCATTGAATATCTTACGACCGTAGCAAACAATCCGGAGCCCGCCCGCGCATTTGCAGACGAGTTCGACCGACAGATAGCGCTCGTGTGCGAGAACCCCAACCTCTATGACCTTTCCCGTATGCCCGATTTGGCAGCGCTTGGTTACCACGCCGTGTTCGTGGGATCCTACGTGGTGCTGTGTTTCTTCAGGCAAAACACCGTGTTTGCCGCTCACGTCTTCCACCAACGACAGGATTACGCGCGTCTAGCTATCCGTCCCAAGGGCATGTGAGTGCCGTCAGCCACCGTCAATTCGGAAAAACGTCGCAATATGTGGTTCGTTATTGCGAAAAACGTTGCAGAAGGCATATTATGGAGCTGAAAATCGTTGCAAATTGATACGTGGAGGAACCATGCTCTATCGGAAAGCTTGGGACAAACTGGAATCTTGGCACAAAGAGACGAAGAAGAAAGCCCTGATGCTTTCCGGCGCACGCCAGATCGGGAAGACCACCTTAGTGCGTGCGTTCGCGCAAAAGCGCTATGAGCACTTCGCCGAACTGAACTTTCTTATGGACGAAGGAGCGGCCTCCATCTTCTCGAAGTCGATCGATGCCGACACCATCACAGCGAACCTCACCGCGTACCTGCGCACGCCCCTCGAACCGGGAAAGACGCTCGTGCTTCTCGACGAGATCCAAGAATGCCCGCGTGCGCGAACCGCCATCAAGTCCCTCGTGGAAGACGGTAGGTTCGACTACGTGGAAACAGGCTCGCTTCTGGGGGTCAGAACCAAGGAGGTGGCTTCTTATCCGGTGGGGTTCGAGGAACCGTTTCGCATGCATCCTCTGGACTTCGAGGAGTTCTGCCTTGCGAACGGCGTCCAAAATCAAACGATCGAGCTTTTGCGCAGCAGCTTCCTCTCGGAAAAGCCCGTAAGCGACGCCGTGCACGAAACCATGATGCGCCTTTTCGCCGCCTATCTCGTGGTGGGCGGCATGCCCGAAGTCGTGCAGCGATACGTCGACACCCATGACATCGCCCAAATGCTGGGACTGCAACGCGACATCACCGCCCTGTACCGGCAGGACATCGCCAAGTACGCGACAGGCGGGGACAAGGCGAAGATCCAGGACATCTTCGACGCCATCCCCTCCCAGCTCGACGACAAGAACCGTCGCTTCGTGTTGGCCGACCTCGCGAAGACGGCGCGGCAGAACCGCTACGAGAGCAGCTTCCTCTGGCTGGCCGATGCAGGCGTGGCCCTGCCCTGCTACAACGTCAACGCCCCCACAACGCCGCTTGCGGCGAACGCCAAGCGCAGCCTCTTCAAGCTGTTCATGGGCGATGTCGGGCTTCTCTGCGCAAGCTCTTTGGGAAACGTCCAATTCGACATCCTCCAGGGAAACCTCGAGGTCAACATGGGAAGCATCGTGGAGAACGCCGTCGCGCAGGAGCTTGTCGCCCACGGCTTCAACCTGCACTACTTCAACAGCAAACGGCAGGGCGAAGTGGATTTCGTTGCGCAGCAGGGCAAGAGGGTGATCCCCATCGAGGTGAAGTCCGGCAACGACTGGCAACGACATCGCGCCCTCTCCAACGTTCTCGACGTGAAGGAGTGGGGCATCGAGCACGCCTACGTGCTCAGCAAGGGAAACGTCGCCCGCGAAGGCAGGGTCACCTACCTGCCTCTGTACATGACGATGTTCCTCGAGCAGGAACGCCTCCCCGAAGGCATGCGCTACGAAGTCGACCTCTCCGCTTTGGGATAACGCACGGCGACGCCCTGGCGAGTACCGCGTCTGCCGGGATCGTCCCCTTCCATGCCGTTGCCTCGCCGCCGTCCGCAGCGCTGCCCTACCCGCCGATCTTCACGATGGGGGCGTAGTCTTTCAGCAGCTTTTTCGTCTGGCCGGTTTTGGCGAACTTTATATGGAGGGTGTCGCCGTCCACCTTGATGACGGTGCCGCGGCCGAAGGTCTTGTGGTCCACCGTGTCGCCCTTTGCGAAGGTCATCTTGGCGGCGGCCTTCTTCTCCGCTCCGGGGCGCACGTAACTGCCGGCCACGCGGCCCTGCCGCGCATCGGCGCGACCCGCCGAGCCTGAGGCACTCGAGCGCCCGAACACGCGCCCGCCGCCGGCCTCCGTGCCGCTGCCCGCGATGCCCTTGCGGCTTCCGCGCTTCTCCCAGCCCGTCCCGCTAAAGCCCGCCGAGCCGAGGCCCGTGGTCTGGCGCAGCTCGATCGGGATCTCCTGGATGAAGCGCGAGACGGGGTTCGACGACGTCTGCCCGAAGATCTGGCGCGCGTAGGCGCAGGTGAGGTAGAGGCGCTTGCGGGCACGCGTGATGGCCACGTAGGCAAGCCGCCGCTCCTCCTCGATGCCGGCGGCGTCGCTCACGCTGTTCATATGCGGGAACAGCGTCTCCTCCATGCCGGCCACGAACACGCAGTCGAACTCGAGGCCCTTCGACGAGTGCACGGTCATGAGCGTGACGGCGCGCCCGTCCTCGGCCACCGTGTCGAGGTCGGTGCGCAGCCGCACCCACTCGATGAAGTCCGCAAGCGAGTCGCCCCGCAAAACGCGCACGGGCTGCCCCTCGTCCTCCGCACCGGCAGATGGCGCGGCGAAGAACACCTCGCTCGCAGGTTCGCCCGAGGAAGCCAGCGAGGGCTCGCCCGACGAGTGCGGGAGCCCCGTCGCGAACCCAAGCGGGCTTTGGCCCGCGCCGCGGTTCGCGAAAGGGGCTCCCGCGCCGTCGGGCGAGCCCGCAGCGTCGGCCGGTTCCGTCGGCTGGTAAGCCGACGGAACCTCCACCCCCTCCTCGTCGTGGGTGTCCACGAACTCGTCCACAACGCCCAGGAACTCCTGGATGTTCTCGATGCGACCGCGCGCCTCGTCGGTGTTCTCGGCCTGCAGCGCCCCGATAAGCCCGCTCTTGTCGATGATGGCCTCGACCACCTTGCGCAGGTCGCCTTCGTAGGAGCGCGCCTCGTTCAAAAGCCCCACGAACTCGGCGACGGACTGGCGCGTGGACGCGCGCAGCTCCGGGTCCACGATGGCAAGCTCCGCCGCCTCCAGAAACGGCATGTCCATCTCGCGCGAGAACTGCTCGATGCGCTCGATGGTGGTCTTGCCGATGCCGCGGCGCGGCACGTTGACCACGCGCTTGGCCGCGATGTCGTCCGCCGGGTTCACCACCAGCGTGAGGTAGGCCATCACGTCGCGGATCTCGGCGCGGTCGAAGAAGCGCGTGCCGCCCACGATGCGGTAGGGCACGCCCGCGCGCAAGAGCATGTCTTCCAGCATGCGCGACTGCGCGTTGGTGCGGTAGAACACGGCCATCTGGTTGTACGACAGCCCTGAGGCGCGCTGCTTTTCTATCTCGCCGGCTATCCAGCGGCCCTCGTCGCGCTCGTCGGCGGCCATGTACACCTGTATCTTGTCGCCGTCCTCCGCGCTGGTGAAGAGCTTCTTCGCCTTACGGTGCTGGTTGTTGGCGATCACGGCGTTCGCGGCGGCAAGCACGTTGCCCACGCTGCGGTAGTTCTGCTCCAGCTTCACCACGTGGGCGCTCGGGTAGTCCTGCTCGAACTCTAAGATGTTGCGGATGTCGGCGCCGCGCCAGCTGTAGATGGACTGGTCGTCGTCGCCCACCACCATGATGTTTTTGTGCTTGGCGGCCAGCAGGCCCGTGATGGCGTACTGGGCGTGGTTGGTGTCCTGGTACTCGTCCACCATGATGTAACGGAAGCGGTCCTGGTAGGCATCGAGCACGTCCGCATGGTTTTTGAGCAGCAGGTACGCGTAGAGCAAAAGATCGTCGAAGTCGAAGGCGTTCGCGGCTTTCAAGCGCTCCTGCAGGCGCGTGTACACGCGCGCGGCCACCTTCCCCACCGGGTCGACCGCCTGCTTCTCGAACTCAAGCGGCACCACCAGCTCGTTTTTCGCCGTGGAGATGCGGTTCATGAGGGCGTTTAAGGGAAAACGCTTCGGATCGATGTCCAGCTCGGCCATGATCTCCTTGTACAGGCGCTTCTGGTCGTCGGTATCGTAGATGGTGAAATTCTTCGTGAAGCCCAGGCGCTCGGCATCGGCGCGCAGGATGCGCACGCACATGCTGTGGAACGTGGACACCCACATGCCGCGGGCGCGCGGCCCCACAAGACCGCCCAAGCGCTCGCGCATCTCGGCTGCGGCCTTGTTCGTGAACGTGATGGCGAGGATCTGCCACGGAGCCACGCCGTGGTTTTCGATGAGGTTCGCGATGCGGTAGGTGAGCACGCGCGTTTTACCTGATCCAGCGCCCGCCAGCACCAGCAGCGGCCCGTCTGTCGTGGTGACCGCCTCGCGCTGCGGCCCGTTCAGGGTTTCGATGTCGATCGGCATATGAGAAATCTCCTACGGATGGAGGTGAAAACAAGCTTTCGTATTCTACCGCTTTTCGCAGAGCGCGACAGGCAAACGCGCGCAATCTGCGCAAGGGGCGCTGCGTTGGCATGCGCCGGGCAGGCCGCTTTCGACAACGCGCTCGATGCGCCCGTCCGGCGCTCCCCTCCCTGTTGAACCGCCGCTGGCGCGGGTCCGCGTTCGCCGCACCTCGGGACAAGCCCCCGGTCGGACATTCGGAAGGCCCCGTCTAACGGACGGAATCCCCAAAACGCCGGCAGACCCTTGCGCGACGGGCCGGGCCGGAAGACCCCGGTCCGTCGGGCGGCGGCCTTCTGCCGCGCCCGAGCGAGGCGGGCCGGCCCGGGATCCGGCCAACAGAGTTCGCGCCACCTTGGCCTAACAGAGAGATCGCCTTCAGATGGCGAGAAATCACCGAAATCGGAAGATTATCCGCCTCCGACAAGGCATGTGGCAATCGGCGGCAGATAGCGACCAGGCGTTTTGCCGACGCAGCAGGGGGATACGCCGCTGGGGCTTTCCGATTTCGGTGATTTCTCGCCATTCGGAGGAGCGCCGATTTGTTAAACCATCGTCGGCGTGGACCGGACCGATCCGCCGCGCAAGACCCCGAGGACGCCCCGGAGGGGCTTGGCAAGAGCGGAGTCGGGTCGACGTCGGCTCGCCTTGATTGCCGCGCGGTTGCCTTCGAGCGCGCTCCAGGTGGTACCATAGGCACTTCAAAACGAGGAGATCGACGAAAGGCATCATATGGCGGGCAACCCCTCTTCCACGCGGCGCACGCTGCATTACTTCTGGATGGTCACCAAGCGGCACCTGGGGCTGTTTGTGACCCTCATGGTGGCGACGTTCGCGTTCACGGCGCTGCTGTCCTACGGCAACCCCTTCGTGATGAGCTTGATCGTGGACCGCGTGAGCGCCTCGCCCACCGAGCCCGACCAGGTGCTTTCCGTGTTCGGCCCCTATATTGTGGCGCTTATCGGCATCAACGTGGCGGGCCAGGCGGCCAGCAAGCTGCAGGACTACGCCATGTACAAGCTGGAGATTGCCGCCGCTTACGACCTGGCCACCATGAGCTTCGACGCGCTGTGCAACCAGTCCATGTCGTTTCACTCCAACCGCTTCGGCGGCACGCTGGTGTCCCAAACCTCCAAGTTCATGAGCGCCTACCAGCTGCTGCTTGAAACCATCACCTTCCCGTTTCTGCCGGTGATATGCTCCATCATTGCCACCTGCGCCGTGCTGGCCCCGCGCGTGCCGGCGTATGTGGCCGTGCTCATGGCGCTCCTGGCCGTGTACGCGTGCGTGTCCTACATCATGTACAAGCGCATCCTGCATCTCAACGAGCAGGCCGCCGGGGCCCAAAACCAGCTTTCCGGCGAGCTGTCCGACTCGGTGGCCAATATCCTGGCCGTGAAAACCTACGGACGCGAGGACTACGAGCGGAGCCTGTTCGACCAGGCCAACCGCGAGGTGGTGGCGCGCGACAGCAAGCGCATGCGGGCATCGCTTCTGCGCGGCGTCATCACGGCGTGCATCGCCGTGACCATCATGAGCGTGGTCACGGTGTTCATCGCCGGCGGCAACGCGTGGTTCGGCATCACGCCCGGCACGCTCGTCATCATGTTCACCTACACCTACACCATCACGAACCAGTTCAACTTCATCAACAACGGCCTGCAGCGGTTCAACCGCGCCTTCGGCGACGCCAGCGGCATGACGGCCACGCTCGACGAGCCGCGCCTGGTGGCTGACAAGCCGGGCGCGCCCGACCTCGTGGTGCGCGAGGGCGCCATCGACTTTCAGGACATCGGCTTCTGGTACACCGACGGCGACGCGAAAACGCAGGTGTTCGACGGGTTCGACCTGCACATACCCGCCGGTCAGCGCGTGGGGCTGGTGGGCATGAGCGGCGCGGGCAAGACCACGCTCACAAAGCTTTTGCTGCGCTTGTCCGACATTCAGGAGGGACGCATCCTCGTGGACGGGCAGGACGTGGCCGCCTGCACGCAGCAGTCGCTGCGCCGCCAGATAGCCTACGTGCCCCAGGAGGCGCTGCTGTTCCACCGCTCCATCGCGGAGAACATCGCTTACGGGCGCCCCGACGCCACCATGGAGCAGATCCGCGAGGCGGCGCGGCGGGCCAACGCGCTGGAGTTCATCGAACGGCTGCCGGAGGGATTCGACACCGTCACGGGCGAGCGCGGGGTGAAGCTCTCGGGCGGGCAGCGCCAGCGCATCGCCATCGCGCGGGCGCTTCTGGCAGACTGCCCGGTGCTCGTGCTGGACGAGGCCACAAGCGCGCTCGATTCGGAAAGCGAGCACCTGGTGCAGGATGCGCTGGCCACGCTCATGCAGGGCCGCACGGCCATCGTGGTGGCGCACCGCCTTTCCACGGTGGCCAGCCTGGACCGCATCGTGGTGCTCGACAACGGCAAGGTGGCCGAGGACGGCCCGCATGAAAAGCTCATAGCCGCCGGCGGCGCCTACGCCCAGCTCTGGGGCCGCCAGACGGGAGCGTATTTGGAGTAGAGAGAGGTTCGCCGACCTGTCGGTCGGCGGAAAAAGCTTCCCAGGTCGCACAAAAGTCAGCGAGAGGGGCTGGAGCACGCCGGATTCGCGGGATCGCAGAGGCGAAGCGTACTTAAGTACGTGAGTCTCTGGGATCGCGCGAAGGCGGCGTGCTCCAGCCCCTCGCAGCGTCGGCCCGTTCCGCCGACCGACAAGGCCGGCGGAACACCAAAGGCGAAACCCTACACGATCTTCTTGCCGAACACGGCCGCCACCTCGCGCAGCTCGCCCACGAGTTTCTCGAACTGGGCGGGCGTGAGCTGCTGGGGGCCGTCGGACAAGGCGACCGGCGGGTTGGGGTGCACCTCTATCATGAGGGAGTCGGCCCCGGCCGCCACGGCGGCGTAGGCAAGCGACGGCACGAGATCGCGCTGGCCGGCGGGGTGCGACACGTCGATGCACACCGGGTAGAGCGACTGCTTGTGGATGACCGGCACCGCGGCAATGTCAAGGGTGAAGCGCGTGGCCGTCTCGAACGTGCGGATGCCGCGCTCGCACAGCACCACGTTGTCGTTGCCCTCGGCGGTCAGGTAGTCGGTGGCGGCCAGCCATTCGGCGATGGTGCCCGCGAAGCCGCGCTTGTACAGCACCATCTTACCCGATTCGGCCGTGACCTTGCCGATCTTTTTCAGCAGGCTGAAGTTTTGGAAGTTGCGCGCGCCCACCTGCAGGCCGTCCACGTAGGAGTGGACCATCTCGCAGTGCGCGGAGTCCATGACCTCGGTGAGCGTTTTCAGGCCATGCTTCTCGCCCGCGTCCGCCATGATCTTGAGGGCCTCCTCGCCCAGACCTTGGAACGAGTGCGGGTTCGTGCGCGGCTTGAACGCGCCGCCGCGGATCCACGTGAGGCCGAGGCCCGCCACGCAGGCAGCCACCTCTTCGAACTGCTCGACCGACTCAACGGAGCACGGACCGGCGTAGATGGTGATCTCGTCGGTGCGGGCCCCCAGGTCGGGAATGGGGGGAATATTCGCTTCGCTCATACGGACGGGGTCTCCTTCATGATCTTGAGGATGGTGGCGTAGATCTCGCGCAGGTTCTCGTTGTACAGGGGACCCTCGTTGTAGCTGCACACGCGGGCGAAGATCTCCTCTTCGCGCTTGGCGTCGTACAGGCCCAGATGCGCCCCGGGCTTCAGACCGCGGATGACCAGCGAATGGCCGGCGCGCTTGTTGAGCAGCGCGACGATCTGGCTGTCGATCTCGTCGATCTTGGCGCGATGCTCCTGGATCTCCGCGAGGGAGGTGCTTTCGTCAGACATCGTCGTTCCTTTCATGTCTCTCGCAGGCGGTAACGAGCGTGGGCGGACCCCTCGCAGCGCCCGCCCCTCGTGTGCCCACCATGATAGCAAAAGCGACGCGCTCGGGGGCGCGCCGCGCGCATTCGGAAGGAATTTCATGGGAGAAAGGCCGTGAAGGCGATGCGGGAAGCCGGCGGGGCTTCGGCGATTGTTGTCCCGGAGCGCCGAGTGCAGGCGGCACCTCGCTCGCCCGCGCCGACCGCTCCCGCGACAACCATGCGGCGCGCTTTGACAAGCGGCGCGCGCAGGCGCATACTGCTGCATTCGCATTTTTCCAACCGGTTCCCAACAAGCGAACGGAGCAAGCGATGGCCGCAGGCTTTGCCGACATTTTCGTGCAGATGGCGATTCTGTTCGCCGTCGGCGCCGCAGGATACGCCGCCAAGCGGCTGCGCCTCATGGACGAGGACTTCGACAAGAAGCTCTCCAAGCTCATCCTCAACATCTCGCTTCCCGCCATGATCCTGGCATCGGTGCTCACCGCCGAATCGCTGCCCTCCCCCTCGCAGGTGCTGTGGACCATGGCCGTGGCGTGCTTGAGCTACGTCGTGCTCATCGCCGTGGGGTTCGCCGTGACGGCGGCGCTGCGCGTTCCGCACGGCAGCCGCGGCGCGTACCGGTTCATGCTGGTGTTCGGCAACACGGGTTTTCTGGGATATCCGGTGATCATGGCCATATTCGGCGCGCAGGGGGTCATTTTGGCCACCATCTTCAACCTGGCGTTCAACTGCCTGGTGTTCACCGTGGGCGTGTGGTTTCTGGCGCAGGACAACGAATACGGCGTGAAGGTGAAGATGGGGCCGAAGGCGTTCCTCTCGCCCTCCATCGTCAGCTGCGCGGCGGCGCTCGCCCTCACGTTCGCCAACGTCCACGGCGTGCCCGTCGTGGGCGAGGCGCTGGACACGCTGGGATCGCTCACCACGCCCGCTGCCATGATGATCATCGGCTCGTCACTGGCCAACATGCCGGTGCGCGAGCTGATAGGCGGGCCTCGGCTTGCGGCGGCCGCGCTGGTGCGCCTGGTCGTCACGCCGCTGCTCATATGGCTTGCGTTCCGCTTCTTCGTGGACGACCCGCTGCTTCTGGGCGTGCTCGTGGTCATATCGGCCATGCCGGTTGCCACCAACGGCACCATGCTGAGCTACCAGTACGGCGGCGACGTTCGCACCATGGCACAGGGCACCTTCCTCACCACGGTGTGCTCGCTGGTGACCATTCCGTTGCTCGCCGTGTTTTTGGGCATGTGAGGCCGTCGGCGCGAAACCGGCCTTGCGCGATACGGCCCTCTGTGACGCAACGGCCGCCCCACGCCCGGCATGTTCGCGAACGCAAGGCGGATGCGCGCAGGCAAACGCGCGATCTACGGCAGCATGCCCATGCTCTCGAAGGCGAAGTAGCCCAGCACGAGCGCGCCCACGACGATGCGGTACCAGCCAAACGCCGTGAAGTCGTTCTTCTTGATGTAGCCCATGAGGAACTTGATGGCCACCACCGACATCACGAACGCCGATACGATGCCCACCGCCAGCACGACGATCTCCGTCTGCGTCATGGCAAGCCCCGCCAGGAAGAACTTCACGCACTTCACCAAGCCCCAGCCGAACATGATGGGAATGGCCAAAAAGAACGTGAACTCGGCCGCCGCCGTGCGCGAGCAGCCGCACAGCATGCCGCCGATGATGGTGGAGCCGGAGCGCGACGTGCCGGGGATGATGGCGAGCACCTGGAAGCAGCCGATCTTGAGGGCGGTTTTCCAGTCGATGTCGTCCACATCGGTGATCTTGAACAGCTGGGCCTCGGCCTCGTCGGATGCGTCGCCGTACGAGGGGCGCGCATGGCGGCCCCGCGGCGCGGCCAAGGCGGCCTCCGCCTCGCGCAGGCGCCGGCGGTTGCGCCGCTCCAGCACGATGAACGCCACGCCGTACAGGATGAGCATGGCGGCCACGGTCACCTTGTTGTAGAAGTGCTCGTTCACCCAGTCGTCGAACGCAAGGCCGATGGCGGCCGCCGGGATGCAGCCGATGGCCACCATGCCCCACAGCCGCCACGTGCTGCGCTGCTCGGCGGGCGTCTTGCGGCTTGAGAAGGGGTTGAGCTTGTGGAAGTACAGGGTGAGCACGGCCACGATGGCGCCCAGCTGGATGACGACCAGGAACAGAGCCAGGAAGTCATCCGACACCTGCAGCTTCACGAACTCGTCCACAAGAATCATGTGCCCGGTGGACGAGATGGGCAGCCATTCGGTGATGCCCTCCACAATGCCGATGAACAGGGCTTTCAAAGCTTCGATGATCATGCGATGGTCTCCTTGGTTGACTCGGTGCCCTCAGGCGCGTTCTTCCTGCGCGGCATTGTACACGAGGACGGGCCCAAGGCGGGCAGAAACCACAGGGGGCACATCGGGGAAACGGGCGCATCGGGCCCGCCGCGCCGGCGAAGAAACCGTGCGCCTCAAGGGGAGCATCGGCCGCACGGTTCGTAGCCTTTGGCAAGCGCCTCCTCGCGCGCGCCGTTGAAGCCCTCGCGGTTGTCCGCTTTCATGTCCTCAACCGAGGGGCACGATGGCAGATGGAACCGCTTGGTATTGGTGTTGAGCACGCAATCGTAACGCGATGCATCGAAATCACCCGAACCCTCTATCGTGCCGTCAAGCCAGCTCTCCCCTGTCGCGTAGTCGATGGCCACGCCCGGCTGCACGTTGTACGCGAACACGTTGAAGCTCACGCCCGACCCGTCGTCCTCCACCGACAGCGCCTCCAGCTGCACACCGCGCGCCACCAGATCGTCGCCGTCGAACACGGGCGTCGCCCGATACAGCACATGGTTGCCCGTCCGCTCGATGTAATCGGCAACCTGCGTTTCGAAAGGAACCATGCTTTCCGCGTTCATGAAACGCGTGCCGGTGATGAGGTTGCGCTCATTCGCATTCTCACCCGTAAGCTGGTACGCGATGAGATGGCAGCGGTTGTAGAGATACGCCCCGTCCACGATGTCGTATTTGACGAGGCGCCAGCCCGACGGCTTCACGTCGCCTATGCTGCCGCGGTCCTCCGTTGGCATGGTCTCGGGGCCGACGAGCGCGAAAGCCGGACCGCAACGGCCAAGATCATCAAGCGGGGCATACGTCTCGAACGGGGAAAGCGCGCGATCCTCCTCGCCAAACGACGGCTCGCCGCCGTTCAGCTCGATGACGGGCTTGCCCGCGTAGGCGGGGATCTCGTCGGAGCCGACAGGCGCCTGCCCGCCCTGCTGAGAGGAATCGCCCGGTTGAGTCGGTTGGACGGAATCGGAAACCGAAGCCGGGGGATCGGCGGCGAGCGTGCAGCCGGAGAGCGCCAAGGCCAGCACCGTGAACGCGCTTGCCAGCGCATTCGCAAGAACCCTGCGCGTTTTGGCCCGCATCAGCTTGGTTCGCATTGGCGCCCCTCCTTCGTTTCCAGTGACTCTATCAATAATATTATATACCCGGCGAGGTATTTGCGAGAGCGTTCTCGGGACCATCTCGACGCGAAAGGGCGGTAAAGGGCGCGCAGCGGAAGCAACCGGAACGCATGGGGCCGGATTGGGCGGACGACCGAAAACGACGGCAGCCACCGCGCCTCCCCCGCTGCCGCAGCAACGACGCGTCGACGCTTCGTGCAAAACGCGTGCAGGCAGGTTCGCCTTCGCAGGCGGAGCCGGCGTTTTCGGGTAAGATACCGCTGTACGAGAGGGATCCCGCGCACTGCGCGCCATGCGCCGCACGCGGGCACACGATACGAAGGAGCCATCCGTGAGCACCGCATCCACCGGCCAGCTGGTCATCGTCGTTGATTTCGGAGCCCAGTACGGGCAGCTCATCGCGCGCCGCGTGCGCGATTTGCACGTGTACTCGGAGATCGTGCCGTGCGACGTCACCGCCGCAGAGGTGCGCGCGCTTGCGCCGGCGGCCATCATCTTGTCGGGCGGGCCGGCGAGCGTCTACGCCGAGGACGCGCCGTCCATCGACCCGGAGATATTCGAGTTGGGCATCCCCGTTCTGGGCTTTTGCTACGGACAGCAGATCATGGCCGTCACGCTGGGCGGCGAAGTGGGGCATACGGAGAAGGGCGAGTACGGCCCCGCGCCGCTCACGCGCCTGGACGGCCGCGACGGAGCGGCTCCGTCTTCGCTGTACGGCAGCACGCCGGTCGAGCAGACCGTGTGGATGAGCCACCGCGACGCCGTGAGCCGGGTGCCGGAGGGATTTGCGGTGACGGCCGCGACCGACGTGTGCCCCGTGGCCTCCATGGAATGCCCCGAGCGGCGGCTCTACGCCACGCAGTTCCATCCCGAGGTGCGCCACACCGCCTGCGGCGACGAGCTTTTGCGCAACTTCCTGTTCGGCATCTGCAGCCTTGAGCCGTCGTGGCAGATGGACTCGATCATCGACGACGCCGTGGCGGCGATACGCGCGCAGGTGGGTGACGACCGCGTGATTTTGGGCCTTTCGGGCGGCGTGGACTCCTCCGTGGTGGCGGCGCTGTGCGCCCGAGCCATCGGCAAGCAGCTGACCTGCGTGTTCGTGAACCACGGGCTGCTACGCAAGAACGAGCCCGAGGAAGTGGAGGCGGTGTTCACAAAGCAGTTCGACGTGGACTTCGTGCACGTGCACGCCGAGGACCGCTACGCGGCGCTTTTGGCCGACGTGGTGGAGCCCGAGGAGAAGCGCCGCATCATCGGCTCGCAGTTCTGGCAGGAGTTCTTCGCCGTGGCGCAGGAGCTGGCCGAGGACGGCCGCCCGGTGAAGTACCTGGCGCAGGGCACCATCTACCCCGACATCATCGAGAGCGGCGCGCGCAAGACCGGCGGCAAGGCGTCCACCATCAAAAGCCACCATAATCTGATCCCGTTTCCCGAGGGCGTGTCGTTTGACCTCATTGAGCCGCTGGACCACTTCTTCAAAGACGAGGTGCGCGCGCTGGGGACGGCGCTGGGGCTGCCCGACCATATTGTGCACCGTCAGCCCTTCCCCGGGCCGGGGCTTGCCATCCGCATCATCGGCACGGTGACGCGCGACAAGCTGGCCATTTTGAAGGAGGCCGACGCCATTGTGCGCGAGGAGCTGGATACGTACAACGAGAGGCTCTTCGAGGCGTGCGGCCGGCGCGACGGCGAGCTTGCGCGCGACGCGGCCGGCGGACCCGAGGTCGAGCGCCCCGTGTGGCAGTACTTCGCCGTGCTGCCCGACGTGAAGAGCGTCGGCGTCATGGGAGACGAGCGCACCTACGGCTACCCCATCATCCTGCGCGCCGTGGAAAGCAGCGACGCGATGACGGCAGACTGGGCGAAGCTGCCCTACGACGTGCTGGCGCGCGTGTCGAGCCGCATCGTAGCCGAAGTGCCGGGCGTGAACCGCGTGGCGTACGACGTGACGAGCAAGCCACCCGCGACTATTGAGTGGGAATAGGCCTGAGGCGTGAGATTTGCAATCCACCTGAAATTATTCCAGTGAACAATGGTGAACAACGGTATTCATAAATCATCATAGCCACCGGCAACTTTCAAGAATAATGAGACTGCACAACCCCCGAGAAAAGACCTTTTCCGGGGGTTGTTTTTTGCTCTTTCACCTGCGGAAATGATTCAGATTATCCCAAAAAGGTGGACGCCGTTTGGCACTGGACGGCAACCATGTTCAACAATGAGTACCCATGGGCACGGTTGCAAGCCACCTGAAATTATTCCTGGAGCTGAAATCTGTCAGAAAAGGCGATTTGTAATCACTTTGTAATCACCCCGCCTTTCCGAGGGGTCGAAAATCGAATACCCCAGGTCAGAATAGGGGGATAAAAAGTCGAGGGAAGCAGACGATTCGAGGCTTTTCTGAGCCGATTCGAGCGCTGCGAAACGCCGAAAACAGCCTGAAATTATTCCTGGAGTGGCTTGCAAAAAGCCGCTTTCGAGGGGTGATTACAAGCCGTTTCGGAAAAGGGCGAAAAACGCGGAGGTGATTACAAATCGGACGCTCCAGCGCTTGCCTTCCAAGCGTCGTAATCTCCTTGAGAAATCTCCCCAGCATCCAAACGCTCGCGCTGTCGCAGCCATGCCTCCAACGCAACGGACAGCTTAGGCGCTTTCGGGGAGCCATGGTCGATCGTTAGAACGATATCGCTCTTGGCATCCCTGGAGGGCTTCAATCCGAGCTCCTCGTCGATTCTGAGGAGGTATTCGAGAGCCTTTCGGCCAGAGCTCACATCTACCTCCAAGAGTGCCTCCTGGGCAATCTCCAGAGCCTTGGCTATGGCTTCCAAATGCGCAGCGCTTGGCTTTCTGTTCCCGAGCTCGTAGTTCCTGATGGCGGAATCCGAGAGCCCGCATGCATCGGCGAGATCCGCCTGGGTCATCTTGCGCATCTTGCGGTATCTGCGAATCAGTTCGCCTGTCTTCATGGGTGCCTCTCCTACGACATCGGTTTAATTGTCTTTACTGAAAAGAATAGCACGTATTCGAACGGTACGTATTGACCGTTCGTTATTGAACGTATAATATTTCCTTATACCGTTCGTTATTGAACTGTCTAGGAGGACGAAATGGAAACAGCGAGGAGGATGCTCACCGCCAAAGAAGTGGCAGCGCGCCTGGGCGTCTCCAGGACGACCGCCTACGCCGTCATCCGCGAGCTCAACGAGGACATGGCGCGCCGCGGTTGCAAGGTGATCCCCGGCCGTGTGAGCAACGAGTACTTCGAAATCGCTTACTTCGGCGAAAGGAGCGGAGGAGGCGATTGCGAGGATGTCCGTTAAGGAGATGCCGAACGGGACGTTCACCGTGCAGTTCCGCTGCAAGGACAAGGAAGGAAACGACGTCCACAAGTTCAAGCGAGGTTTCGCCAGCAGAGCCGAGGCGGAAGCGTGGGAGAGCGACTACAAGGCGACGCGCGGACAGTCGATGGCGATGAAGTTCTCGGATTTCCTGAAGATATACGAAGACGACATGCGCCCGCGCATCCGCGAGACCACATGGGCGACGAAGAGGCACATCATCCGGACGAAGATAGAGCCGTTCTTCGGGCGCATGAGGATGGAGGATATCCGCAGCATCGATATCGTGCGCTGGCAGAACAAGCTCATGGAGGCGAAGCGCCCGAACGGCGAGGCATACTCGCCCACCTACCTGCGCACCATCAACAACCAGGTCACTGCCATATTCAACCATGCGACGCGATACTACGGCCTCTACCCCAACCCGGCGGTGAAGACCATGAAGATGGGGGCAAAGGAAGCCGGCGAGATGTCGTTCTGGACGAAAGACGAGTACCTCAGGTTCTCCGAGGCGATGCTCGAGAAGCCTATGTCGTACCTCATGTTCGAGATCCTCTACTGGACGGGCGTGAGAGAAGGCGAGCTTCTGGCGCTCACCCCGGGCTCGTTCGACCTCAAACGGCTGGAGATGTACATCACGGCCTCGTACCACAGACTGGGCGGCAGGGACCTCATCACCGACCCCAAGACCCCGAAATCCGTGCGCACGATAAAGATCCCCGGGTTCCTCGGGGACGAGGTCGAGGAGTATCTGGAGGACAACCCGGACATCGGGCAAGACGAGCGCATGTTCAAGGCCACGAAGTACTACCTTGCCCACGAGATGAAGCGCGGCTGCGCCCAGACCGGCGTGAAGCGGATCAGGATCCACGACTTGAGGCACAGCCACGTGAGCCTGCTCATCGACATGGGGTTCTCCGCCCTCGCAATCGCCGAAAGAATGGGCCACGAGGCGACGGACATCACGTTCCGCTACGCCCACCTCTTCCCGAACGTGCAGGAGGAGATGGCGGCAGCCCTCGAATCAACGAAAGGAGATGCATTCTGATGCCCTGCCCGAACGAGAGGCGCAAGAGAAGCATGGGTAACGTACAATTTTTTGCGCACTTTGACAGCAGGATAGCGTCCAGATAGGAAGGAGGGCACGGCCCGCCCCGGTATGATTCGAGTTGTCGAGACAAGAAGCATATTGGAGGAGAGCCATGCCCGAGCC